>DASRRB010000377.1:0-7966 GCA_035695985.1 Planctomycetota bacterium | reverse complement strand
CGGATGGCCCGGTTCGGCGAATTCCTCCTCACGTGGGGGCTGCCGCTCGCGATCGGTCTCCTGATCGGCAGCGTCTTCGCCCGCTCGGCGCGCACGACGCACGAGGTCCGTCCGCAGGCGGAGTCGACGCACCTCCCGCGGTGAGACCTGCGTCCGCGCCCGTTCCGTCGCCGCGTAAGATCCGCGGCCCCGAGGAGCGCGCGATGTCGTCCGGTCAGTGCTCGAAAGCGGTCGCCGTCGTCCTGCTGGCGTTCGCCGGCTGCAAGAGCGCGGAGCCGGAGCCGGCCCCCGCCCCCGCTCCCGTGAAGCCGCGCCGCGACCCCGAGGCCGAGCTGCGCCGCGACCACGACGGCTGGTGGCAGTGGCTCGCGACCACGTACGACGCCGACCGGGACGGCCGGATCACGCGCGCCGAGTACCTGCGCGACGACGACGCGGGTTTCGCGCGGCTCGACCGCGACCGCGACGGCGTCGTGACGCGCGCCGACTTCGACAAGAAGCTCGCGCCGCTGCCCGACCTCACGCTGCCGATGCTCCTGATCCGGGCGGTCGGCGGGCGTGAGGCCGAGTCGATGGGGACGGCGGAGCTGCTCGCCGGACTCGTGCAGCTCGACACCAGCGGCGACGGCCGCGTCGACCGCGCCGAGTTCGAGGCGGTCGCGAAGGGCGGCATCAACGGCATCGACCCGTTCGCGACGCTCCTCGCCGGCATGGACGAGGACCACGACGGCCTGCTCTCCCGGCCGGAGATCGAGCGATGGCTCGCGCGGCGCGACGCCGACGGCGACGGCCGCCTCGTGATGCGCGAGCGCGATCGCGCCGGACCGGCGCCGGCCGAGGGCTCGATTCCTCGAGAAGCGCGTGAAGTCGCGCCGGATTTCCGCGCCGTGCCGCTCGAGCCGCAGGGCGAAGCGGTTGCGCCGTGGACGCTCGCGGCGCACTTCGGGGAGCGGCCGATCGCCCTCATATTCGGCAGCTTCACCTGAGGACCGTTCACCGCTTCAGCCGGTCGGCTGAAGGAGATCGAGGCGAAGTACCGGGGCGCGGCGAGCTTCTTCGTGGTCTACATCCGCGAGGCGCATGCGCTCGACTCGCCGTGGCCGATGGGGACGTGCGACGGCACCGTCATGTTCGAGCCGCGCAACCTCGCCGAGCGGCAGGACCACGCGCAGCACTGCATGAGCGCGCTCTCGCTCGCGCCGATCCCGGGCGTCGTCGACGATCTCGACGACGCCGCCAACCGCACCTACGAGGCGTGGCCCGATCGATTGATCCTGATCGACCGGGACGGCCGCGTCGCCTATCGCTCCGCGCCGGGGCCGTTCGGGTTCGACGTCGACGCGTTCGAGCAGGCGATCGGCGCCGAGGTCGGCGCGGCGCCGGCCGCCCCCGATGCGACGGGCGTGCAGGAATTGACTGCTCCCAAGTCGCCGAAGACCGCTCCGGGCGCGTGACGCGGCGGCCCAGGAAGACGCTCCAAAGGCTCCGCAGGAAGTCGCGGCGGAGCGCAGCGTGGCGATCCATTCGAGCGTGGACGGGAGTCGGCAGTTCGCCGCGCTCACCCTGTCGGGTCCGTGCGACTTCGCGGCGGTACGTGCGGCGATCCTGGGCGTCGCGCGGCGGCGCGAGGGCCAGGACGGCATCCCGGTCCTGATCGACTTTCGCGGGACGCCGTTCGTCCCGTCCTCGGTCGAGGCGATCGAGCTCGCCGACTTCATCGCGCAGCCGGACGGCCTCCTCGACCACCGCGTCGCGCTGGTCGCCGCCGACGAGGCGCAGCTGCGCGTGGTGAGCGTGATCGCTGCGCTCTGCACGCTGCGCGGCGGCGAGGCGCGCAGCTTCCGCGAACGCGAGGCGGCGCTGGGCTGGCTGCGCGGGACTTCGATTCCCTTCACGGGACCTTCACCGTCCGCGCCGCACGGTTCTCTCGGCTGAGAGGTCGATTGGGGGCATGAGGAGACCCCCCATGTTCCACGATCCCTTGCAGCCCGGGCGCGAAACTCGACAGCCCGCGTGGCTCGTCCTCTCCGAGGAGTGCGACGCCGCGACGCTGCGCGCCGACTTCCTCGAGCTGACGCGCAGCGACCGCTCCGATCCGGAGCTCGCGGTCATCGTCGACTTCCGCCGGACGTCGTTCCCGGCCGAGCCGGGCGACGCGGTGCGCGTCGCCGACGCGCTCGCGCAGCCGACGCGGTTCCTGCGCTCGCGCATCGCGCTGGTCGCCGAAGACGAGGCGCAGCGGCGCGTCCTCGGCTTCGCGGCGATGCTCTGCGCGCTGCGCGGCGACGAGGCGAAGTGCTTCGACGACTTCGAGCTCGCGCTCACGTGGCTCGACGGCGCCGCGTCGCTCGCGGGGCGGCCGCGCCCGGAGATGTCGACGCGCTGAGGCCGGCCGCGACGCACGGCGGGCCCGGGCTAGGATCTCCGCGCGCCGAGCGGCGCGCACCGAGGAGATCCCGCTGGCCGAGCCGTCGTCGCGCTTCCTGAAGGACGCCTTGCGCGAGCCGGAAGAGCTGCGCGCGATCCTGCGGCGCATGCTCGAGCGCGGATCGCCGGCGCGCGCCGCGCTCGAAGCGGCGGCGGCCGCCTTCGCGGCGGCGCCCGTGCGGTGGATCGCCGGCATGGGCTCGAGCTGGCACGCGGGCTTCGCGATCCAGCACTTCTGCGACGCGGCCGCGCTGCCGGTCCGCAATCTCGACGCGGGCGAGCTCGTCCACTTCGCGCAGGTGCCGAAGGGCGCGGCGATCCTCGCGCTGTCGCGCAGCGGGAAGAGCGTCGAAGTCGTCGACCTGCTGCCGAAGGCGCGTGCGGCGGGCGCGACGGTGATCGCGGTGACGAACGACCCGGAGAGTCCGCTCGCGCGCGGCGCGGACCACTCGATCGCGCTCGGCGCGCCGTTCGACTTCAACGTGTCGGTGACGATGTACAGCGGCGTCGCGCTGGCGGGGGCGCGGGTCGCGGCGGCGGCGGCGGCGGCGTGGCGGGACGAAGAGGCGGAGGCGATCGACGCGCAGCTCGCCGCGGCCCGGCAGCAGCTCGAGGCGTGGCAGGCGCGGCTCTCCGAAGTCGAGCTCGTCGGCGCGCGCGCCCTGGCCGACGCGCCGGTCGTCCTGCTCGCGCGCGGGCCCGGGCTCGCGGCGGCGCACGAGGCGCGGCAGCTCTTCGAGGAGGCGGCGAAGCTCCCGGCCACCGCGCATTCGACCGGCGCGTTCCGGCACGGGCCGAACGAGGTCGTGCGGCCGGGCGTGCGCGCGATCGTCTGGCTCGCGGCGGAGGGGCGCACGCGCGTGCTCGATCTCGCGCTCGCGGCCGACCTGCGGCGCGCCGGCGCGCACGTGACGCTGGTCGGACGCGGCATTCCCGACGGCGCCGGCGATCTCGCGCTCGAGCTGCCGCCGGGTCCCGCGCACTGGCAGTTCCTGGTCGAGCTGATGCCGGTCCGCCTCCTGATCGAGCGGATCGCCCGCGCCCGCGGCGTCGACTGCGACGTCTTCCGCTTCTGTCCCTACGTGGTCGACCGAGAAGGCGGACTCGGCGAGGGCGAGAGGCCGCCTGGCGCGTGACCCGGCGCCGTCTTGACGGCGCGTGCCCGCCGGCCTACCGTCTTCTACACGTGTAGAAGATCCGTCCGCGACCCGCCGCGCGCCGTCCGGCGCTCGAGCGCGCGAACGGCAGGGAATCCGGGACTGCGATGCGTTTCAGCGACGCCGAGTGGATCGTGATGGAGGCGCTCTGGCGGGGCGGAGGTCCCTCCAGTCGCGAGCGGTCGAGCGCGCGCGACGTGATCGAGCGGCTCGGCAAGCAGCCCGGCTGGGCCTACACGACCGTGAAGACGATGCTGACGCGCCTCGTCGAGAAAGGCGCCGTCACCGAGGAGCGGAAGGGCAACGTCGCGACCTACCGTCCGAAGGTGTCGCGGCTCGCGGCACGCAAGTCGGCGGTCAAGTCGCTGGTCGAGCGCGCCTTCGGCGGCGCGTACGGCGCCTTCGTCCACCACCTCGTCGAAGGCGGCCCGCTCTCCGACCCGGAGCGCGCCCGGCTGCGCAAGCTGCTGGCGGACGACGCGCAAGACGCGGACGGAGACTCGAAGTGAGCGCGGCAGGCGTCGCGGCCGTCGCGTGGGGGTGGCTCGTGGCGGCGTCGCTGCAGGCGGGCGCGCTCGCGCTGATCGTGCTCGCGGCCGATCGGCTCCTCGCGCGTTTCGCGTGGCCGCGGCTGCGCGTCGCGCTGCACCTGCTGGTGCTCTTCAAGCTGCTGGTGCCGCCGGGCGTCGGGCCGGCCGTCGTGCCCGGGACGGTCGCGATGCCGGAGCCGGTCGCGCAGTTCGCGCGGCTCGCGCCGTCCGCGCCGGCGCTGCCGTCGTTCGCGGGGATCGCGCTGGTCGCGTGGGGCGCCGTCGCGGCGACGTTGCTGCTCGGCACGGCGATCCGCGGCCGCCGCGCGCGCCTCCGGGTCGAACGCGGCGCGGCGGAGGCGCCGGCGCGCGCCGCGTCGCGCGTGCGCTCGCTCGTCGCGGATCTCGGCATGCGTCGCGCGCCGCGCCTTCTCGAGAGCGACGCCGTCGCGGCGCCGCTCGTCTTCGGGGGCCGCGTTGCGTGCGTCGTCCTGCCGGCCGGTGCCACCGCGTCGCTCACCGACCGCGAGCTCGAGGACGTCCTGCTGCACGAGCTCGCCCACCTGAAACGGCGCGACCCGCTCTGCGCGCGCTTTTGCGCCGCGGTCGCGCGCCTCTTCTGGTTCCACCCGCTGGTCTGGCTGGTGGCGCGCCGGCTCGCCGCGCTGCGCGAGCTCGCCTGCGACGCGACGGTCGCCGCGCACCTCGGCGGCGACGCGCGCCGCCTCGCGAGCTACCGCCGGACGCTCCTGCACGCCGCGGCGCGCCGCTTCGACGAGCCGCTGCCTTCCGGCGCGCACGGCTGGAGCGCGGCCGGTTCCGTCTTCGCGCGCCTCGACTGGCTCGCGCGCCCGCGCCGCGTGCGGCCGCGCCGCGAGCGTCTGCTCACCGCTCTGGTCGTCGCGGCGAGCGCGCTCGTCGTGTTGCCGACGGCGGGCGCCGAGCTCGGGCGCGCCGTCGCCGCCGCGACCGACTTCGATCCGCTGCGCCGCCTCGCGCGCGCGACGGTCGAGGTCGCGCTGCGCGGCGAGCCGCCGCCCGGCTGCCTGAAGCTCCACTATTCGGTCCTCGCACTCGCGGCGGACGCCGAGACGTCCGCCGCGCCACGGAAGTAGTTGCGCCGCCGGCGCCGCGCGCGACGTCGTCCCGCTCCCGCATCCCAGGAACCGGAAGGAGAGGCCATGTCGTCCCGATCGATCGCGTTCGCCCTGCTCGCCGTCGGATTCGTCACCACGGCGGCGCGCTTCGCCGCGTCCTCCGACCCGGTGGCTCCCGCCTCCGCCGCTCCGCAGCAGGAGGGCGGCGACGACATGGCGAAGATGATGGAGGCGGCGAAGAAGTGGACCGCGCCATCGGCGTCCCACAAGAAGCTCGAGCGCTTCGTCGGCAAATGGGACGTGACGTCGACGATGGGCGGCCAGCCGGTCGGCAAGTCGAAGGCGGAGTTCACGTCGATCCTGGGCGGCCGCTTCGTGAAGGGCGAATTGAAGGGTCAGTTCTGGATCAACGCGAACTACGAGAGCCTGTACCTCCTCGGCTACGACAACTTCAAGCACGCGTACGTGCAGACCTCGGCCGACAACATGAACACCATGCTGCTCGAGGCGCAGGGCGTCGCCGACCAGACCGGCGACACGCTGATCCTGTACGGGAAGATGGACGAGTACCTGACCGGCGAGATCGGCAAGGAAGTGAAGTACGTCTACCGCTGGAAGGACGACGACCACTTCGCGATCGAGGTGCACGACCTCGCGATCGGCGAAACCAACACCAAGGTGGTCGAGATGCAATACACTCGCGCGAAGTGACGCGCGGGCGGGGGTCGGTCGGGCGAAGCTGCGCCGCGCGGCGCGCGGGAGGAGACGGATGAAACGGGTCACCGGGATCGGCGGGATCTTCTTCCTCTCGCCCGCCGCGAAGCGGCTGCGCGCCTGGTACGCCGAGCACCTCGGCCTCGCGCTCAACGACTGGGGCAGCTGCGTCTTCGAGTGGCGCGAGAAGGATGCGCCGCGCCGCGTCGGCGCGACCGCCTGGTCGATCAAGGACGCGACGTCGACGTACTTCGCGCCGAGCCGCGAGCGCTTCATGGTGAACTACCGCGTCGCGAACCTCGACGCCATGCTCGCGGCGCTGAAGCGCGAAGGGGTGAAGGTCGACGCGAAGCGCGAGGACTCGGAGTTCGGCCGCTTCGCGTGGATCTACGACCCGGAAGGGCGCAAGCTCGAGCTCTGGCAGCCGGCGGAGGAGCCGGCGCCGAAGAGGAAGCCGAAGAAGAAGTCGGCCGCGCGTCGCCGCGCGTAGGACCCGCGTCCGTCCGCGACCGCGTGCGCGACTTCTCCGCGGTCTCGATTTTCGGCGCACGACTCTACGTGCGCTCCGCGTCGAAAGCCCTCGAATAGTGAGCTCGGACGCGGTTTCGCGAAAGAAGGCGCGAGATCGACGCGCGCCTCGATTCGTTCCACGACTTCGGAGGGCGGTTTCTCCAATCTGCATCGCTTCGCTCGCGCTGCGCCGCGAATCTTCGCTGGAGGCGACGATTCCGGATTCGGGGGCACCCCGATTGCCGCTGCGATCGACCGGGCACCGCGGGGGGGCGCGTGCCGACGGGATGGACCGATTTGCCGACGATGTCTGGAACACCCCGCGCCGCCACGTCCGTTGATCGGCGGAAGTCATGACGTCGGCGGCGACGCCGCCACCGGGCGAGAAGGGCGGACAGCGGGTCCAGCTCCTCGGCATCGACGGTCTCGAGGTGCACGCCCGCGCTCTCGCGGCGCGCTTCGGTCTCGCCCGCCGCTCGCGCCGCGGCTCGCGCCGTTTCTTCGGACGCCTGGCCGGCAACGAACGCTTCCTGCGCGCGGCCTATCGCGTCCTCGCGGAAGACGTCCATCGTGACGAGCCGGTCGAGCCGGCGACCGACTGGCTGCTCGACAACTTCCCGACCATCGACGCCGACGTCGTCGAGATCCAGCGCAACCTCCCGAAGGACTTCTTCCGCGAGCTCCCGAAGCTCCCGAAGCGCGAGTCGCACTTCACCGCCCGCATCGAGTCGATCGCCGTCGAGCTGATCGGCGTCAGCGACGGGCGCATCGACTCGGAGCGGATGCACCATCTCGTGGCCGCCTTCCAGTCCGTCGCGCCCTGGACGATCGGCGAGCTGTGGGCCTGGCCGACGATGCTGAAGGTCGCCCTGCTCGACCGCATCCGGCGCCTGTCCGCGGAGATCCTGGAGCGGCGCGCCCGGCGGTTCGAAGCGGACCGCGTCTTCGCGGACATCGAGTGCAGCGCCGACGCGGACACGATCCCGCCGCTGCCGGAGGCGCCCGCCAACGCCTACACGGCGCAGGTCCTGCAGCGGCTCCGGGAGCACGGACCGACCTGCGCCCGGATCCGCGCGGCGCTCGAGGAGCGGCTCGCCGCCGCCGGCATCGACGCCGAGCAGGCGATCCGGGCCGACAGCCAGAACGTCGCCGCGCGGCTGGTCTCGATGGAGAACGCGATCACCAGCCTGCGCTTCTGCTCGGCGCTCGACTGGAGCCGGTTCTTCGAGCGCGAGAGCGTGGTCGAGCAGGTGCTGCGGCGCGACCCGGCCAACGTCTACACGAAGATGGACTTCGCGAGCCGCGACCGCTACCGGCACGCGGTCGAGGAGCTGGCGGGCCCGACCGCGGAGGAGCAGCTGAAGGTCGCGCTGCGGACGGTCGAGAGCGCGCGCGCCGCGACCGAGCAGCCGGGCGCCGACGACCGCGCCCACCACGTCGGGTACCACCTGATCGGGAAGGGGCGGCGCGACCTCGAAGCCCATCTCGCCTTCCGGCCGACGCTGCGCAGCGCGCTGCGACGCTCCGGATT
>DASRRB010000376.1:0-2435 GCA_035695985.1 Planctomycetota bacterium | reverse complement strand
CCTCGGGCTTCGCCTTGCCGTCGCCGGCCGGCCCGTCTTCCTGCTCCTGCGACTCCTGGGGCGCGGGGGCGGGCGTTGCGTTCTGCGGCGCGGCCGCGAGCGCGCAGCCCTCTTCCGCGAACGCGATCGACAGAGCGAGCGCGAACGCGGCGAGCGACGACGACTTCATGGATCCTCCTGGCGCGGTGGAGCGCGGACCGGGGAAGGCCCACCTCGGCGGCTCGATCGGGAGCGGCGCGGCCGCTCGGGCGGCACTACGGCGCACGCGCGCCACTGTGAGCCCGGGCGCGCCCCATAGCAAACCATCCATTCCCCGGGCGGCAAGCGCGGAGACGGAAGGTCAATGGACGCGCTGCTCGTTCCGGCGGCCGCCCGGCACGGCCGCGCCGCCCGGGGGAATCGCGTTCGGGAAGAGCGGCGGGACGACCTCGCCCTCCTTGGGGAGCTCGAACGTGAGCGTGAGATCGGCCGCCCCGCCGGCCGGGATCTCGAACTTGCGGACGAGCAGGGTCTGCCCGTTCCGGTACCAGCGCACGCCGTACTCGCCCGGGCTCGCCTCCGCGAATTCGTAGGAGAGCTTCGCCTCGTCGACGCTGCCGCGGCCCGCCGGCCGCCCGTCACCGTCGACCAGGAAGAGCGTCGCGCCGCGCGGGTTCGCGTCGGTGGCCGCCGCCGTCCCCTCGGGCAGGACGACGCGTCCGCGCAGCGCGACCGCGTTCTGCAGCACGACGTCGTAGTCGACGTCGCCGCGGCGCGGCTCGACCTCGATCGTCGTCGTGAAGGGTGCGGCGCCCTTCTGCCGGACCAGAAGGTCGAACTTGCCGGCCGGCACGTGCGCGAACTCGTAGCCGCCCGTCAGCGGATTCGTCATCGTCATCTGGTTCGCGCCGCCCGCCGCGTCGCGCAGGATCACCATCGTGCCGAGCGCCGCGGGCAGCGGCCCCGGTCCGGTCACGCGCCCGCGCACCGCCGCGACCTCGAGGTTGATGTCGAGCCGGCGCGACTCGCCCGGCCGCAGTTCGATCTCCTCGCGATGGACCACCGACGCGAGCGAGAAGAGGTCGCCGTCCTTCAGCCCCTGCACGAGCAGCTTCCCCTTTGCCGCAGGCAGCATGTCGAAGCGGTAGTTGCCCGCGGCGTCGCTGACGACCGTCCGGTTCTTCGGTCCCTCGAAACGGACCGAGACCTCGGGCGTGGGGGAGCCGTTCAACCAGACCGTGCCGTAGAGCTCGGCGGTCGGACCGTCGCCGGCCGCGACGTCGACGACGAGCTCGGTCGTCTCGCCCTCGCGGATCGCGAATTCCCCCTTCGCGAGCGGGTCGTCGCGCATCGTCTGGAACAGCGCGAGCGGCCCCTTGCCGACGATGCGGTCGCGCACCTCGTAGCGGTAGTCGCCGACCGCGAGGTTGGGCGCCGCGAAGTCGCCCGTGTCGGCGCTCGCGGTGAAGGTCGGCAGCGCGGCGTCGGGGCGCTGCATCGCCTTCTGCGCGTCGCGCTCCGCTTCGCTCGGGACCAGGATGAGGAAGAGCGAGCGGCCCGGCGGGCGGCCCTTTTCGAGCAGCTTGCCCTTCAGGTGGCCGCCGAGGCGCAGCTCGACGGTGAGCGGCGCCGTCGGGACCTTCACGTCGAGGTCGAACGTCGCCTGCGCCGGATGGTGGACCGAGAGGACGTATTCGCCGGCGGGGACGCGGTCGAGGCGCAGGTGGCCCTGCTTGTCGCTGCGCGCGCGCGCGACCGGCCGCTCGAAGATCCCCTTCGGGGCGAGGCTCGCGAAGGCCCAGTCGAGCGGAGCGCGGTCGCTCGCCCGCACGACGGTCACGTCGACGGAGTTCGAGGCGGTGAAGACGAGCTCGCAGGGCGGCGGCGGGTCGGCGGCCGCGACGCCCGCGGTCGCGAGCGCGAAGCCGGGCGCGCGCCCGATCAGCTGGTACTTGCCGGCGTCGAGCCCCGTCACGCGCTTCACGCCCTTGCCCTCGTCGGCCACGTCGGTGAGCTTCAGCATCGGCGGGGCGAAGATCGGCGGCAGCGGCGCGCCGCCCTCGAACGGGTCGGGGGCGATGAAGAGCTCCGCGTCGGCGACCACCTTGCCGGCGTCGTCGCGCAGCGTGACGACGAAGCCGCTCGGCGGCGCGAGCTGGATCGTGAGACCGCTCTCCGCCGCGGCGAGCGGGCCGTGCACGCGCCACGGCTGCCCGCGCGAGGTGCGGGTCGCGACGTACGCCTCGCTCCCGCTCGGCAGCCCGGTGACGCGGAACTCGCCGCGCGCGTCGGTGCGGCCGGCCGGGTGCATCAGCGCGGCCGGGATCGGGACCGCCGGATTGCGGATGCCGGCCATGACCTCGACGTCGGCGACCGGACGGTTCGCGCCGTCGACCACCGTCCCGCCGAGCGTGAAGCCGTTGGTGAGCACGACGTCGCCGACGCTGCGCTGCGGC
>DASRRB010000375.1:0-26012 GCA_035695985.1 Planctomycetota bacterium | reverse complement strand
AAGATGTTCGTGAAGAGGGCGAGCAGGACGATCGTCAGGCCGGCGGCGGCCGCGACGCCGAGCGCGAGCATGATCCACGAGCGCCGCGAGCGCGGCGCAGGGTTCTCGTTCACGGTTTCTTCCCCCTCTCGGCCCGATTCGGATCGTCGAGCGGCCGCGGCCGCAGGAAAACGGTCAACCGCCGGAATGACCGGCGAGGGCGTGACAGCGGAGGCAGTCGAGCTCCTCCCCCGTCGCGGTCGCGGTGACGTGGATCGACTCGACGAGGTCGCCGTGGCAGCGCACGCAGTTCTCGAGGACGATGACGCGGTCGGCCGGCGTCATCTCGATCGGCTCCTTGAAGTCCTGGAGCGTGAAGGCGACCGAGTGGCGCCAGCCGTGGTCGGCCTTGGCCACCCATTTCCCGAGCCCGTCGTGCGGCAGGTGGCACTCGATGCAGGTCGCCACGTGCCGGTGGCCGCTCTTCTGCCAGGCGTCGAACTGCTCGTTCATCACGTGGCAGTTGATGCACGCGCGCGGATCGCTCGACAGGTACGAGAAGCCCTTCGCGTAGCCGAACGTGAACGCCCCGATCCCCGCGGGCACGCCGACGAGCACGAGGATCGCGGCCGTGAGTGGCTTCATGACGTTGCCCCGCGTCCTGGCGCCGGGAGCCGGGCCTCGAATCCCCGACCGAACGCCGCGCGCGAACCAGCGTAGCGGCGCGACACGGGCGCGCGGCGATTCCGATTCCTCCGCTGGAGTCCCGCCCTCCACGGAGAAACCGCGTGAACCGCTCCTCGCACCGTCTCCTGCGCGCCGCGATCCCGCCGCTCTTCACGCTGTGCGTCGCGCCGGCGGCACGGGCGCAGGTCTTCGACTACGCCTGGCCGGCCAACGGTACGGGCGGCTCCTTCGGCGCCTCCGTGAGCCGGATCGGCGACGTCGACAACGACGGCGCCGAGGACCTGATCGTCGGCGAGCCGGACTACGGCGGGCTCGGGAACGGGCTCGCGCGCATCTTCAGCGGCAAGACCCACGCCCTGATCGACGAGATCGCCGGCAACGTCGGCGCGGGTCTCGGGGCGGCGGTCGAAGGGAAGATCGACCTCGACGGCGACGGATTCCCCGACGTGCTGGTCGGCGCGCCGGACGACTCCACCGGCGGTTCTCAGGCGGGCGCCGTCCTCGCCTACAGCCCGCACCTCCACGCCGCGATCTACACGCTCACGCTGAACGTCGCGACCGCGCAATACGGGTCGTCGGTGCGGTCGCTCCAGAACGACCTCGACGGCGACGGGATCGACGACTTCGTCGTCGGCGCTCCCGGCGCCGACACGGTCTTCGTCCTCTCCGGCAAGACGGGGTCGACGCTCCTCTTCGTGCAGGGCCACTCGGGCGATCAGTTCGGGACCTCCGTGAGCCGCGCCGGCGACGTCGACGGCGACGGCTTCGTCGACTTCGCCGTCGGCAGCCCCCAGTTCGTCAACTCGAGCGGGGTGACGACCGGCCGGGTGACCGTCTTCTCCGGCCAGGACGGCAGCGTGATCCGGACGGTCAACGGCGCCGCCGATTCGCGCTTCGGCTACTCGCTCGCGAATCCCGGCGACCTCGACGGCGATTCCGTCGGCGACCTCGTCGTCGGCGCGCCGCGCCACCTCGACGGGAGCGGGATCGAGACCGGCTGCGTCACCGTCCTCTCCGGTGCGACCGGTTCGGTGATCTACAAGGTGTTCGGGGACAAGAAGCACGACACCTTCGGCCACTCCGTGCGCAGCGCCAGCGGCGACGTCGACGACGACGGCACCAGTGACTTCATCGTCGGCGCGCCGCAGCTCACCGGCTCCGACGTCGGCTACGCCCGCACGATCTCCGGGGCGACCGGCGCCGTCCTCTTCACCTTCACCGAGCACACGAGCGATCCGCTCGTGAAGAGCGACTACGGTGTCGCGGTCGCCGGCGGCGACTTCGACGGCGACGGCCGGACCGACGTCGTGGTCGGCGGCCGCGGCTTCAACGGCGGCGACGGCATCGCCGAGACGTGGCTCACCGTGGTCGCGAGCTGGCAGAACTACGGCGCGGGGTGGGCGGGGACGAACGGCGTCCCGTCGTTCACGCCGCGCACCGATCCGGTGGTCGGGAAGAGCATGAAGGTCGACCTGGCGAACTCCGCGGGCGTCGCGACGCCGGCGGTGCTCTTCCTCGGCTTCGGCAAGCAGTCGCTCCTGACCGGCAAGGGAGGAACGCTCCTCGTCGTTCCGTTCCTGACCCTTCCACTCTCGGTCCCGTCGGGCGGCCTCGTCCTGTCGGGCGCGATCCCCGACGACCCCGCGCTGTACGGCTTCCACCTCTACCTGCAGGCGCTCGAAGCGGACGCCGGCGCGTCGAAGGGGATCTCGTTCACGCGCGGCCTCGACCTCTGCTTCGGGTACCCGTGAGGCCGAGCGGCCGGCGGCGGCGGGAGCCTCGCTCGCGTCCGCCGGCTCTCCCTGTCACTGCTCTCGCCAGGACAACACGCGCACGCCTCCGGAGGTGGAGGCGATGTCGAGGCCTTGCGAGCTGTACTCGATCTGGACCGTGCCGTTGATCTCGAGGTCTTCGTGCGGCGCGCCCGGCGGGTCCTTCCCCCACAGCAGCATCGCGCCGTAGAGCTCCTTCACGCCGCCGCCGCCCTGGAACGACACGTTGCCGTGCACCAGGATCAGTCCGGCGAATTCGAAGTGGCCGTCGATCTCGAGGTCGCCGTCGACGATGAGGATGCCCGCGCCCGTCGTCTCGCCGTGCACCTTGAGGTCGCCGGTCGCGTGCGCGATCACGCCCTTGCGATTCGCGTAGTCGCCGATGGTGCCGCTGAACGACGTCCCGTCGTCCCACTGGATCGACGCGAGCGGACCGAGCATCTCGAGGTAGTGGTCCCAGTCCAGCGCGTCCGTCTGGCCGATCGCGGGATCGGGCAGGTTGCCGACGATGTGCGCCTTCTGGTTGTTGCTCACCTGCGCGATGACGCCCTTCGGGTCCCCGTTGACGCCGACCGCCGCGCGCGCGGCCCCGGGTCCCTTGGATCCGTCGAGGTTCTCGTCGTTGCCCGAGAGCTCGAACGCGCCGCCGTTCAGGTCGATCTTCGCGGCCGGATCGTCGATGTAGATCGCCTGTCCGAAGGAGAACTCGAAGTCGGTCACTTCCGCCACGACGTTCGTCACCGCGTGGTAGGAGCGGACCGCCGGATTCGTCTCGCCTCCCGGCGTCGCGTTGAGCCAGCCGTCGGAGCGGATGGAGAAGACGTTCTTCTCCTTCGCGTCGTCGACGAGGCCGTTCTTGTCTTCGTCGATCCCGTCGCCGAGCCACGGGGTCCCGCGCACGTGCGCGGTGCCGCCGTTGACGGTGAGGTCGAACTCCCCGTTCAGCGTGCGCGCCTGCTCGAGCCGGTCGAGCGCGTCCTGCGCTCCGGTGAAGGAGGTGATCGCGGCCGTCGTCCGGCCGAGCTCCTGCTCGCACTGGTCGTGGTGCGCCACGGAGACCGTCAGCAGGGCGCCGATGGCGACGAGCAGCGGAACGGCGGCGACCACCACCAGGATGCTGATGGCGCCGCGCTCGGGAACGGGTTGCAGTCGGTGCGCTTCATGTGCGTTCATCGCGTCTTCCTCGCTCGGGAACTCTTCATTCACGGATTGCGCAGGACGAGGCTGCGCACGACGCCGCGCGACTCGGGAACGGCGCCGCGCGTGACCGTGACGAGACGCACGGTGACGCGGCTGCCCTCGCGCACGAACTCGACGGCGCTCAGGCCGCCGCAGATCGGATGCGGGCCGCTCCCGGTGTCCATGGTCAGGTCGCCGATCCCCGACGCGCCGCGCGGCACGAACGCGAACGTGATCGGAGGCTGGCCCGGAGCCGGGTCGTAGACGGCCCCGTCTTTTCCGCCGCCGACCGCTCGCCGGAAGCTCACGTTGTCGTACGCGATGCCCTCCTGCATCGGCTCGCGCGCGCCGCCGCCCGGCGTCGCCTCGAGCGTCGACCGTCCGGCCCAGAGGAGCAGCTGGCGGACGTGGGTCTGCGCCGAGATCGCCTGGCTGTCGGCCGCGCTGCTGCGCACGGCGTCCTGTGCGACCGTCAGCGCGGACTTCGACACCGCGACCCCGGTGAACAGCACGACGCCGAGCACCGCGATCGAGATCAGGAGCTCGACGAACGTGAAGCCGTGGCGCCGAGTCATGGATTCGCTCCGGGCCGGGAGATCCGGAGGCTCCGCACGAGGTGTTGCGGCCCGAAGCTCCCCACCCAGTCGACCCGCACGGTCGCCTCGAGCAGGCGCGTGGGATCCTTCGGCGGATCCGGGGCGACGACGGCGATGGCTCCCGGCTTTCCGTCCACGTCGCCCGGCAGGGACCGCAGCGCAGGCGCCGCCGCGCCCTCCTGGAAGACGTCGAACGCGCGGCCGTTGAACGTGGCGGCCAGATCCGCGAACGGCGTGGTCTCGATCGCGTGCAACTGATCCAGGAGCGCGTTCGCTGCCAGTTCCCGCTCGTCGTCGGCGCGCTTCATCGACCGGATCGTGAGCGCGACCTGGGCGAGCGTGAGGAGCCCGACCACGAGCAGCACGATCGAGACCGCGACTTCGATGAGCGTGAAGCCACGGACTCCACGCAGCTTCCCGTCGTCGACCCTTCGTGTCCGGTTCACGCCACTCTTCACGTCGTCGCACCTCGGTTCGCGGCTCGTCGCCGCCCGACCTCGGGCGGCTCGACGAAGCGCTTCCCTCCCCTTTCGGAAGCCCAGAAGGGAGGTGTTCGCGTCCGGCACCGACGCTGAGGTGTGTCGGCGGCACGGCTCGCAGGACGACGAGTCGGATCCGGCAGAGGTTTCCGAAGGGAGGGGCCTCGAGTCCGCTCGATGCCGCCCTCCGGCAGAATGCGGGCGGAGGTCGCGCCAATGACCGGACGCCGCGGAGCACCGAGTCCCACCACGGCGAAGGAAGCGCTCGCGCGGTTGATCGCGGGGAACCAGCGATTCGTGCGCGGCCGGGCCCGTTTCCCGACCGTCAGGAAGGAGATGCTGGCCGAGCTCGCCAAGAGCCAGCATCCCTACGCGACCATCCTCGGCTGCAGCGACTCGCGCGTGCCGACGGAGCTGGTGTTCGACGCCAGCTTCGGCGAGCTCTTCATCGTGCGCGTCGCCGGCAACGTCGTCTCGCCCGAAGTGATGGGCACGCTGCAGTACGCGGGCGTGCATCTGCGCACGCCGCTGTTCGTCGTGCTCGGTCACCAGGGCTGCGGCGCGGTGAGCGCCGCGCTCGCCGCCGAGCTCGAGGGAAGGAAGGAGCGCGCCCGCATCGAGTTGCTGCTGAAGAACATCCTGCCGGGGCTGAGAGACCTCGATCCCGGGTTGGCGCCGCCGGAGCTGCTCGACGCGGCGGTCGAAGCCAACGTGCGCTGGTCGATGCACCAGATCCTGTCGACGCGGGAAGGCCGGGCTCGCGTCAAGGAGGGCGTCATGCAGCTCGTCGGCGGCGTCTACGAGCTGAAGACCGGACGCGTGCGCTTCCTGGAGTGAATTAGAGGTCGGCCCACCGGAACGACGCGAGCCAGAGGTCGACGTCGGCGCGCTCCTTCCCCGGCGGGTCGGGCGGGCTCTTCGTTCCGAGCAGATAGACGGTGTCGCCGCCGCTCTCGCCGCCGAAGCGCTCGGGGCAGAGCGTGTGGACGACGTAGTCCTCGAGCGCGTCGGTTCCCGAGAGCTCGCGCGATTCGCCCGCGCGAAATCCCTTCGTGCGATCGAGATCCCAGAGCCGCAGCCCGCCCGCCCCCCACCGTCCCACGAGGTGGAATCCACCGTTCGGATCGACGAGGAGCCGCGCGGCGCCGACCTGGAGGCCGGTCTCGAACGTCTCGACGCCGAGGTCGGCGTGGATGCGCGCGATCCGATGCGGGACCTTCTCGATCTCGAGCAGCGCCGCGTGGGAGTCCGCCGCCACGTGGCTGTAGGAGAGGTAGAGATCGCCGTCCGGGCCGACGACCAGGTCCTGCAGCGCCGTCCTTCCGTCCTGCGGGAGGAGCCAGCCCGACTCGATCCACTCCCCCTTCGTGAGGTCCTCGCACCGCGCGAGGCGGACGTGCCGCCAGGAGTAGCGCGTCCCCTTCGCGTCCGAGTGGTCGGGATCGGTGAGCGAGGAGTTCAGCACGGCGATCGCCTGCTTGCCACGCAAGACGATCCCCTCGTATCCGTAGCGCCCTTCCGGCGTCGCGATCCGGCTGCGGTACCAGCGGTCGCTCGCGCGTTCGTGGAAGTCGGCGGTCACGGCGTTCGGCGTGCCGGCCGTCGAGTCGGCCGACTCGGCGTAGAGAACGACGAAGTTCCCCTCCGGCCCGAGCGCGGCTCCGAGGTAGGAGCAAGTTCCGCGGTGGACCTCGTCGAACTTGGAAAGGTCCCCCGGCACGTCCGAGCGAAAGACGCGGCACTCCGTGTACGACGGCGGAGCCACGACCCAGAACGTCCCATCGGGAGCGACCGCCATCGTGTAGGGATTGAAGGGCAGCCTGCCGACCTCTTTCCAATGCCCCTCGTCCCTGCGGAAGAACGCTCCTGCGTGATCCCAGTATTCGGCCGCTTTCGGATTCGAGAGCGCGGCGCTGGCGTACAGCACGCCCCCTTGCCGGACGAGTCGACCCGTGTTCCAGCCGTGGATCGTCGTCGCGGAGACGCCTTCGGCGATCTTCTCGAGGCGCGTGGGGACGGCGCGCGGCGGTACGTTGGTGCTCTGCGCCTGGCTCGGGACCGCCAGCGCGACGGGAGACAGGATCCCAGCGAGAGCGAATCGTGGGCGTCGATGAAGGGACACGCGGGAAGCGTAGCGGCTCGGCGAAGATGCGCCGTTACGCAGGCGGTACGCCGGGTTTCTCGAAACGCGGATAACAACGGCACCCCTTGCGCCGCTCTGGTGGCGCGAAACGCGGCCGCCGGGCTTCGGAGAAATGGAATGGCAAGGCGAAGGGCGGGAGTGGCCTGGACGATCGCGATCGTCGTCCTGGTGTCGGCGGTGCTGGGCGCGTGCGCGCTGGCGGGCGACCGCGACGACGCCGGCGCGAAGCCGCCGGCGGACGGGGTGACCTACCTCGTGCAGGTGCCCGGCGCGGGGTGAGGCGCGAACGCCAAGGTCCGTGCGGCCTTGGGAAAACTGGCGGGCGTGGGCGACGTCGCGTTCGACTGCAAGACGGCGACGATCCGGATGAAGGGCGAGGCGACGCTCGAGAAGGCGGCGGTCGAGACGGCGCTCACGGGCGCCGGCTGCAAGATGGGCGAATTCACGGCGCGCGAGCGGCCGACCTTCGCGGTCGTCACCGTCGCGCTGAAGTCGATCGACGCGAAGGAAGCTTCCGCCGCGACGCTCACGCAAGAGCTGCCGCGCGAGCTGCCGGAGCTCACCGACGTCTTCCTCGAACCGGACGGCCGCGCGACGCTGCTGGTGCGCGAGGGCAAGGCGCTCGACGAGGCGGCGCTGAAGGCGGCGCTCGCGAAGCGGCAGCTCGCCGCGGAAGGCCTCGCCACGAAGCGCTGGCCGACGAGCGCGGCGCGCAAGGTCGCGGTCGTGAAGGGAATGAGCGGCGCCGCGGTCCCGGCGAAGGCGCGCACCGCGATCGAATCGATCGGCAACGTCCTCGCGGCGATCGCGCGGCCCGACGGCGGCTCGTTCGTCGTCTTCACGCGCGAGCCCTGCGCGAACCTCGAGGCGCGGCTCCGCGAGGCGCTGGGCGCTGCGGGGCTGGAGCTGGCCGGCATCGAGTAGGAAACCGCGCCTTCGGCATAGACTCGCCTGGATCCCGTCTCGCACCGGCTCGGGGATCCACGGTTGCGCGCCTCCACGATCCTGATCGCGGCTTTCGTCCGCTTCGCGACGCTCGCCGCCCTGGCTGCATCCATCGCACGCGCGCAGGACCTGCCGCCGGCGCGCGCCGACACTCCGCCCTCCCCGAAACCCTCGATCGTCCTCTTCACGCTCGACACGACGCGCGCCGACCACCTCGGCTGCTACGGCTGCGCGGCAGCGAAGACGCCCCGCCTCGATGCGCTTGCGAAGTCCGCGGTCCGCTTCGAGTCGGCGCGGACGACCTGCCCGATCACGCTTCCGGCGCACAGCTCGATGATGACCGGGCTCGCGCCGTTCCGACACGGCGTGCGCGACAACGCGGGGTTCCGGCTCGACGAGGCGCACGCGACGCTCGCCGAGCTCCTGCACGCGGCCGGGTACGCGACGGCGGGCTTCGTCGCGAGCACGGTGCTCGGGCGCGCCAGCGGCATCGCGCAGGGGTTCGACGTCTTCGAGGAGCCCAAGCGCGGGACGGCCGCCGAGATGATCTATCCGAGCCTTCGCGCGCCGGAGGTGAACGCGCGGGTCCGCGCGTGGCTCGCGCGGCGCGACCCGGCGCGCCCCTTCTTCCTGTGGGTGCACTACTACGATCCGCACGCGCCGTACGAGCCTCCTCCCGAGTTCGCGGCGGGCGCCGCGACGCCCTACGACGGCGAGATCAGCGCGGTGGACGCGGCGGTCGGCGAGGTTCTCGACGCGCTCGCGGAAATCGATCGGGACGATCGGCTGCTCACGATCGTCACGGCCGACCACGGCGAGGGACTCGGCTTTCGCGGCGAGGCGACGCATTCGATCTACCTCTACGAGCCGCTCGTGCGCGTGCCCCTGCTCGTGAAGTGGCCGGGCGGTCCCGCGGGAGCGGTGCGCGCCGACGCCGTCTCGGGGGTCGACGTCTTCCCGACGGTCCTCGAAGCGGCGGGCGTCGCGGCGCCGCTCGACTCCGACGGCGTCTCCCTCTCGAAGCCCGGCTCCGCCGATCGCCACGTCTACTGCGAGAGCCTCGATCCCTGGCTGAACCACGGCTGGAGCCCGCTGTTCGCGTGGGCCGGTCGCGATCTCGAATACTTCCATTCGACGGCGCCCGAGCTCTACGCCGCGACGCCCAGCCACCTCGAAGGCGAGGACCTCGCCGCGGCGCGGCCGGACGACGTCGCGCGCCTCGCGGCCGGGCTGAAGCAGTTCGTCGAGGAGCGCGCCGCGCTCGGGCCCGCGCTCGCCGGTTCACGCGTCGCGCTGACCCCGGAGCGGCGCGCCGAGCTCACGCAGCTCGGGTACGTCGGCATCGACGCGGGCGACGTGGTGCTGCCCGAGCCATTCGCGCTCGACCCGAAGCTCCCGCGCGCGACGGCGGAGCGCCTCGAACGCTTCACGCGCGCGACGACGCCGCGCAAGGACCTCACCCTCGAGGCCTCGATCGCGGAGATGCAGGCGATCCTCGCCGACGAGCCCGGCGAGATCGCCGTCCTCGACGCTCTCGGCCGCGCGCTCATCCTGGCGAAGCGCGGCCGCGACGGCGCGAAGGTCCTCCAGCAGCTGCTGCGCCTGCGTCCGAACCACGCCGACGCGTGGAGCAACCTCGGCGCGTGCCACCAGCTCGAGAAGGAGTTCGACGCGGCGATCGCCTGCTACCAGCGCTCGCTCGAGCTCGACCCGAACGGACCGGGCGCCCTCACGAATCTCGCGGCGTGCCTGAAGAAAGTCGGCCGGAACGACGAAGCGGCCGCGATCCGGAAGCGGCTCGAGGCGCAGAGGAAGTAGACGCGCCGGCGCGGGAGTGCGCGCGAAATCGAGCCGCTCAGTACAGCGCGAGCAAATCCGAGAGGAGCTTCACGCGGTAGGGCAGCAGCTCGGAATGGAGCGAGAAGTTGCCCAAGGACTCGCTGAACTTCTTGGCGAGCGCCGCCACGACGGGCCGGTCGTCGCGCCGGACGAGCCGCTGGAGCAGGTCGTACGTGTCGTCCTCGTCATCGTCGCCCTCGCGCAGCTTCAGCGCATCTCGCAGCCGGGCAACGAACCACGCGAGCGCCTTCGGATCGCGATCCGCGAGGAAGAGTTCGTCGAGGCACATTTCGCCGTGGTCGAAGCGCTTCGATGCGTACCAGGCGTCGCGCAGCCGCTGGCGCTGCGGATCGGAGAGCTCGCGCGCGAAGCCTTCGTCGAACTTGCACTCGGGGGTCGTCGAGCCGGCGGCGCGTCCGTCCAGGAAGTTGCCGTCGAACATTCCCGTGATCGGATCACCGCGCGGAGCGAGATCGAAGGCGCCCTCCCAACGCGTCGCGGGATCCTCGCAGCACTTCACCAGCCACTCGACCTGCGCCTTGCGTTGCGCTGTCGCGTCCGTCATCACGAGGATCGCGAGCTCTTCCTTCACGCGTTCGAGGTACGTCTTCATCGCCGCGTCGTCGAGCGCCTTCGCGCCGTAGGACAGCGCGTGCGTCGTGAAGCCGTACTCCTTCTCCCAGTCGAGGAAGGCCAGGACGCGAGTGTCGACGTCGTAACGAGCCGGCGCCGGACAGATCATCCCGAGATTGTTCGTTTGAGGGATTCGCTTCGTGTCGAGCTTCCCTTTCAACACCTCGTCGATCTCGAGGACGACGTCCGTCGCGAACTGGTCGTTCCGGATCGCCTTCGCATCGGGCGAGGTGACCTTCGCCGTGACGATGAACTGCGATTCGGAAACGAGCCGGCGCAACGGCCGCGGCTCGATCGGATACAAGGTCGAAGGCGCGGTCGACGAAGCGACGAGAAACAGCGCAATGAGCGCGACGAAAGTGATCGCCGTCCGGGGGAATCGTCGCTCGGCCATGACCACTCCAATGCCGCGAACGTCCAATTCTGGTCAGCCCCGGAGACTTTGGGCGCCCGTTTCTGGGACGTGCGCCCCTCAGCGCGCCGCCCGGACCGCCACCTTCGCGAAGCTCGCCTCGCCCTGGACGACGCCGAGCGTCGGCAGCGCCGGGTCGCCGGCGACGGCGCCCGCGAGGCGCTGGACGCCGTCGATCCAGACGGTCGCGCGGCCGTGCTCGCGGCGGAGCACGAGCTCGACCGGCTTCGATCCGAGCTTGACGGTGTCGGTCGCGTCGACGCCGCCGGACTCGTTGTAGAGGAACGCCCCGTTGCCGAGCAGCATCGCCTGGCACTTCCCGCCGAACGCGATCTTGACCGCCCAGCAGCCCGGCTGCGGCGTGATGGTCGCGCGCAGCCAGCCGTCGCCGACGCTCTTGCTGCCGAGCGCCGCCTCGCTCCAGACACCGGTGTCCTTCGGTCCGCGGATCGAGAGCGCGCCGCCCTTGCGCTCCGCCCCGCCCGGCCCGCTCGCGGCGAAGGCCGCGGCGTCGAGCGCGTCCCACTCCTTCGCGTCGCCGAGCAGGCGCGCGTCGAGCTGCTGCTCGGGCGCGACGTACTTCGGGAACTCGACCTTCTCGCCCTGCCGCTCGCGCAGCAGCGTCTCGAGCCCCGGACGCAGGACGACCTGGTCGAGGCGGGCGTGCCACCCCTTCTCCAGCTCCTCGAGGCTCTTGCCGAACGCCTCTTTCGCCGGCACGCCGGCGCAATACGAGCGCACCTTCTTCGCGCCATAGGTGTCGAGCAGATAGAGCAGCCAGCTCCCGCCGACGTCGTAACCGTTGAAGCCCGCGTGCGAAGAGAGCCAGGAATAGTAGTCGCCGATCGCGTGGAATTCGGTCAGCGTCGGCAGCTGCTTGCGCTGCCGGTAGAACGCCGCGACCGCGTCGACGTGCACGCCCGTCACGAACTCGAGCACCGCGTTGGCGAGCCCCTCGGCGAAGAAGAGGTTGCGCGGCTCGGGGCCGCGCTCCTTGAAGCGCTGCGCGACCACGTGCACCAGCTCGTGCAGCCGCGTCTGGTCGTTGTCGAAGGGGATGTGCGATTCGAGCGGGGTCGAGTAGCCCCCCGCCGCGACGCCGGTGATGCGCTTCAGCTCGTCGACGTCGTCGTAGAGGAAGAGGCGGATCGTCTCGTTCCAATCCTTGAACTCGAGCCGCGCGAGGATGCGGTCGAGGTCGCGCTCGGCCATGACCTTCGTGCGATCGACGGACGACTCCGCGCGCGAGCCGGGCCGGAAGCGGATCTCGAAGCGCTTGGTCTTCTCGCTCCCGGTGAGGACCTTCTCGGGCGGCGGCGGGTCGTCGAGGACCGGCGCGGCGAACAGGAGCGAGAGCGAGCAGGCGAGATTCAGCACGTGCGTCTCCGTTCGAGCCTGCGCGTCTCATACCGCGCGGCGCGCCAAGACGCTGCGTGCGCCGTTCAGCGCGCCTCGACCGGCCGCCAGGTGACCGAGAAGGTCGCCCGGACGTCCGTCTCGTCGAGGACCTTGTCGGGGGCGTTCGCCTGCAGGTGCAGGAAGCGGTGGCCGTGGAACACCTCGGGCTCCGCGTGCGTGAGGACGAAACCCTCGAGCGCTTCGCCCTTCCCGTCCACGACGCGCAGCGTCGCGGCGAGACGCGCCGCCGCGTGCGCGGGAAGGAGATCGTCGAGCCGCACGCGCGCGGCGATGCGGCGGCTCGTCGTGGGCTTGGCGGAATAGAGATTCCAGCCGCGCGTGTGGAAGCCCTTGTCCCACTCGACGACGACGTCGAACGACCGTTCCGATTTCGCGTCGCGCACGGCGCGGATAATCGTCCTCTCGCGCGGGACCGCGGTCGCACGGAACGGCCGCAGCGTCGGATCGCCGAGCAGCACGCGGTTGACGCCTCCCCCCTGCATGATCGGTTCGCCCGCGTACGTCGGGGGCCCGCCGGCCACCGGGAGGACGAGCGTGAGCTCGCCGCGCGCCTGCAGGAAGACGTCGTCCCAGGTGGACTTCACGATCTCGCCCAGCGACGCGCCGTTCTCCAGCGCGAACTCCGTCTCGAGGTCGACCGCGTAGCCGTGGTTCGCGCCGATCGGCGCGAGCAGCGCGACCGCCCCGGCGTCGAGGATCGAGAGCCCCATGCTCTCCGCGAGCGGCATCTCGTAGAGCTCCGTCCTCTCGCTGCTCCCGAAGGTCGAGACGATGTCGCCTTCGACGAAGACGCGGTGCGTCGCGGCGGAGTGGCAGGTGCCGCTCCAGACGACCGGCCGGTCGAGCTCCAGCTTCCTGAATTCGGCGGCGAGGATGCGCGGCATCTCGCCCTTCGGATCGCTGCCGACGCGCGCGGGATCGAAGGGCCAGTGGGTCTTCGGGTCGGCGTTGCGCGCGTCGTCGAAGAGCCAGATCCCCTGCGGGTCGCCGTTGCCGGTCATGCTGACGACGCCGGCGTCGGCGAGCCGCTTCAGGTTCCCGTGGACGAAGTCGAGGACGGCGGGGTCGGACTCGCGCGTCGCGAAGGCCAGCGCCTTGCGCTCGAAGCCGGCCGCGGCGACGACGTCGAGCCCGTAGTTCGGGTACTCGCACGACTTCATGCCGGACGTGACGAAGGTCGAGGTCCAGACCTTCGACGCGAGCCCCTTCTCCCGCGTCTCGCAGGTCCGCTCCCACAGCGCTTCGGCGGACTTCCCGTCGCGCGCCGTGAACCAGCCGAAGGTGAAGTCGGGGAAGACGTCCTCGTCGAGCGACCGGCTCAGCAGCACGACCTGCCGGTGGAGCTTGACGTCGAGCGCCTCCGGCGGCAGGACGAAGAGCACCGCCTCCGGAAGCAGCTCGCGCAGCGCCTTCGAGAGGCGCTCGAAGTCGGCGTCGGCGCAGTCGACGAACGCCGCGTGGTCGCGTGCGACCGCCTTCTCCGCGATCTTCCGGAAGCGGGCGTGGTCGGCGTTCTTCGGATCGAGTCCGTACGCGACGACGACCTTCGTCCCGACCTGGCCCGCGCCGTCGGGGAGCAGGCGGTCGGGGACGTAGCGATCGACCGATTCCCTCGCCCGCGGCTTCCCCTGCGTCGCGCCGGGCGTCGTCGCCGCCGTGCCGCCGAGGTACGCGCGCGCCATCGCGGAGAGATCTTCGTCCTTCGCGCGTCGCACGATCTCGTCCCACGCCGCTCTCGCCTCCGGTTCGTGGCCCGATTCGCGCAGGTAGACGCCCTGGAACAGGAGGACGTAGTCGTACGACGGGTCGTCGGGATGGAGCTTCATCCATTCGGTCTGGAGCGCGACCGCGTCGTCGTAGCGCTCCTGCCGGCCGACCGAGGACCAGAGATAGAAGAGCGCGCGCCCCTGCTCCTCTTCCGTCGCCTTCGGATGCTTCCACGCCGCGCGGAACGCCGCTTCGGCGGAGGCCATGTCCGCGCGCTGGAAGAACTGCGTGTAGCCGCTCTGCAGCAGTTCGGCGGGAGTCGCCTCCTGCGCGGCCGCGGTGTCGGCGTACCACGCGGGATTCATCGTGATGAGATGGACGCCGCCGTCCAGCGTGCGCGCGCCGTGGACGGAACTCACCCGCAGCCGCGCGCCGGGCAGGAGCGTCGCCGCGACCTGGCCGCGCAGCAGGACGAGCTTCCACGTCTCGGGGGCGCGATCGAGCTCGATCACCGCCGGTCCCGCGACGCGGAGCGTGCCGGTCGCGAGCAGCTCGATCGTGTCGTTCTCGGCGGCCGGGACCACGACGTGGTTGTGCGAGGCGAGCGCGACGTTCACGCCGTTCGCGAGCCGCAGCGTCGGCTCGTAGCGCGCCGGCGCGATCGAGCCGTAGGCGGTGCGGCCGCCGAAGCTCGACGAGAGGACGGCGATCCCGAGGCCGACGCCGAGGACGGCCGCAGCGGCGAGCGGCCAGGCGATTCGGCGGCGCCCGACGGCGCAGCCGTCCGATCGCGCCGCCGCTCGGAGCGCGGCGGGGGCGAGCGCGTGCGTGAGCTCGCGTTCCTGCTCGAGGCGGCGCCGGCACGCTCCGCAGCGGCGCAGGTGCGCGGTCAGCCGCTCCCGCTCGCCGTCGTCGACTTCGTCCTCGAGCAACGCGAAGAGCAGCGGCTCGACCTCGGTGCACGGAGCTTCACGGATCACGGCTCTTCCTCCAGCACTTCGAGTCGCCGGCGCAGCGCGCGGCGCGCCTCGTAGATCCGGCCGCGCACGGTCGACGCGGGGACGCCGAGACGGCCGGCGACCTCGCCGTACGAGAGGCCTTCGCGGTAGCGCAGCGTGAGGACGTCGCGCGCGTCCTTCGTCAGCCGCGCGACCTCCTCCCAGATCCACGTGCCGCCCTCCCGTCCGCGGGACGCGACGTCGAGCCCGTCGAGCGCGACCTCGCGACCGCTTCGTGTCGCACGCCGCGCGAGCTCGTCGGAAACGGCATTACGGGCGATCCTCGCCAGCCAGGCTTCGAGGCGTTCGGGCGTCTCCAGCCGCCGCAGCCCGCGGAACGCGAGCAGGAACGTGGTCTGGACCAGCTCGTCGCGGAGCCCGGCGTCGCGCACGTCGCGACCGACGATCCGGCGCACGGCCGGCGTGTGTCGCTCGACCAGCTCCGCGAACCGGTCGGGTTCGCCGGAGAGGATCGCCGTCACCAGCCGCCGGTCGTCGTCCTGCATGCGTCCTTCGACTCCGCCCTCCCTGACGGCGGCCGGCGTGCGATGCTCAAACGGACCGGTCGGAATGGCGCCGCTCCGGGGCGCGCCCGTTCACTTCTTCGCCGGCGGCGGGTCGACCCGGATCCACCACGCCCGCTCGCCCTCGAGCAGCCCGTCGGAGTCCTTGAGGACGATGGGGTATTTCTCGGTGCGCGGGCGGGCGTTGTCGTTGACGCGGCAGATCACGCGGTAGCGGCCGGGTTTCAGGGACTTCGCCGCGACGGTGAACGCGTGCTTCGTCACCTCGTGGAAGAGGTCCTCCTTCGTCGGCTCCTGCTCGATCGTCGGCAGGGGCCCGCGCTGGCGCCGGTCGCGGCCCTGCGTCCCCTGCTCCCAGCCGGGCGGCGACTTCGGCGCGGCCGTCTCGGGCAGCACCCACCAGCGCACGTCGAGCGCGTGCGTCGCGGGGCGCAGCACCTGCACCTCGAAGTCGAACGACTCGAGGCCCGAGATCGACCGGGCGTCGTCGGAGGGGAGCGCGGCCGGCGTGCAGCCGTCGATCGGGTCGACGTCGCGGTAGATGCGCAGCGTGAGCGCCTCGCGGCACGGCGCGCAGTAGAAGTTGCCGCTCGCCATGACGCAGCTGCGCGTCGTCGGCTTCCAGGCGCCGTGGACCTGGCCGTTCGCCCCCTCGTAGACGCCGATGCCGGGCACCTTCGCCGCGAGCCAGTGGGCCCACGGCACCTTCTTGGGGTCGTCGCTGTTCGAGACGTTCGGCGAATTCGCGACCGCGCCGCGGTGGCCGGTGTTGGCGGTGTACTCGTCGCCGAGGTCGGCGAAGGCGTGGCCGAACTCGTGGATCAGCGTCGCGTTGTCACGGCCGCCGATGCAGGCGACGCCGCTCCCGCCGGTGCCGAGCTGCCCGAGCTTCACGAAGACGACCGCGATGTGGTCGTTGGCCGGCATCTCGGCGAGCATCGCGTGCACGCGGCCGTCGTCGACCGCGACCTGGCCCTGGATCATCCCGCTGCGGTGGCCGCCGAGCGCGGTGTCGTACTTGCGTCCGTACTCGTCGACGCCGTCGTCCGCGCTCACGACGATCGCGCGCTGGAAGTTGAAGTACTCGAAGTACTCGCGGTACTCCGGCTGCGCCTCGAAGAGCGGCGGGATCGCGGCGGCGAGGTTCGCGAAGAGGTCGAGGTGGTCGAGCGTGAAGCCGTCACCCATCAGGACGACGTCGCAGCGGTTGTCGGACGGGCCGTGGCGGACGAGGTCGTCCCACCCGAGGAACGCGCTCGGCTTGCCGCGCCGCGTCGCGACCTTGCCGGCCTCGGTCAGCGGGAACTTCTTCGCGATCTCGCGGTAGCGCTTCGACGCGAGGGCCGGCCGCCCCTTGCGCGCCTGGATTTCGGCGTCGGCGAGGAGCTCGCGCGCCTCCTTCTCGTCGTCGCGCGGATCCGGCCGCGAAGACGGCCGTGGAGCGGCGGGCCGCGCCAGCGCGAGTCCGAGGAGCACGAGCGAAAGCGCCGCGCCGCGACCCACGCCGGACCTCCTCGCGCCCCCCCGCGACGCACCCATGTTGCCGAACTTCTCCCGCGAGCGCAGGACTCGGCGCCGGCTTGCGGCGTCCCGACCGGCCCGATCCAATGCGCGACCCCGTCGCGCGGCCTCCGGTGGGTCGACGAGCCAGGCGGCACGGTCGCCTTCCTGGTCGAGCGCAGCCTCGACGGCGCGATCTTCACCACGATCTCACGCACCGCGGCCGTCGCGGCGGCTCAGTGTCCGCCGGGCTTCGAACCGGGAGCGGGGCCGGGCATGACGCCGTCCATCTGGACTTTCGGCCGGTCGACACCGTCGCGCAACGGGGCATCCTTCGCGTCACGCCACCACTCGACCCACTCCTTCGCGCGGTTGAAATGGACGCCGCCGGTGAGTCGGGCGAGCGCGTACTGGAAGTCGTGGCGGACGTCGAGGAGAAGCTCTTCGTCGATCAGTACGCGCTGCTTCTGCTTGTCGGTGAAGCCGGTGCCCACCGAGGAATAGGCGAGGATGAGGTTGCCGACGATCCGCTTGCGGATCGCCTCCTTCTCGCCGAAGTACTCCCCGAGCGCGCCGGCCGCGGCGATCAGCACCGGCTTGCGCTGGTCGGAGATGGCGTACTTCTCGAACCGCTCGATGTACTGCAGCCGGCGATACGTGCCGAGCGCCTGGATCCCCGCGGCCAGTGTGCTGGGCGCGTCGTGGATGTGGGAGAGGTCGAGCCACCGCTCCAGCAGCTTGTCGCCGTCCTCCGTCCGCGCGTCGAACTGGGCGAGCAGCTTCTCGTGGAACTCGGCGGGCAGGCGCGGCGCCTTGACCGCCTTCTCGAGCGCGTCGGTGACCTGCTTGCGTTCGCTCTTCGCGGTCGCGAGCGATCCGCTCGTCGGCGGCTCCTTCGGCGGCTCCTTCGGGGCGAGCTGCCGGCCGAGCTCGACGTAGCGGGCGACGAGCAGCGACGAGGTCTTCAGCGCCTCTTCGAAGCGCTTCTTGTCGATCGCCGACTGGAACGCCGCGGTCTGCTCGGCGACGGTCCCGGTCGCCGCTTTCGCACCGGAATCCTGCGGACCCGAGGCGCCGAGGAGCGCCGCGACGACGAGACCGACCATGGGCGTCCCTCCACGGCCCCCGGCCGACGCTCCACCGAAGGCGCGCCGAATCTAGCGCGCGCCCCGCGGACTAGCTGCCGCTGCGGGTCGCCGCGCCGCGGCGGGGCCGGCGGACGGCCCTCACCTTTCCGCTGCGACCGCCTCCGCAGAAGAAGAGGTCGCCGCCGTCGGACTCGAGCCCCGAGACGTTGACGCCGGCCGGCAGGTCGAGCTGTTCGAGGACCTCGCCGTTCTGGGGATCGACGCGCCGCAGCTCGCTCACGTCGTCTTCCCAGGTGCCGTGCCAGAGCTCGCCGTCGACCCACGTGACGCCGGTGACGAAGCGGTTCGACTCGATCGTGCGGAGGATCGCGCCCGACTCCGGATCGATCTGGTGGATCTTGCGGCTCGGGTACTGCCCCACCCAGAGCGACCCCTCGGCCCACGCGAGGCCCGAGTCGCCGCCGCCGCCGGGCGCGGGGATCGTTGCGACCACGCGGCCCGTCGCCGGATCGATCTTCTGGATGCGACCGGCGGCGATCTGGAACAGGTGGCGGCCGTCGAAGGCCGTCCCCGCGTCCGCCGCCACGTCGATCGCGCGCTCGAGCCTCCCGCTCGCGGGATCGAGGGCGTTCAGCTGCTTCCCCGACGCGAACCAGACGTTGCGGCCGTCGTGCGTGACGCCGTGCACGTGGCCGCGGTCGGGAAAGGGTCCGTACTCACGCACGATTTCGGCGGGGGATCGTCGCATGGCCCCACCTTAGTTCGCGGGCCGGGACGCGGGGAGCAACAAGGTCGTCGCGAATCCCGGCACGGGGGGCGTCAGCCACCGCCGCGCCCGCCCGCGGCCGAACGACTGCACCTTGCCCGCGGCCGCGAGCGGGTCGAGCGCGCGCTGCACGGTGCGCTGGCTCGTGCCGAGCGCGAGCGCCAGCGCCGAGCTCGACCACGACTCCCCGTCGGCGAGGAGGGCGAGCACGTGCGCGTGCTCCTCCTCGACCGGCCGCGCCAGCACGACGACGTCTCGGACGTTTCGGGGCGAGATCGCGAAGCCCCGCTTCGTCGCGCTCACGACGGCGAGGCTGCGCAGCGCCGCGCGCAGCCGCCCCATCTCGACGCGCAGCCGCGCGCGATGCGAGGCGTCGACGAACTTCGAAGCGAAGACGCGCGCGACAATCGCGTCTCGCGAAACGTCACCCGGCCACGCCTCGCCCAGCGCGCGCGCGAGCGCGAAGAGGACGGGACGCGTGGCGAGCGCGACGATCCCGACGTCGTCGTGCACGAAGTTGCGGCACGCGTCCACGACGAGCACCTTCGAGGAGCGCAGCGCCTCGACCTCTTCGAGGGAGAGCAGCCGCTCGTCGCCGCGCGCGATCCGGCGCGCCGCGGGCGCGTCGAGGACGCGCCGCGCGCTCTCCACTTCCGCCAGGAGGGCGGGGATCCTCGCCAGCTCGGCGGCGCGCCGGGCCCGGGCGAGCGCAGCGCGCGCCGCCTTCGTCCGCGGGCGGCGCAGCGCGATGCCGGCGACCACGAGCTCGTACGCGGTCCGCGACGCCGGAGGGAGCGCGGCGGGGTCGAGCGGCGCGAGCGCGCGCTCCGCCTCGTCGACGCGCCCGATCAGGAGGAGGCGGCGCGCCTCGAGGTAGCGCGCGAAGGCGGCATTGACCCGGTCGCCGTGTTCCTCGAGCGTCGCGCGCGCCGCGTCGAGCGCCGTCGCAGGACGACCGAGGTCGCGCAGGACGAGCGCGATCTCGGCCTCGGCGACGACGCAGCGCGCGCGCGCCCGCGCCTCGCCCGGACCGAAGGCGCGCGCGGCCTTCTTGAGGAGGACCTTCGCCCGCACGAGATCGCCGAGCTGCGCCATCGCGATGCCGCGCAGCGCGAGCGCCCGCGCGTCGTCGCGCAGCGCGATCCGCTTCAGCGCGCCGAGCGGATCGCCCGCCGCCAGCGCCCGCGCCGCGGCCGCGATCTGCCCGTCCCCCGGAATCCCGTCACGCTTGTCACTCACCCGGCTCTCCGCCTTGCGCTTGATTCTCCCATGTCCGACACCCCCCCATTGGAGACGAGAGTCATGAGCAAGCATCCGATCGGAACGCGCAAGGAGTGGCTCGCGAAGCGGCTCGAGCTGCTCGCGGCGGAGAAGGAGGCGACGCGTCGCAGCGACGAGCTGGCGCAGCGGCGCCAGGAGCTGCCGTGGGTCGAGGTCGACAAGGTGTATCGCTTCGAGACCGAGGCCGGGGCCGCCACGCTCGCCGACCTCTTCCGCGGGCGATCGCAGCTCCTCGTCTACCACTTCATGTTCGGGCCCGACTACAAGGCCGGCTGCCCGTCGTGTTCGGCGATCGCGGACGGTTTCAACGGCATCGCCGTCCACCTGGCGAACCACGACGTCCAGCTCACGGCGGTGTCGCGCGCGCCGTTCGCGAAGCTGCAGGCGTTCAAGAAGCGGATGGAATGGACCTTCCCGTGGGCGTCCTCGTTCGGCGGCGACTTCAACCCCGACTTCAACGTCTGGTTCGACGAGGAGCAGCAGCGCTCGGGCGGCATCGAATACAACTACAAGCGCGAGCCAGCGCAGGCCGGACCGGCCCGCGGCAAGACGATCGCCGAGTGGCAGGACCGCGGCAGCGAGGGGCCGATCGCGCAGTTCGCGGCGATGGCCGGGACCGACGCCGACACCTACATCCGCGAGCGGCCTGGCATGAGCGCGTTCGTGCGCGAGGACGGCGTCGTCTACCACACCTACTCGACCTACGCGCGCGGGCTCGACGGCCTCTGGAACATGTACCAGTGGCTCGACCGCGCCCCCAAGGGGCGCAACGAGTCGGGCCTGTGGTGGCGCCACCACGACCAATACGGCGCGAAGAGCTGAGCTCGGCCATGGCGACCGAGCGGAGATTCTTCGGAGTTGCCGCGCTGCTCTTCGCGGCCAGCACGGCCGGGACGATCGCCTGGTGCGCGTCGATGCCGGACACGTGCGACCTGCCGATGCCCGGCGGCTGGACGCTGTCGATGGCGTGGATGCGCATGCCCGGTCAGTCGTGGCTCGCGGCCGCCGCGTCGTTCCTCGGCATGTGGGTCGTGATGATGGTGGCGATGATGCTGCCGTCGCTCGTCCCGATGCTGCGGCGCTATCGACAGGCGGCCGGCGGTTCGGACGTGACGCGGCTGGGTCGGCAGACGGCGCTCGTGGGTGCGGCGTACTTCCTCGTCTGGACGCTGTGGGGAGTGGCCGCGTTCCCGCTCGGCGTCGCGCTGGCGGCGGTGGAGATGCGCCAACCGGCGCTCGCGCGCGCCGTCCCGATCGCGGTCGGCGCGGTCGTCGTGCTCGCCGGCGCGCTGCAGTTCAGCGCGTGGAAGGCGCGGGCGCTCGCCTGCTGCCGCGAGTCGCCGGGGCCGGGCCGCACGCTGCCGCCCGACGCCGGCACGGCGTGGCGGCACGGCCTGCGCCTCGGGCTCCAGTGCAGCCGCTGCTGCGCCGGCCTGACGGCGGCTCTGCTGGTGCTCGGGGTCATGGACCTGCGCGCGATGGCGGTCGTGACGGCCGCCACCACCGTCGAACGCCTCGCGCCCGCCGGCGAGCGCGTCGCTCGGGCCATCGGCGCGGTCGTCGTCGCGTCGGGTCTGTTCCTGGTCGCGCGCGCCGCCGGCGTCGGATGACGCGGGGCGCGCGCCGGCCCGCGGACGCTGAAAACACGAAGGCACCCGCGCCCTCGCGGCGCGGGTGCCTCGACTTCGATCGCGGCGGCCCGGAACGCCAGTTCGAGCCGCCGCGGACGACGCTCAGTGCGGGAACACCTTCAGCAGGTCGAGCGTCGTCACGATTCCGATCGGGTGCCGACTCGGGTCGACGACGATCGCGCGATGGACCCGCGCTGCCGCGAGCCTCCGCGCCACCGTCGCCACGGTCTCCTCGGGTGTGGCGGTGACTGGGTCGATCGACATCACGTCGTCGACCGTCCCGAGCCGCGCCACGTCGATCTCGAACGTCCCCACGCTGTCGGCCATGAGGAGGTCGAGCCAGTCTTCGCCCGGCCGCGCCTCGATCGGCCCCTCGAGCAGGCGCCTCAGGAGATCGGTGCGCGAGACGACGCCCAGCAGACGGTCCTGATCGTCGACGACCGGGGCTCCCGAGATCTCGTTCTCGTCGAGCATGCGTGCGAGGTCGCGGAGGCTGTCGCCGCTCTCCACGCAGACGGGCTTCTCGGTCATCACGTCGCGCACGTGCGACGACCCGCGCTTCGCGGCGCGCTTCACTTCCGGCTTCATGGCACGCTTCACGGCGGTCTTCATGGGGGTGCCCTCGTCGGTCCACGGTCGAGTCGAAAGGCGAGACGCAACGCCTGTTCCCGCGTTTCCCGCCGAGGCGGCGCGCGCGAACGGCGACGGATGCGCGAACCTCCGCAGACGACCGCGCACCGCTCCCCACGTGCGGATCTTCGGGCACGGATTGCCGAGGAGCGCCGCTCGCGCGACCCCGGCGGCAGTCACTTCTCGACGTCGTTCCCTTCGAAGAGGGTGATCACGCGGTTCTCGAGGTTGCCCGGCTGCTGGAGGTGGATCGAGGCGGTGAGGCGCAGGGCGTCCTTGGGACCCGCGAAGCTCAGGACGACGCTCTCGAGGCCGCGCTCACCGACTTCGAGCTCGGGCAGCAGACCCGGGAAATGGGCCGAGTCGACCGGGAGCTCGACGGTTCCGAGCGGCGGGATCGAGACGCCGACGAGGTCGCCGTCGTGAGCGAGGACTTCGGAGAGCCCGTCCGGCCCCATCGCGAGGACGTCGCCGAGGACGAGCGTGCGCGTCATGCTCTTGTTGACGAGGAAGAGCGTCGTGTTGGTCTCGTCGCGGTTGCCGTTCAGGTCGATGTACTGGGCGCGGACCTGCACGTAGTGCCCGTCGTCGTGGTGCGCGGGCGCCGCGGCCGCCGCCGCGCTCGCTCCCTGCGTCAGGTTCAGGAGGGCCGACGATCCGACGAAGAGCACGGGAAGAAGCACGAGGAGCAGCACGCGCCGTCGGGTCATGGTCGTCTCCAGGGTGGAACGAGAGGGGATCGGGGATTCGAGCGCGCTCGGACTCGCGAGCGCTTGCGTCGGATCATTCCCGCGCACGGCGGAATTGACGAGGGGTGCGTGCGCGAGGATCGCGGTCGCGGTCAGCGCAGGCCGAACGGGATCAGCCAGCGCCGGTCGGCGCCGGCGCGCGTGAGCAGGAGCGACAGCACGCCCGGCGCGCCCGTGAGCAGCGACCGGTCCGCGCCCATTCCTTCCACATGAGAGAGGTTGCGGAGCAGCAGCTCCTCCTGGAGCTTCGCCTTCCGCGCGGCCGCGGGAAGTCCTGTGCTCCTTGCGAAGGCGTCCGCGAGCGCCAGCGTCCCCGCGATCCCGTGGCACAGTCCGAGCTGCGCCGGAACGTCGCCCGCGCGATCGACGCCGGGCTCGACGCGCTCGCACCACGACTCCATCGCCGCGAGCGCGAACGTCGCGACGTCGCGCCGGCCGAGGACGCGCCCGCTCTCCCACAGCGCCCACGCGATGCCCGGCGTCCCGTAGCACCACGCCTGCGGCGGCGGCGCCGGCGAGCTCGGCGCGTCGCCGTCGAGGCTCGCGTGCGGCCAGGCCCGCAGTCCGGTCCGGTCGACGTACGACCGGGCGACGAGCCCGTCGGCGATCCGCGCGAGCGCGACCCGGATCCGTGTCGTCGGTGCGACACCGTGCTCGAGCGCCGCCGCGAGCGCGAGCGCCACGCCCGCGACGCCGTGAGCAACGCCGGTGTTGATCCGACCTTCACCCCACTTCAGCCGCGGGTCGCCCTGGTTTCCGCCGAGCCGGAACGCCGCGAGCTCGTCGTCGCACAGCAGGAGCAGATGGCGGACGCACCGCTCGGCCAGGGCGCGGCGCGGCGCCGCGCCGCGCGACGGTCTGCGACCGCCAGCGAGCGCGCTCAAGAGCAGCCCGGTCGGTCCGCGGACCAGGTCGTAGTCGAACCAGCGCACCGCGCTCGTCCGCCAGCAATCGCGGGGAAGCCCTTCGGCCAGCTGCTCCCAGAGCGAATCGCTCACGCGCCGCAGCCGCGGCACGACGCGCATCGCGGCGGCGAGACCCGACAGCGGACCGGTCGGACCGAATTCGAGCGCGCCGGAGCGGAGCGCCTCGCTCAACCGTTCGAGCCAGCGCTCGACCACGCGCTCGTGGACGGGACGGCCGAAGCGTTCGGCGGCGAGCGCAGCGAGCACGATCGGGCCGGGATCGCAGGTGCCGCTGGCCGGCTCCCCCGCCTCGTTCCCCTCCCCATCGCCCGCGCAGCGGTCGAGCGTCCGCCGGACGAGTCCACGCAGACTCGGACCATGTCGGTCGCGCCGCGGAGCGGCCCTCGTGACCGCAGCGGCCCCTCGCGCGGCGCGACCGTTCATCGGCGGCTCAGTAACCGTGGCAGTGCTGGCTGGGGAGGCCCGAATAGAGGGTCGGGCAGTTGTGCGTCCCCTTGCCGCCCGTCGTCGGGGCGATCCGCTCTTCGAGCTTCTCGATGTGGAAGCGCTTCCGCTTCACGACGTCGTCGGACTTCGGCGCCGGGGCACGGACGTTCCTCGAGGACATGTCGGTTCTCCCTTCGAGTTTCGGGCAGCGACCCGGCGAGAGAGACGACACTGTCCGCTCCGATCGAAGGTCGATTCGCCGCCTCGGGCCGGATCGGACCACGACGATCGCGCCGCGGAGCGGCCCTCCTGACCGGAGCGGCCCCACGCACGGCGCGACCGTCCGCCCTCGGCTCAGTAGCTGCTGAACGACGTGCAGTTGGCGGTCCCGCAGTTGTGCGTCCCCTTGCCGCCCTTCTTCGGGGCGATCCGCTCCTCGAGCTTCTCGATGCGGAAGCGCTTGGGCTTCGCGATCTCTTCGGACTTCGGCGCCGGGGCGGGAACGTGCTTCGGGTTCATGTCCGTTCTCCCTTCGGGTTTCGGGCAGCGACTCGCCGAGGGAGACGCAACCGCCCGCTCCGACCGAACGGCAAGTCGCCGCCGCGGGGTCGCGCCCCCGCGGCCGGCCGCGGCGTCAGTGCGCGAGCTCCCGCGCCGACCGCAGCCACCCGGCCCACGCTGAATGGGGGACGGCGAGCCACGGCAGGAATCCGTTCGCCTCGTCGTGGGCGGCGAGCTCGGTCGCGGCGCGGCAGCTCAGGCCGGCGACGAAGCCGCTGTAGAGCGCCTGCAGGATTCCCGAGAGCGGGAAGATCGCGTTGCCGCACGCCCAGATCCCCGCGACGCTCGTGCGCCCCCACGCGTCGGTCACGACGTAGCCGTCGCGGCAGCGGATATTCGTCCCGCGCACGAGGCGCGCCGCGTTCTGCGGGCGGAGCTTGTACGTGTTGTAGTCGAAGACGACGGCGGCGTAGTCGGCGTGCACGCCCGCCTCGCCCGAGTTCCAGCGCGAGCGCGCCAGCGCCTGCGTGGAGCGGCGCAGCGCCGCGGCGTGCGAGCCGTCGCCCGCGCCGAGCCGGCGGTCGAGCGCGCCGGCGCTCCCGTTCCCGCCGTCGTCGAGCGCCGTCTCGATCGTGAGCGCGCGCGTCCCGGCGCGGAAGCGCTCCGCGGTCGCCTCGACCGCCGGATGGCAGCCGGCGATCAGCAGCCGCTTGCGGTGCAGCGTCCCGTCCGCAGCCAGTTGCTCGGCACGTTGGATGAACGCCTGCTGGCCCGGCAGCGTCTCCGCCATGAAGATCGCGTTGCGGAAGCGCAGGAAGCGCAGGTGGGAGAAGATGCCGCAAGCGACGACCACCGCCGGCGCGCGGAACGTCCCGCCCGCGGTGTCGACCGCGAAGCGGCCGCGCTCGCGGCGGATGCGCGTGGCGGCGACGCCGGAGCGCACCTCGACCGGCAGGTCGCGCAGCTGGTCGAGCAGCATCACCTTGAGCTGCCCGCCCTTGACGATCCAGCCGTTGGTGAGGGTGAGCGTCCCGTACGCGGCGATCCCGCCGGGCCGCACGTGCTCCTCCAGGACGAGCACGCGGCCGAACCGGCTCGGCGGCGTCGACCAGAAGGGCGTCCCCTGCGACGCGGTGAGCGCGGCCATGAGGCCCGACGGCCCCGCCCCGATCACGATCACGTCGTGGCCCGACTCGCCCATC
>DASRRB010000374.1:0-40177 GCA_035695985.1 Planctomycetota bacterium | reverse complement strand
GTCGCCTTCGACGAGCTCGTCGAAGCGGTAGGCGCCGTCGCCGTCGGTCGTCGTGTCGCGCTGCTCGGCGAGCGCCTGGTAGTGCGCCGTCACCGCCTCGCGCAGCCGCTGCTCGAGCGTCGGCGCCGCGGCGAGCTCCTCGCCGCGCTTCGCGCGCTCGGGCTTGCGCTCCTTCTGGCGCGCGGCGCGGACCAGCACGCCCGCGAGCGGCTGGCCCTGCGGGTCGGTCACGTGGCCGGAGAGCACCTTCGTCCCGCGCTCGACCTTGGGCGTCGGGACCGCGTGCGCGAGCGCCGTCACCGACTCGGAGATCTCGCGTGGCAGGAGCGCGGTCGCGTCGGGACGCGCGACGGTGCGCTCGGCCGTCACCGATTCGGCGGGCGCGAGCTCCGCATTCGACTCGGCGGCGGGGGCTTCGCGCGTCCGCGCGGCGCGCGGCAGCTCCGACGTCGCGGAGGCGCTGCCGGTCTCGCCGAACAACCAGAAGGCGCCCGCTCCCAACAATGCGCCGACGACCAATCCGGCCAGCAATGGACCGAGGAAACGCACCATGACCGATCCCCCGAATGCGGTCCGAGCCGAGGCAAACGTCGCAGAAACTATGGCGTTCGCCGGGCGGCGTGACAGGGGTCGTTCAGAAGGTGACCGAGATCACCCCGGAGACGATCCATTGGGAGCCCTCGCCCCCGTTCTGCGCTTTCATGTGGTCGCCCAGGATCAGGTAGTGGACCCCGGTCTGGAACGACCACTGTCCGAAGGTGGTGCCGAGGAGGGGGAGCGGCACGTCGAGCTGGGCGCCGAGGTCGAGGCCGCCGAACGTCTCGTCGTTGCCGTTCGCGTTTTCGTAGTAGTGGTCGAGCGAGAGGTTCAGCAGCACGGGGACCGCGAGCGTGAGCGGAAGGCTCTTGTCCTCGTCACCCTTTTCACCTGGTTCGCCGAAGTCGGCGAGGGTGAACTCTGGCGCGATGCCGAGCCCGAGATAGGTGCCGGAGTTCGTGCCGGGCGGAGGGTCCGAGAACTCCGACTGGCCCCGCAGCTCGCGCGCGAGCGTGAGGCTCGGGTGGATCTTGAAGGCGTGTTCCCAGAGGTCGCCGTCGTCCCATGCGACGGTGGCGTCGACCTCGGTGATCGAGTCGAACTGCGAGTTGGGGCTCGTGTACTCCCACCAGGTCATCGACAGCTCGAAGCCGTGCTCGAGCCTGCCCTGCATCGTGAAGTAGTAGTCGGCCTCGTACCACGCCTTCGGCGGCTCGGCCGTGTCGCCGCCGGTGCCGGTCGGCCCCGAGTGGAGGCTGTTGAACATTCCGACCCCGAGCCACGCCTCCTTCAGCCAGCCGTCGCCCTGGTGCGCTTCGTAGTCGAGCTCGAAGGCGGGCTGGACGATCGCGCCGCGGTCCTCTTCGGGAATGCAGCGGAAGAAGTAGGCGTTGGTCGCGCCGACCGTGAGCGTGAGCGACCACGGGTTCGCCGCGTCATGGGTCGGCTCCGCGGCGGGCGACTTCTCTTGCGCGACCGGTCCGGCCGGCGGCGGCGGCGCGACGTCGTCCGGCGCGGTCGCCATCCCCAAGATCGCAGTGAGAGCCCGGAGCGCCTCCATTCAGCGCTCCTTCGGCCGCCGCCCGCCTCCTACCAATGGAAGAATTCGGCGGCGAGCCAGCGCTCCGCGGCGGCGACCTCGGGCGCTTCGAAAAGCTTCGCGAGCCCGGCGCCGTCCCCCGCGGCGAGCAGCGCCTCGACCTGCGCCTTGAAGATCGGCGCAAACGGCGCCGGCGCCTTGTCGATCTCCGCGAGCAGCGGCGTCACGGCCTTCAGCCCGTCCTTGCCGGCGACCGTCTTCTTCAGCGCCTTCGCCTGGTCGCACACCTTGAGCCACGCCTTCGCGTGCGGCGCGTCGAGGAGCTTCTTGATGCGCTTGCGCTGGTCCTCGTCGGCCGGCGTGCCGAACAGCTCGGCCCACTTCACCAATGCCGGCAGCGCCGCCTCCGCCTGCACGCGCGCGAGCTGCTGCGCGGTCGCGTCGAGGCCGCCGACCGCGGCGCGCACGATCTTCACGCGCTGCTGCAGCTCGACGACCTTCGGCTCGAGGACGCCGGCCCACGGCTCGACCTCCTTGAGCAGCGGGAGCGCCGCCGCCAGGTCGCCGTGCCGGAACGCCGCCTCGCCATCGGGTCCAGTCCACTTCAGGAGCCAGAGCTTCACGTCGCGCAGGTGCCGCTTCGCGAGCAGCTCCGCGAGCGGCGCGTCGAGGTAGCTCCCGCCGCCCGGCTGCCACTCCTTCCCGAACTCGAGCCCCGGCGTCCCCTCCCACACCACGCGCTGGTCGACGTCGAGGAGGAGCACGCGCGGCAGCTGGAATTGCGGGATGAAGTAGCGCTCGAAGGCGATGCCGTAGCTCTGCTTGCCGCGCACGCGCTGGTCGACGCCGACGGCGCCGGGCAGCCGATGGTGCGCGAGCCAGTCGGGCAGCGCCGCCTCGTCGTCGGGGCTCGCGATCGTGATCAGCTTCAGGCCGAGGTCGGCGTTCTTCGAGGCGACGTCGGCGAGCCAGCCCTCGAGCGGGAGCTTCCCGTTCTGGAGGAGGCTGAAGAAGACCAGGAGCTGCGGCGACGTGCCCGCCTCGTCGAAACTCTTCCGCGGCTCCTGCAGCCACTTCACCTGGTCGGGAAAGGGCGGCAGCAGGCCGACGTAGCTCGCGCCGATCGGCTTGCCCGACTTCGCCGCCGCCTCCCGGAGCTTCTGCATCGTGATCTCGCGCTCGATCGCGGCGCCGGGGTCGCGGGCGTTGCGCGCGAGGTAGCGGACATTGCGCCACTTCGCCTGGCCGTGGCCGGTGATGAGGCCGAAGCTGCCGCGCAGCGCGTCGAGGCTTCCGAAGTCCTGGGACACGACCAGCTCGTCGTCGCTCCAGACGTCGACCGTCGTGCCGACCACGTCGATGCGCAGCTTGTGCCAGCCGGCGCGCGTGACCGGCAACAGATTGTGCCGCCAGATCTTGTAGACGTCCGTCCCGTAGAAGGTCGTGAGGTCGACGGCCGCGTTGCGCGCCTGGATGCCGTAGTCGGGGTCGGCCTTGCGGCCCGGGAAGTAGAAGAGCGAGTGGAAGGTCGAAGACGCCTTCTTCCCGAACACGAGGCCGGCGAAGGAGAGGATCTCGTTCTCGGCGAGGAGCTCGGCCTCGAACGAATAGTCGCCCGACGTGATCGTGTCGCAGGTGAGGAACTCGTAGTCGTACTTGTCGGTGCGCGCGTCGCCGAACTTCGAGGCGAGCTCGACCCCGGACGCCACGAACGCCGTCGTGCCGGCGATCCAGCCGTCGAGGTTCTTCTCGTTGTAGGCGAGCTTCCAGAGCGCGAGCGACCGGCCGGAGCCCTTCGCCGCGCGCTCGAACACGTCGAACAGCGCCGGCATGTCGAGCTCGGTGCCGAGCCGCCAGCTGATCTCCATCGCCATCATCGGACGCTGCGCGGCGAGGTAGCGCTCGGCGAGCCCCTTCGCGGCGGCCTCGAGCTGCTTCTGGATCTTGTCGAGCGTGGAGCGCTTGGGGTCGACCGAGGCGAGGAAGTGGTCGACCTCCTTCAGCTTGGCGTCGTCGACTTTTGACGCGCGCTCGACCAGCTGCGCGGCGCGCAGCCCGAGCTTGGTCGCGCGGTCGTTGTTCTTGAAGCGCGGCGATGCGAGCAGCTTCCCGAACTCGAGCAGCAGGTCGACCTGGTCGGGCGTCGCGACCAGCCCCTTCTCGAACTGCTCCTTCGCGACCTCGAAGTCCTTGCGAACGAGCGCGGCGCGGGCCCACGTGAGCCAGGGGCGGTCGGGAAAGCTCTTGCCCGACTGCTCGTCGCGCAGCGCGAGCATCCACTCCTTCCAGACCGGATCGAGCTCCTCGACGGTCTTCGGGAGCTTGATCGGCGGATCGGCCTTCGAGAAGTCGATCCCCTTGGTCGGCGGCTGCGGCGAGAGCAGGACCACCTTCTCGAAGTTCTCGACGGCGCCCTCGCCCGCACGCCCGCCCGACTTGTTGATGAACTCCCGGAACGCGCCGCGATAGACGAAGCGGCCGTCGACCGGGTCCTGGTAGTTCCAGAGGAAGTAGACGACGCCCCAGGTCGGCGCGTACCAGGGCGGGCCCCACGGGTACTTGTTCTCGAGCACGATGCGGAAGGTCGGCGCCTTGTCGGGCTCTTTGGTCGAGCCGGCCGCGATCCCGTCGTCGGGGCCGTCCATCCAGCCGACGGCCATGCGCTGCGCCAGCGGGAAGAGGCGGTGGTTGGCCGGCAGGTTCATCTGCACCGTGCCGTTGGCCAGCAGGCGCGACCCCTCGAAGAACGACGCGAGCCCCTCGTTCAGCCAGCCGGTCGCGCTGGTCGCGAGCCCCACGAACTGGTGCGCCGCCTCGTGAAAGAGCGTCGTGATGCACTCTTCGAAGCCGCCCTGGCCGATGTAGGTCTCGACCGCGCCGCCGGTGAACTGCCCGCCCGACCACTCGGCCGGCGGCCCGGCGCCGAGCTTCAGGTACTCGTCGCGCGTCTTGAAAATATGCAGCTCGATGCGCGGGACGTTCTTGGCGTCGTCGGGTCCGCCGTAGTGGAAGAACTCGCGATAGAAGCCGTTCATCTGCTCCATCGCTTCCGCGGCGCGCACCATCACGACGTAGCCGGCGTCGGTCCTCGTCTTGTAGTTGGTCTTCTCGAGCAGGCCCGGCGCCTCCCACGTCGCGTGGCTCCCGTCGAAGTCCTTGATCCACTGCTCGGAGATCCCTTCGAGCAGGTCCTTCGCCTTCGCGGTGTCGGCGAGGCTCGGGTCGTGCGCGGCGCTGAGGCGCTCGATCGCGGCGTGGCTCTCCTCGCGTTCCGGGTCGAGCGCGAGCAGCTGCTGGTGGACGCGGATCGCCGAGTGGGGGCGCTTCTCCTTCTCGTACTCCTCGGCGAGCGGCCGCAGCCGCTCCACGAACGCCGTCTTGAGTCCGAGCAGGTCGACCGCGAGCGGGTCGACCGCCATCAGCTCCTGCTTCAGCGCCTCGAGCTCCGGCGCCTTCGCCTTCTGCGCGATGCGCAGCCCGAGGAAGCGATGCAGCGCGAAGACCTGTTCGTCGACGTCGCCCGCCTTGGCGGCGACCTGCGCGCGCAGCTTCCAGACGGCGGGCGAGCGCGGGTCGCGTTCGAGGGCGCGCTCGAGCTGCTCGCGCGCGAGCTTCAAGTCGCCGCTCGCGAGCGCGTCGCTCCCCTTCTGGAGCGCGACCTCGAAGGGCGACTGGTCGCTGCGCGCGAGCGCGAGCGCCGCAGCCAGGGGGAGCAGCATGGACGCGATGCGCCGCAGCACGATCCTCAGATCCGCTTGGACGTCTCGAACGCGGCGTCCTTCCAGCGTGGGGCTTCGAGCCAGCGGCGCGCGCGTCGGAGCAGGCGCGGCCGGCGACGGGCGCCATTCTGCTTCAGCTGGTCGAGAAGCCGCGCAGCGGAATCCTCGTCGAGGCCCTGCTCGTGCGTGGCGACGAAGGTGCGCAGGAGCTCGAGGTCGAGCGTGGCGCCGATCTTGGTCGAGAGGCGGCCGAGCTTCGTGGCGCGCCGGCGCATGCGGAGGTTGCCGCCGCCGAGACGCTGCAGCGCGACCGCGAGCTCGCGCACGCGCTTGCGCGCGCCGTGCTGGGCGGCGAGATCGCCCGGCTCGCGCAGCGCAAGGCGGACCGAGCGGCGGGCGCGGCGCGCGAGGCGGCGCACGCCGGCGATCAGGTCCTCGCGCGAGAAGCTTCCGGGAAGAACGTCGGCGAAGCGCTCGATCAGGAGCGAGAGGCGGGCGCCGAGGACGGCGAGGCGACGCGCGCGCGCGCCGTTCTTGCGGGCGGCGGCGCGCCCCGAGAGGAGCAGCGCCTCGACCTCGGCGCGCGCCTCGGCGGTGCCGGGCCGCGCGGGGAGCAGCGCGAGCGCGGCCGGCAGCACGTCGCGGTCGCGCATCGTGCCCGTCTCCCGGATCGCGGTGCGGAGCGACGCGTGGAGCTCGAGCGCGTTCGTCCGCGAGAGGCGCGGCTCGACGACGCGCAGGATCGACCGTGCGGTCCGCACGCCGCGGCGCAGCTCGTGGACGGCGACGACGGGGTCGCGGTCGACGGCGACGATCGCGTCGAGCGCGCGCTCGATCGAGACGGAGAAGGCGACGACGACCGCGGTCGCGGCGGGCGTCCGGTCGGGGGCCTCGGGAGAAAAGGCGGGCAGGCGCGCGTCGCGCGGTGCTGCGGACCCCGGGAGCTCGCCGACCGGCGGCGGCGACGAAGGCGCGACGTCGGGAGCGCGATGCATGGTCCTGCCGATCCCCCTCCGGCTCGTCCTCTCCCCACGCCGGGCGCCTCCATAACACATGGAGGAAACGGCTGTCGGTACGTGCTCCCGGGGCGTCAGGGGGGCAGAATCCTCGGGGCGGGCGCTCGATTTCAGCACCTCCGCCCCATCTTCATGAGGCCGTGCCCATGCTCCTCACGCTCTTGCGACACGGGGTCGCCGTCGAGCTGCTCGAGATGACGCCCGGCGCCGATGGCCGCCTCCCCGTGGATGCCGAGCGGCCGCTCACCGAGCGCGGGCGGCGGCGGCTGAAGAAGGTCGCGCGCGCGCTGCGGCGGCTGCGCGTGCGGCCCGACCGCATCCTCCACAGCGGGCTCGTGCGCGCGAAGGAGACGGCGGAGATCGTCGCGGACGGGCTCGAGGTCGACGTGCCGAGCTTCGTCGAGGTCGCGGCGCTCCTCCCCGAGGCCGATCCGGCGGAGCTGTTCGAGCTGCTGCGGACGCTCGCGTGCGAGGAGGTGCTCTGCGTCGGTCACGCGCCCCACCTCGATCGTGTCGTCGCGGCGGTCTGCGGCGCGGAGGGGCGGACCATCTGTTCGCTCGGCAAGGCGGGCGCCGCGCAGATCGAGCTGCCGGAGCCGGGCGCACCGATCGGCCACCTCGTCTGGGTGCTGCCGTCGAAGATCCTGCGCCGCATCGGCGAATGACCGCCGAATGTCGTCCGACCCCTGCGGGGAAGAGCGCGACTGCAGTCAACGTCGGATCGAATGTGCCGTAGCGTGTGTCCGTCCGGGCGGACGGATGTACTCAGAGACGCCCCGAAGAAGGACGGTCCCATGGATCCCACGCGAACCCTGCTCGCCGCGTGCGTCGCACTGTCGCTCGCATTCGCGCCGCGCCCTGCGGCGAAGGACTTCGAAGCGCAGGCGAAGCAGTTCAAGAACTCGAACAGCCTGACACAGCTCGCCGACGACGAGGCGGCGCTCGATTCGTCGCTCGACGCGGCGTTCGTCGCGATCGACGTCGGCATCTTCGACGTGCGATACCTGCGCTCGGCGCTCTCCGACGCCAAGCACTTCGACGATCTCAAGGGGATCGTGCTCGGGCTGATCGACCTGCACGTGCATCTGCTCGCGTGGGTGGCCGAGAAGGACCCAGGCAAGCCGATGCAGGCGAGCACGCCGGAGCTGACGACGTTCCGCGGCTGGGTCGCCGCCTGGAAGCCCGACCTCCTGAAGAAGATCACCGGGAGCAAGGCCGAGGGGCACGACCTCGCGGTGCTCGCCGGCGCGGACGCGAGCGTGCTCGCCGCGATCAAGGCGTCGGCGGAGAGCCTGCGCAACGGGTCGGCGGCGGGGCTCAAGCTCGACGTCAAGCCGACGCGGCTCGCGTTGCTGCCGTCGCGCGGGGACTTCACCGGCTTCGCGGCGTACGTCGGCTCGCTGCAGCCGGAGTGGAAGACGATCCTCTGGACCTCGGCGCTGCCGGTCAGGAACGAGTTCCACATCAACGACGTGCTCGGGCTGCCGCTCGAGAGCCCGGCGTCGGACGGCGGGCCGGTCGGCGTCTCGATGAACGACCGCGAGCCGACCGGGCTCCTGGAGCACGTGACGCAGTACTCGGCCGATCGTCTCACGAAGGATTGGTTCGGGAGCACGCTCGAGGTGGGCGTGCAGACCGGCGCCGCCATCGACCTCGTGATCGAGCTCTACGGAGAGAACAACGCGCGCGTCTTCGGCAGCGGCGAGGGGCGCTCGACGCCGGGCCGCAACAAGTTCGTGCGCGGCGGCAAGAGCACCGGCGGGAAGTTCGCGAAGCAGAACGCCGACCCGCGGTGGCGCCTCGACAAGGGCAAGGACTACTTCATCTCCGCGCTGCGGCGCTCGCAGCAGGAGGGCCAGACGCTCGCCGCCGCCGCCAAGGAGAACGCGCCCGGCCCCACCACGCACTTCTCGCTCGACTGCAAGGAGATGCCGAGCGAGCACGACTTCGTGACCGCGCCCTTCCTCGGCACCTTCGCCACCACCGTCGAGGTCCCCGAGGCCTTCCTCCCCGACTTCCAGGAGTGCCTCCGCGCCTACCGCGCCGGATTCGTGCGCTGGCTCCTGATCGCCGCCAAGCCCAAGGCCGACGGCGCCCCGCCGCGCCCCTTCGCCCGCCTGCTCCGCTCCTGCGTCACCGACGCCGCGAAACCCTTCGACGACCGCGTGAAGGAGATCTACGGCGTCCCGATGGCGAGCGACAAGCCGGCGACCGAGTCGCTCGAGTGGGCGTACCTCGAGTGGCTGGCGAAGCAGCGGTGACGGCGCCGGACCTCTCGACCCGGCGCCGTCGCGCTCCGGTTCACGCCTTCACCGCGTCGCGTCTCACCTCGTACCCCATGCGTGGATCGACCTGGTACTTCGCGTCGTAGCGGTCGTGGTGGCGCAGCCAGGCCATGCTGAAGGCGAGCCCCTCCTCGTCGCGGCCCTTCGGCACGAGGTCGAGGATCGAGTAGGTGGTGAGCAGCGACTCGCAGCCGCGGCCGTAGCTCGAATAGGTGTGGTAGACGCGGCCCTCGCCGTCCTTCCGGAAGACGCTCAGGCCGTGCGCCTCGTCGAACGGGAAGGCGACCTTCGCGTAGTTGTATTCGACGGCGCCGCTCGCGATCTGCTCGGGCGTGTACGAGACGTGGAAGTCGAAGTTGAAGTCGCAGCCGTGCGACGAGACCCAGTCGAAGCGCCAGCCCATGCGCTGCTTGAACTTCGCGATCTTCGCGAAGGGCGCGCGCGACACCGCGGCGAAGGTCACGTCGCGATGGCCGAGGTGGACGACGGCGCCGTCCAAGTGGTCGCCCACGAACGAGCAGCTCGGGCAGCCCTCGGCCCAGTCGGGCCCGAACATGAAGTGGTAGACCACGAGCTGGCTGCGGCCGGCGAAGAGGTCGGCGAGCTTCGACTTCCCGCGGGGTCCGTCGAACTCGTAGGACTTCGCCACCTCGACGCACGGGAGCGCGCGTCGCTCGCGGGCGACCTCGTCGCGCAGCCGGGTCAGCTCCTTCTCGCGCTTCAGGAGTCGCTTGCGCTCCTCGAGCCATTCACTCGGCGTCACGACGTTCGGGGCGTTCATGGTTCTCTCCGTTCACTCCGGGGTCTTGGGACGGGGGTTCGGATGGCGCGGCGGGAGACGCGGCCGGCTTCGCGGGACGGCGCTTCGCGACCAGCGCGAGCAGCCCTCCCGACGAGCCGGCGCCTGCGATCCACCACACCGCCGCGGTCGCCACGCAAGCTGGGCACATGATGATCTCGATGATCTCCTCGGGGCCCTGGACGTTCTGGCCCGGCCGATTTCGACGACGCGTCCCGAAAAAAAAGGAGCGAGGCCCTCCGCGAGGCGCGTCGCGCGATCCGAACCCGGTCCACCGCGACCCGTTGAGCCGCCGGACCGCGGAGCGCTCTCCGGGAGCGGTAATCGTGGCGACGCGAAGCTCGGCGACGGGACGACGGTGATGCGAATCCGAAGTGTCGCGGTGGTGATCGCCATGGGCGGGACGATCAGCTGCTCGTCGAAGGAAGAACTCGGCGCGCCCGAACGGAGCCTCGAGGCTCCCCCACTGCCGGCCGACCCCGCCGCTGTCGCCGAGAAGTGGATCCGGCGCTCCGACTACCTCGTCGACAGGAGGCGCGAGAAGCCGCTGCCCAAGGAGTCGGCGGCTCCCGTCGCGCGCGAGTCGCTGGATCGCGCCGTGGAGCTTCTCGACTCGCGCGAATGGTGCGTGCTGACGCGCGAGGACGCCGAGAGGTTCGCCGGCGTCCCGATCACCGGCTCGGAGGAGGGCGTCTACGTCCTGCTGCGCGGCGTCGAGTTGCTGCCCGACGATCCGAAGGACTTCCTGTGTCCCGACTCCTTCAAGGTCTACTTCAAGGACGGCTCGGTGAGGGTCGAGACGAAAGGGTCCCGATTCGCCGACCGCGACTACTCCCCGCGACCGGCCATCGCCCGCCTTCCGACCGAGCCCAAGGAGCTCTTCGTCGACCCGCTCTACGTGCGCGTCATGCATTCGCTGTGGGACGAGAGCGGGGATTCCCCGGGCGATCGCTGAATCGCGAAGATTCCGGGGCACCCTGGTCGAATCGGCGCCCCGCCGAGCGACCATTCGCGGTTCCGCCACCGCGACCGCGCGCCGGCGCGACGACCTTGCGTTGCGGCGCGACCCAGGAGAGACCTCCCGTGAGATACCTCTGCCTCGTCTACCAGGAAGAGAAGCAGCTCGGCTCGCTGTCGCAGCGCGAGCTCGACCAGCTCGTCGAAGAAAGCCTCGCCGTCGACGAGGAGCTGAAGCGCAGCGGCCACAGCCTCGCGAGCGACGCGCTGCAGCCGGTGGCGACGGCGACCACCGTGCGCGTCCGCAACGGCAAGCTCTCGATCACGGACGGGCCGTTCGCGGAGACGAAGGAGCAGCTCGGCGGCTTCTGGTTGATCGAGGCGCGCGACCTGAACGAGGCGGTGCAGATCGCCGGCCGCCTCCCGCCGGCGCAACACGGCTCGGTCGAGGTGCGGCCGGTCTGGGACATCCGCCACCAGGAGCGGAGGACCGACCGCTGAGCGACGGCGACGTCCGACCGATCCGCGCGGTCGTCGACGAGCTCTGGCGCCGCGAGTCGCGCCGCGTGCTCGCGACGCTGATCCGGCTGCTCGGCGATTTCGACCGGGCCGAGGAGGCGCTGAACGACGCCTTCGTCGCCGCGCTCGAACGTTGGCCGGCGGAGGGCGTGCCGGCGCAGCCGCGCCAGTGGCTCGTCTCGACGGGGCGCTTCAAGATGATCGACCGGATGCGACGCAGCGCGCGCTTCGACGCCTCGCTCGCCGAGATCGCCGAGCGGCTCGCGCCGGCGGGCGCGCCCGATCCGGCGGCGCCCGACTTCGATCACGAGGAGGAGGGCGTCGCGGACGACCGCCTCCGCCTCGTCTTCACCTGCTGCCACCCGGCGCTGCCGGCCGACGGGCAGCTCGCGCTCACGCTGCGCGAGGTGTGCGGCCTCACGACCGAGGAGATCGCGCGCGCCTTTCTCACGACCGCGCCGACCATCGCGCAGCGCATCGTCCGCGCGAAGGCGAAGATCCGCGACGCGAAGATCCCCTACGAGGTGCCGACGCACGCCGACCTCCCGGCGCGCCTCGATCCGGTCCTGCACGTCGTCTACCTCGTCTTCAACGAGGGCTACTTCGCGTCGACGGGAGAGAGCCTCACGCGGCTCGACCTTGCGGACGAGGCGATCCGGCTCGGAAGGCTCCTGCACGAGCTGCTGCCCGAGCCCGAGGTCGAAGGGCTGCTCGCGCTGATGCTGCTGCATCACTCCCGGCGCCGCGCGCGGACCACGGGCGACGGCGAGATCGTGCTGCTCGAACAGCAGGATCGCGCCCTCTGGAGCCGCGCCGAGATCGACGAAGGCGCGCGGCTCGTCGAGGCGGCGCTCGCGTCGCGGCGGTTCGGGCCGTTCTCGCTGCAGGCGGCGATCGCGGCGGTGCACGCCGAGGCGCGCAGCGCCACCGCGACCGACTGGCGCCAGATCGTCGGCCTCTACGACGTGCTGCTGCGCGCCGCGCCGTCGCCGGTCGTCGAGCTCAACCGCGCCGTCGCCGTCGCGATGAGCGACGGGCCCGAGGCGGGGCTGCGTCTCATCGACGCACTGCTCGCTCGCGGCGAGCTCACCGACTACCTGCACGCCCACTCCGCGCGCGCCGACCTCTGCCGCCGGCTCGGCCGCACTGCCGAGGCGCGCGTCGCATACGAGCGCGCGCTCGCGCTGTCGAAGCAGGGCGCGGAGCGGCGCTTCCTCGAGAAGAGGCTGCGCGAGCTCGGCGGTTAGCCGCCAGCTACCCGGCGGGTCGCCGCCCGACGCGCAACGCCACCGGCCACGCAACCGTGCGCGACTCCTGATCCGGCCAGACGCGCGCGAGTGCCGCGGCGAATTCTGGCAGTGGATCGCGGCCGGTCTGCTCGCGCGCCTGCTTCACCGCCGACCACGTCGTGACGTAGCCGACGAACTGCTCGCGATGGAACGTCTCGCGGATCTCCCACTCCTGCGCCGGGATCTCTTCGAAGGGGAACGGCAGGTCGCGGTAGTGCGCGTCGACGTGCTTGCGCTCGGGCGGCCAGAAACGGCCGACGACGTCGGAATAGAAGTGGTTCACGACCGGGTCGATCGCGGCGTCGACGTGGACGTGCGAGTAGCTCCAGACCGCCAGCACACCGCGCGGCTTCAAGACGCGCTTCGCCTCGGCGTAGAAGCGCGGCAGGTCGAACCAGTGCAGCGCCTGCGCGACGGTGACGAGGTCGCAGGAACCGTCCGGGAGTCCCGACTGCTCAGCGCGCGCGACCGCGTAGGTGACGTTCTGGAGCGGCGTTGCTTCATGCAGCTGCGCCGAGCTCGCGTCGGTCGCGACCACCTCGCGGAAGTGCGCGGCGAGCAGGCGCGCCGCCTGGCCGTTGCCGGTCGCGCAGTCCCACGCGCGCGCGCGCGCGGGCGCCTGCGCCGCGATCCACGCGACGAGCTCGGGGGGATAGTCGGGCCGGTACGACGCGTAGGCGGCCGCCGTCTTCGAGAAGTGGTCGGAGAAGCCGTTCATGGGACCTCGACGAGTGGACTCCACGATGCACGTCCGCCCCCGAACGTTTCATCGGTCGACGACGACCGGCGCGTGGATCGGCTTCTCGCGCACGTCGCACACGGAGGCGTTGATGCAGTGCGTGGCGCCGAGCCTCTGTTCGCCATAGGCCTCGTGGATGTGGCCGCAGACGAAGAGGGGCGGCTGCACGCGCCCGAGCGCCTCGCGCAGGTCCTCGCACCCGACCTCCTCGCCGCGCCAGGTGCGATCGAGCACGCCGCGCGGCGGCCCATGGACGATCAGCACGTCGACCCCGTTCGGGATGAGGTCCCACTTCGCCTTCAGCGCCGCGCCGCGATCGAGGTTGAACGCCCAGTCGAAGAAGCGCGGCTGCCACGGGCTCCCCCAGAAGCGGAGCCCCTCGATCGTGACGCCCGAGTCCTCGAGGTAGGTCGCATTCGTGAGCAGCGAGCGCGCGAGCGCCGGTTCGCGCTCGAACAGGAAGTCGTGGTTGCCGGCGATGACGACCTTGTGCTTGTGGGGAAGCGTCCCGAGCCACGCGTTGAATCGCGTCACTTCGCTCACGGCGCCGCGCGTCGAGAAGTCGCCGGCGTGCACGAGCACGTCGCCGTCGGGGACGGTGAGCTGGTCGTGGCGCTGGTGGGTGTCGCTGATCAGGACGAGGCGCATCGCGCCGGATCGTAACGGCGCCCGGCGTCACTCCGATTCGAGGCGGAGCGTGACCGGCGCGCCGTCGACCGGGACGTCGGGGATCAGCGTCGACTTCTCGCGCCGCTTGCCGTGCCACGCGAGCGGCGGCCCGATCTGGACCGTCCAGCGGCCGTCGGGCAGGTCGTCGAGGGCGAAGCGGCCGTCGCTGTCGGTGGCGCATTCCGAGAGCAGGAGGCGCGGATCGGGGAGCGGCTTGCCCGCGGCGAGGAGGGCGAGCTCTGCATTCGTGGGCGCGCGACGGAACACGTGGACCGGCGCGCGCGCCGCGGGGGACTGCGCGCCGTCGACGACGGAGCCGTGGAGCGAGTGGCCGCGTGCGAGGACGAGGTGCGCGAGTGGCGGGGCGTCGAGCGAGGGAGTGAACGCGTCGGTGACGAGCGACGCGAAGCCGGGGTGCTGGATGCGGAAGCGCAGGGTTTCGTTCTGCATTGCCCCCGACCCGTCGTTGTTCTGCAGGTAGTACTCGGTCTCGCTCCAACGAAGTCGGCCCACGCCATCGGTGCGACGAGGCGAGATGCTGTTCGGAACGAGCGTGACGCGGGCGTTCGTGACGGGCGCGCCCGCCTCGTCAACGATTTCGAGCACGACCGAGCGCTCGGGTACGACGACCAGGTCGGGTGCGGTCGCGGTTCCGCCGGCCGTCGCGGCGACGCTCACTCCGGCGTACAGCGCGCCCTCTTCGGTCTTGACCACCCAGTTCTGGTTGTCGACGCCGACATTCACCGTCGTCTCTCCGGTCGTCGACACCGGGACGCCGGAGATCTCGTAACGGCCCTGCGCATCGGAGAGACGCCTCGAACGGACGACGGCGTCGGTGCACTCGCGCGCTTCGAAGCGGGTGCGTTGCTGGCGGCCGGCTTCGCGGTCGGCGCGGGAGACGACTTCGGTCGATTGGACGCGCACTCCCGAGATCGGCCGTCCTTCGGTGTCGACCACGCGGCCGACGATCGTCGCCCCGTGCCAGAGCTCGATCGTGACGTCGAACGTGGCGCCGTCGTTCGCCAACTCGACCCCGCCCATTCCGGTCGCGTATCCCGGCGCGAGCACGAACGCCTGCATGAACTGCGGAAGTCCCGCGCCGTCGATCGCCGCGTTGCCCGCGCGCACCGGAAGGTGTTCCAGCGTGAAGAGCCCCGCCTCGTCCGTGGTCGCCTGGCGCAGGACGCGCTCGCCGTACGGGTTTTTCAGATTTCCGCCGACGTGCCGTCCGAATCCCATCCACTCCTCGAATGCGACGAGGTCGACGCGCGCGTCGGCGACCGGCTCGCGGCTCTCCGCGTCGACGACGCGCCCGTGCACCGTCGACCCGCGCAGCAGCGTGACGTCGAGCCGCACCTCGCGCGTCTTCACGTCGGGATCGAGCTCGCGCATTCGGCGGACGACGCGCGGCGCGAAGCCGTCGGCGCTCACCTCGACCCACCACCTCCAGCTCTCGCTGTCGCCCTGCCACGCCGCGCGATCGGCGACCGGGAAGGGCAACCGATAGCTGCCGTCGGCGCCGGCCCGAATCGCGTTCTCGACGTGCGCGCCGCCGTGCAGCCCCCAATCGCGCACGCGCGCCCCGCCGATCGGCTGACCCTCGACGTCGGTCACGGTCCCGACCAGAGTGTCGTTGTCCTCGAGGACGATCGTCACGGCGTCGCCCGGCTGGACCGACAGCATCGTGCCGGGCGAGAGTCTGGGAGCCGATGCCACGAGCGTCGTGCGTTCGTAGTCGGCGGGGATCCGCAGTTCGAAGCGGCCGTTCCCATCGGTCGACGCGTGCGGGCGCGTGAGTTCGAGCCTGAGGTCGTCGATGCGGACCGCCTCGTCGACCTCGTCCTTCCACGCGAGCACGCGCGCCCCGGCGACCGGCGACGAACGCGCGTCGACGACGCGGCCGGTGAGTGTCCGGGTCTCCACGAGCGGCGCGCTCGCGGGCGCGTCGATCGGGGTCGTCGCGACGGCGGTGCTCGTCGGATCGGCCGCGCGCTCCGCCGCGAGCGCTCCCGCCGCCGGCGCCCCCGCATCCGCCGCCGCGACTTCCGGCGTCGCGCCGCCGTTCGCGCGCGCCTTCGCTCGCGCGCGTTCCGACGCACCGACCGCCGTCCACGCGAGCGTCGCCGCGACGACCCCGCCCGCCGCAAGCGTCCCCCACTTGACCGCGGTCGAGACCGTCCGCGCGACCGGCGTCGCGAGCGGCGCGAGCCACGCGAGCAGCGCTCTACGGTCGTCCCCGCGCTGCGCGACCAGCTGCGCGCGCACCCGCTCGACGCCGCGCTTGACGCGCGTCCGCGCCGTCTCGGTCGGAACGCCGAGCCGACGCGCGATCTGGCGTGGCGCGAGCCCGTCGTAGAAGCGCAGCAGCACCGCGATGCGCTCCGCGTCCGGCAGCGCGAGCACCGCCGCGACCACCGCGCGCCGCCGCTCTTCCCTTTCCACCACGTCCGCCACCGACGGGAGGCGCTCGTGCTGCGCGGCAGACCGTTCGCGCTCGCGGCGCCGCTCGTCGCGGCGGTGGAACTGGCGAGCGAAGTTGCGCGCGATCGTCGCGAGCAGCCCACGCGGCGACCGCGTCTCCCCGTCGCCGCGCTGCCACGCCGCGACCAACGTCTCCTGCGTCACGTCGTCCGCCGCCGCCGGATCGCGCACCAGCTCGAGCGCGAGCGCGCGCACGAAGTCGCGATGGTCCAGGAGAGTCTCGGGCTCGATCACGGCGGCGCTCCGGCGAAGAGGGAGAGTTTCGCCGACGGGATGCCGCGCGGGGGGAATTCGGTCCGGAGGGTTCGGATCCGGCAGGGCGCGCGGGACCAGGGCGGAATTCGTGACAGGCCGGAGCTCGGCGAGTAGAGGTTGCGTCTCCGAACTGCCCGTCCGGAGGGGTTCTTCGATGTCGGTGCTCGTGGCCTCGCTCGTCGCGACTCTTCTTCCCGGCGGATTCGCGTTCTTCGCGCCCACTCCGATCCGACAGGTCGAGCCGACGCGCGAGTCGCTCCCGCGTGCGACAGTCTCCGTGCACGTCGTCGACGAGACGGGCGCGACACCGGTATCCGGCGCACGCGTCACGTGCGTCGCGATCGAAGCGGTCCGCGAAGAGGCGGCGCGGAGATGGGGCGACTTCGAAGAGTGGTTCGACCCGGTCGAGCTCGAGGAGGTGTCGCAGCGGCTCGGCACGACCCGAACCACCGACGCCGACGGCAATGCCAGCCTCGAGCGGCCCGAGGGAGAGCTGCGCGTGACCGCCCGGGTCGCGGATCGCGTCGGCAAGCTCGACGTCGCGGCGGCGGATGGCGCGGCGACGCTCCGCCTCGCGCGCGAGCGAACGTTCGACGTCGCGGTCGACGTGGTCGACTCGCATGGAAAGCCCGTCGAGGGCGTGCCCGTCGTCCTGGCGGGCCGCTGCGAACTCGGACGGACGATGGACGACGCCTGGCCGGCCGGCTTCGAAGGCGTCGCGACGAGCCGCGCCGGCGACGGCCGCGTCCTCTTTCGCGGCGACGACGCCTGGTTCGAGCCCGGTCGCTCGGGGATCCGCGTGCTGACCTTCGCGTTTCCCGTCACCCCGCGCGTCGAACTGCCACTCGATCGCGCGTCGATCGGGTCACGACGTGAACTGGTCCTTCCGCCGATCGGACGCGTCGTCCTCTCGTTTCCCGGCGTCGAGCGCGGCGTCGCGCAGCTGCGCAACGACGCCAAGGACGAGCACGATTCGCGACCGTTCTGGCGCGACTACGAGCCGGCGCGCGCCGCGATCGTCGATGGCAAGGCGACGTTCCCGATCGTCGGCGTCGGCACGAAGCTGCAGTTCCGGGCGACGTGGAAGGGGCTCAGCGCGCCGGAAGAGGGTCTCCTCGTCGGGCCGCGACACGACGGAGACACGGTCGAGTTCGAGGCGCCGGGTGCCGCCGCGACGCCGAGCTTCGTCGCGCGGATCCTCGGCGAGGACGGTCGGCCGCTCGCAGGAACCGAGCTCTACGTCTCGGTGCATCGCTTCACGGAGAACGGGAGCGAGAGCGAGAGCTTCTCTCTCACGACCGACGCCGACGGGCACGCGCGCTTCACGGTGACGGAGAAAGAGACCTCGGTCGATGAGCGGACCGTCCTCGAAATCGGCGTGAGCGGCGAAGACCGATCCGGGGCCGTCCCGTCGCAAGCGATCACGTTCGAGGTGTCGCCCCTCCTGACGCCGGGCATCCACGCTCTCGGCGACCTCGCGCTGCACGTGCCCGGGTCGAGGAAGCACCTGCGGACGCTTTCCGACGAGAAGCTCGAGCAGCTCTTCGTCGACGCGCGCGAGGGCCGGCCGTTCACGAGCGACGCGGCGCACGACGCCGACGCCTGCCTCTGCGAGATCGTCGAACGCGGCGGGAAGCGCTGGGAGAAGTTCCTCGGGGAGCTGCTCGCGTCGTCGACGAAGCAGGAGAACGAGCGGTTCGACGAGAGCGACGGCACCATCTCCGACTTGCGGACGCTGATCGCGCTGCGCCGCATCCAGCGCAAGCCGGAGCCGATCGCGCTCGAGGTCGAAGGTGCGCCGCGGATCGAGACGGTCTTCCCTGAGGAGCCGCTGATCCGGTACCTCGTGAAGAATGTCGACGAGGACGGCGCGACCCTCGCGCTGCTGACTTACGAACTCCCTAAGAGCGGGATGAACGAGTACTGCCACGTCGAGGCGCGCACCGAGCCCGGCGACGTCGTGCCGCACCACGAACAGGGACTCGTCGGCGGAGGGCCCGGCTTCCAGGTGAACATTCCCCCCAAGGAGGCGCGGAGAAGCTCCGTCGCGCTCGAGTACTTCCTCCATCTGCCCGCCGCCGGCGACTATCGCGCGCGACTCTTCCATGGATTCGGCAACTCGCGCTTCGCGTACGTCGAGGACCCGCACGCGAACTGGATCTGCGCGAAGTCCGACGAGTTCACGATCCGCGTGCTGCCGCGGCCGATCGATCTCCCGCGCCGCGAGCGTGCCCGCCTGCGAGAGCGCTTCGACGCCATCGACCTCGAGCAGCCGGTCGTGGTCGACTGGCGCGGCCGCTGGAAGGCCGGCGACGCGTACGAAGGGGACGCGGCGTCGCCGGAAGACGAGCTCTTTCGCGCCGGCTGGACGTCGGTGCCGGTGCTGCTCGACGTCCTCGAGGACGCGCACGCGACGCCGCGCGCGCGCGCGTGGGCGCTCGCGCTTCTCCTCGACGTCACCGGCCTTTTCGGCGGGGAGCACCAAGAGCATTCCGATGCGCTCGGCCGCCATCGAACCGTGTTCGACTGGCCGACGGTGCAAGAGAGGCCGTGGCAGCGCCGTGACCGCGACTCGCTCACTCGCGTCGACGGGCCGGAGCAACCGGACGTCGCGCAGCAGGCGGAGCTGATCCGGAGCTGGCTCACGATCCGTGGAAGCCTCGCGATCCGCGAGTGACGCGCCCCCGCGCTACGATCCTGCGCCGCCCCGCCCTCTTCCGGATCGGGCTCCCTTTCGTGATCGGACCGACCTCCGCGCAACGAATCGCGCTCTCTCCACGAGTGACTTGGTTGCTGTGGGGCGCGCTGCAGGGCGGCGTCCTGTTGCTGCTCGGAATCGCCGTGCTGGAGCTCGAGGTCGTGTTCGGCCATCCGTTCCTGCAGCCGTCGCTCCGATGGTTCGCCAACGTATTCGCGGGAATCGCAGCGCTGCCGGTGCTGGCCGGGATCTTCGTGCACTGGCGGCTGGTGCGCGGCGAACCGGGCGAGAGCCACCGCAGCGTGCAGCGCATCCGCAAGCTGCTGGTCGACGCGAACTCGTCGTCGGATCCGGATGGCGACGCGATCGCGGTCGCCGTCGCGCTCGACAACGGGTTCCGCGGCGCGTCGCTCCTGTCGTGGGCGATGGGAGAGGGCGGAGCGCTGCTCTGCGCGATCTCTTTCCTGCTCTGCGGCTTCCAGCCGGCGCCCGTCACGGTCCTCGCGCTCTGGTACGCGTCGATGTTGATCGCCGCGCCGACCCGCGCACTCGTCACGTCCTACGGCGTCACGCGCCTCCGCGTCGCCGGACTCACCGAAGAGCAGGCGCGCACGCTGCTCGCGCGCGCCGACGAGCTCGCGCGCACTGCCTCCCTTTGAATCAACCTCGCCCGCCCCCCCTCGCCCTGAACCGCGACGATCCGATTCATCGCAATCCCCAACCCAGGAGTTCGCCGTGATGCTGCGCACCCGACCGTTCCCGCTCGTCCCGTTCGGAATCTCGGCCCTGTTGGTGTGCGGCGGAGCGGTCGCGCTCTTCGCCCGCGCTCCGGCGCAGACCGCGCCGCCCGCGAAGCCGGCCGCCGCCCCCGCCGCCGACCTCGACTCCTGCATCGTCACGCGCGCCGCCGCGGCGGCGGAGAAGGGCGCCTACGGCGAGCTGCACACGTTCCTGACCGGTGCGACGCGCAGCCTGAAGGACCTGCTGGTCGCCGAGATCGTGCTCGACGCGGGGAAGGAGATCCATCCCGCCCACGTGCACGCCGACGAGGAGTTCATCTACGTCGCGAAGGGCGAGGGGACCTGGAACTTCCAGGGCAAGGATGTCGCCGCGCACGAGGGCGACACGCTCTACGTCAAGCCCTGGGACCTGCACGGCATCACCAACACCGGCAAGGAGAAGCTCACCTTCTTCGTCGTCAAAGGGAACGGCCGCCAGCGTCCCGTTCCGGAGAAGCCGGCGGCCAAGTGAACTTCGGGCCGCGGAGTGGGGGGGGAACCCGGTCGTGCGGGGGGAATCGTCGCGACCGGCCCCGCGGCCCGCCGCCTCGTAGCCGATCGCGCTTCCGTCGCCAGGAACACCGCCGCGGCAGTTTCCCGCAGCGCGGCGCACGTGAGCGCGGCTACCCGCCGTCCTTCGCGGGTTTCGCCTCCCGCGTGATCTCCGGGAGCTTGCGCGGCGGCTTGCCGTGCTCGCGGAAGACCTTGATCCAGTTGGAGAAGCCGGCGGCCTTTTCGTCGGTGTCGATGCGGACGAGCTCGGCCGTCCGGAACTCGCTGACGATGCGCGCGACGCCGGCCGAGTCGACGAACAGGAGGAAGCGGCGCGAGACCGGCGGGTCGTTCTTCGAAGAGACCTGCGGCATCGCGTGGAGCATCACGACGGCGTCGTCGCCGAGCAGCTTCTTCACCTGCGCCTCGAGCCTGGCTCGCCCGTCCTCGCCGATCGCCGCAGGCGCGGCGACGACGACGCGCTGCGTCGCCGACTCCTTCTCGACCAGCGTCGCGAGCTCGCGCACGTCCCACTGGATCCGGCCGAGGAGGTCGTCGACCTCCTCCGGCTTCGCGAACGGCTTCTCGGGCGGCGACAGCCAGAGCAGCAGCGTGCCTTGCGAGGCGCGCGCGAGCCCCGAGACGTCGCGCTTCCACGACTCCCACGGCGCGAGCGAACGCGCGCTCGCGAGGTCCATCCCGGTCGGCGCGAAGCCCGCTCGCGGCGCGAGGCGCGAGCGCTCGAGCCGGGTCACGCGCGCGCCGCGGACGTCGATCGCCCCCATGCTGGTCGCGAAGCCGATCTGGCCTTCGATCGGCGCGCCGTCCACGGTGTGGTAGCGGCCGACCTCCTTGCCGTTGATCGAGAAGATCGCGAGCGCGCCGTCGACCTCGATGCCGAGGTCGAAGCCGGGCGCGCGGCCGCCGAAGTCGAAGCCGCCGCCTGCCGTGCTGCCGTTGAGCCCGCCGTCGCGATCGCGCAGCCCGGAGATCCCCCAGCCGACGCCCGTGAACTCCGGCTCCTTCTCGCTCGCGCCGATCGCGTACATGAAGTCGCCGGCGTTGAAGCCGAAGCGGTAGTTCGCCTCGCGTTCCGTGTACCCGAAGACCACGGCGCCCGCGACGAACGACGTCGTGAAGCGGATCGTCGCGTCGAGCCGCCAGGTGCCGGGCAGGATCCATTCGGGGGCGAGCGCGAAGGCGTGCACCTGCGCGGCGCCGCGGTCGATCGTGCCGGTCCCCTCGCGCGGCTTCTGCCGGCCGACGTGCAGGACCGCGTCCTCGTCGACGTAGAAGAGCCCCTTGACGCGCCGCTCCTCGTAGTCGGTCAAGCCCGATTCGCCCCAGCCGGCGGGCGCGAGCGGGCGCGCGACCGGATCGAACGGGGCGTTCGAGCCTTTCGCACGGAGCAGCTTCGAGAGGTCGACCTCCGGAGGCGCCGCGCTGCGCTCGAGCCCGAGCCACGCGGCGAGCCGCTCGCGCTCGGCGTGCAGCGCGCCGGCGGTCGCCGGCCGCGGCGGCGCCGCCTGCTGCGCCTCGGGGATCGCGGCGTCGAAGGCGTCGAGCAGCGCCTTCGTCTTCGAGAGCGCGCCGAAGAAGGGCGGCAGGCCGATGCGCGCGCCGTACGGGAACTCGAGCTCGCTCCTCAGGCACCACGCGGCGTCGGGCCGGCTCTCCTTCGAAAGCGCGTCGGCGAGCAACGCCTCTTCCTCGGGCCGCCGCCCGTCGACCGCGAGCGCGCAGATCAGCGCCGGGATCGCGTGCGTCCGATCGTTGCACTCGAGCCAGAGCCGGCCGGCGAGCGCGAACTGGTCCTGCCCGAAGCGCGGCTCCGCGCGCGAGCGCGACCAGACCCAGGTCGGCTCGTCGTAGACGAGCCCGCCCCACGCCGAGCCCTTCTTGGGCTCGAGGCCCTCGACGTACTCCTTGATCCAAGGCGTGTCCTTGCGCACCTGCCAGTAGGAGCCGGCGAGCCAGGCCGCCCAGTCCTTCATGAAGCCCTCGAGCTTTGCGGGCCGCCCCTCCTTGCCGTCGCAGAAGCACTCCTCGAAGTGCTCCTTGCCCTTCTTGCTGCGCGCCTCCTTCTGGAACTTCACCAGCCGGTCGGCGAAGACGGTTGCCGTGCCCTGCGGCTTGCGCGTGTGGAGGTAGACGTAGAGCGCGAAGCCGGCGAAGTAGTTGTCGCGGTAGTCGTCGAGCGTGCCGGTGATCAGCTTCGTGAACTTGCCGAGGTCGCCGTAGCCCTTTATGAACGTGGTCTCGATGGTGCCGATGCTGGCCCAGCGCTCGTTGAACGCGTCGTCCTCGCAGTTCGCGTAGGCGCCGCCGGTCCAGACCGCCTTCCCCTCCGCGAGCCAGGAGGGGATGCCGGGGAAGAGCGCGCCATCGAACCGGTGCGTGAGCTCGTGCGTCAGCAGGTGGCCGAGCCCTTCGATCGAGCCGACGCTGAAGCGGACCGTCGTCACGTCGCCGCCCTGGAAGCCGGCGGCCCACCAGAACGGCGCCCCCTCCGATTCGAGGCCGCTCGCCTCGGGCACGATGCGGCAGAGGCCGGGCCGCGTCGCGAACGGATCGCTGCCGTACCAGTGGGCGAGGCGCTGATGGTGCATCTCGATCGTCTGCGCGGCGCCGAGCAGCGTGTTGAAGCCGCAGTCGGTCTCGATGCGGTACTTGCCGGTCGTCGACATCGCGACGCCGGGCGACGCGAAGCTCGCGTGCGCGCGCGTGAACGCCTCGGCCTGGTCGCCGTCGAGCGCGAGGAGCTCGTCGATCGTCCACGGCCGCTCCGACTTGGCGGTGATCTCGCGGCGCGCGGTGCCGAGCAGCGCGGCGGCGCTCTTGCCGAGGTCGCCGAGACCGGCGGGTTTCGGCCCCTGCAGGTCCTTGGTCCAGGAGAGCTCCTGCGCGAGCCCTTGGAGGATCCGACCGGCGCGCAGCGCGTGGTCGGTGCGCGTGCTGCCGAGCTCGTTCGACCCGAACTGCTCGAGCGCCTTCACGACCTTCTGGACGAGGCCGTCGGGCACCTTCCAGCGCGGGGAGAGGTCGTAGCCGTAACCCTGCATCAGCTGCGGGCTCTCGCGCGCGAGATCGAGCGCGAGCCGCTGCAGCCAGCGCGCGACGATCGCCTGGTCGGGCTTCTGCGCCGACTCGTGCTCGCGGTCGCGCGCGAGCTTCACGAGCTCCTCGACGGCGCCGGCGCGCAGCGACGCGAGCGCGACCGGCCGCGCATCGTTGACGGGGAGCAGCGCTTTGAGCTTCGCGTCGGCGGTCACCAGCGGCTGCAGCGCGCCGTTCACCGGCACCGCGGCGCGCGCCCACGCATGCGCCCAGAGCGACTTCGCGTCGGGGTCGCCGGCCGCCGCCTCGAGCAGGAGCTGCAGCACTTCGGTGCGGTCGGGCGCGAAGGCGAGCGCGGCGGTGAGGTGGTGGACCGCCTCTTCGCGCTTGCCCTCCTTCAGCGCGCGCCGGCCCGCTTCGATCGGAAGCGCGGCGAGGTCCTTCGCGCCGGCGCCTTGCGCAGCTGCGACGGCCAGCGCGGCGGCGGACGGGAGGGCGACGAGCAGGCAGAGGCCGACGAGCGTGCGCGAGACCATTCGCGCCAAGTTAACCGGCGGCGGCGGAACGCCGTGTCACGAGCCGGCGCGCAGGAGCGCGACGAACGCCTCGAGCCCCGCCCGGTCGGCGTCGGAGACGACGATCCGCTCGAGCCCGGCGGCGCGCCACGCCACGAGGCGATAGCCGGCCTCGTCCGACCAGCGCGGCTCGGAGTCGGCGACGGCGGAGCGCGCGACGACGACCGTCACGACGTGCGCGCCGTGGCGGTAGACCAGCGCCGCGACCGGCGCGCCGTCGAGCGTCTCGACGCGGCCGCCGAGGAGCGCGAAGCCCTGCTCCGCGAAGTCGCGCGCCCCGACGCCGAACGGCACGCGCCCCTGGAACCACGGGTTGACGGTGTGTCGGTCGGACGAGGCGACTTCGATCGCGCCGGATGGATTCGTCGACCGGACGTGCAGCGCGACGAGCTGATCGAGAGTGCGTTCACGCGCGCCGGGCCGACCCGCCTCGAAACCCGCGAACCACGCGAGTACCAGCACCGCCGCCGCCAGCGGGACGAACACCCGGCGCGGAACGAAGGCGACGAACGCCGCGCGCCGGACGGGACGCGCAGCCAGCGCCGCGTCGCCGGCCGCCACCGCGGCGCGCAGCGACGCGCGCAGCCGCTCCTCGAAACCGGCGGGCGGCTCGGGCCGCTCCGCCTGCGCGCGCAGCCGCTCGCCGAGCGCGCGCAGCGCCGCCGACTCCTCGGCGCACGCCGCGCAGCCCGCGACGTGCTCGTCGACAACGCGCGAGTTCGCGACCTCGAGCTGGCCGTCGAGGTGGGCGTGCAGCGCGAGGCGGCATTCACTGCAGTTCATGAGCGCGCCTCCGCGCCGCCGCCCCGCGCGTCACGATCGTCTCGCCCGCTCGCCGCAAGGCGGTCGCGCAGCCGCTCGCGCGCCCGCGCGAGCCGCGACATCACGGTGCCGATCGGGATCGAGACGACGGCGGCGATCTCCTTGTAACTCAGCCCTTCGAGCTCGCGCAGCACGACCACCTCCCGGTACTCGAGCGGCAGCTCGCCGATCGCGCGGTTCACCTGCGCGCGCTCCGATGCGCGCTCGGCGAGGCGCGCCGGATCGTCGGCGCGCGACGCCGCGGCGGCGGCGACGTCGCGATCGGACTCGTCGTCGGACGACTTCCCCGCGCGCACGGCGTCGGCGCGTGCGCGCCGCTCGTTCCAGCGGTGGAAGGCGTTGCGCACGATCATGAGGAACCACGCGCGTGCGTCGCTCCCGTCGAAGCTCTCGAAGTACTTGATGGCGCGCAACCACGCCTCCTGCACCACGTCTTCCGCATCGTGCGCGTCGCGCGTGAGCCAGTGCGCCAACGAAAAGGCCGCGCGCGCGTGCGGCAGCACGGCGGCCTCGAATGCGGCGGCTCGATCGGCGGACGTCACGACCGCGAACGCTCCCGACCTCCCGATCCGTCGCGCGGCCGTTTCATTCCACGCTCGGACGGATTTCGGGACGGACGGAATACCGGCGCGGCGCCGCGGATTCACTCTGGGTCGGCCCGCTCCGGGCCACGCCTGCCAGGGAGCCAGACCATGCAAGAAACGATCGATCGACGCCGCCTCCTCCAGCTCCTCGGGATCGGGGCCGGCAAGGAGCCGATCCCGTGGGATCCGGCGGCTCCCGACAAGGGGCTCGGCTCCCGGCGCGTGACCCCGCGCGCCGACGACGCGGCGAAGCGGATCGTCGAGCGGGAGGTCCGCCGATGAAGACGCGCAATCCGGATCTGTGGATTCGCAGGGCGTCCGCGCTCGCCGCCGCCTTCGCGCTGTCGGGCTGCCTCACGCCGAGCTCGGGCGGCCACGACGACGACGACGAGTACGGTCCGCCGCTGCCGGCCGAGCACGTCGTCCACGTCACCGCGCACCGTTTCGCGTACGAGCCCTCGGAGATCCGCGTGAAGCGCGGCGAGCCGGTGCTGCTCGTGCTCTCGTCGCTCGACGTGCCGCACGGCTTCGAGGCGCCGCGCCTTTCGTTGTCGGCGACGATCCGGCCGGGCGCCGAGACGCGACTGCCGTTCACGCCGCAGGAGGCGGGTCGCTTCCCGTTCCACTGCAGCGTCTCCTGCGGCGACGGCCACGAGGACATGGCGGGCGAGATCGACGTCGTCGAATGAAAGCCCTCGCCGGGGCCGCGCGCCGTCAGTGCGGGCGCGCGGCCTCGGCGAATCCTTCGCGCCAGCTCCGCCGGCGCGGCGTCCAGCCGAGTTCGCGCTTCGCCTTCGCGTTCGAGGCGCCCGGCTGGTGCAGCGCCAGGTGGGCGCCGTACGGCCCGCCGAACAGCCGCGCAATGAAGCCGGGCACGCGCCACGGCCTCGGCGCGCCGATCGACGCCGCGTACACGGGCAGCCAGTCGCGCAGCGGCGCGGGCTCGTCGTCGACGACGTTGAAGGTGCCGGCGGCGGAGGACTCGAGCGCGGCGAGCGTCGCGGCCGCCGCGTCCTCGACGTGGAGGAAGGAGAAGACGCCGCTGCCCGCGCCCGGGATCGGGGCGCGGAGGCGCTTCACGTCGGAGTGAAGGCTGCCGTCCGCCGCGTAGGCGGTGCCCGGCCCGTAGAAGTACCCGTACCGCAGCACGGCGCCGTGCGGCAACGCGCCGACCTGCGATTCGAGCGAGCGCACCGCGGCGATGATCGGCGCGAAGGCGGGCGGCGGCGCCTGGAAGAGCGGATCGCTCTCGACGCGCAGCGTCGGACCCGGCTCGTAGGCGAAGGCGATGCTCTGCGCGACGAAGCGGCGCACGCTCTTCACCGCCGATGCGGCGTCGATCAGGTGGCGCGTGCCCTCGGTGCGCACGCGGTTCGTGGCGGCGAGGTCGCGTGCGACGCGGCGCGGGTCGACGCGCGGAGGGATCGCCGTGAGCTCGTGCACGATCGCGTCGGGCGCCGCGGCGGCGACGAGGCGAGCGAGCGCGGCGCGATCGAAGACGTCCCCCACCACCGGCTCCGCGCCCGCCGCGCGCAGCGCGTCCGCCTTCGCCGCCGACCGCGTGAGCGCGACCACCGAGTGGCCGCCCCGTTTCAACGCAGCGAGCAGCGGACGACCGATCGCTCCCGACGCTCCGGCGACGAAGACGCGCATGGGCACCCTCCGCAGCGACTCGAATGGCGGCGCGACTGGTGGGTCGAAGCAAATCCGCGGGCAGTACGAATCCTCAGCTCGCGACGGCGGCGCGCATCGAACGCCGTCCGGAATCCGTCGTCTCCTGCGAGTTCTCCCGCGCGAGCGCGAGGTCCGGCGCGGTGATCCCTCGAGGTCGGCGGCATTCGACCTCTCGGCATCGCATCGAAGGGATCGCGCTTCCCGGAGTTGTCGTCGTGAACGACCGTTATCCTTCTCCCGCCGCGCCGAACGCGCGTTCGCGACTCGCCGTCCATGGCCCGGAGATGGACTCGAACATGGGCTCCTCGCGCGTGAAGGACATCTACGGGGGCCGCCACCCCTCGACGATTCCGACGTACACGATCGCCGACGCCGCGCGGATGTTGAGCCTCCCCCTGGCGACGGTGCGCGCGTGGGTGCGCGGCCAGACCGTGCTCTCGAAGGGTCGGCATCGCACGTTCCAGCGCGTGATCGACGCGGACGACCGGAGTCGTCGCCTGCTGTCGTTCCGGAACCTCGTCGAGATCCACGTCCTCTCCGCGATCCGACGCGCCCACCACGTGAGTCTTCCCAAGGTGCGCGCCGCCGTCCGCTACCTCGCGGACCGGATGAAGCTGGAGCATCCGCTCGCGAGCCGGAGGCTGCTCACCGACGGCAGGAACTTGCTGATCGAGAGCTTCGGGAAGATCGTCAATGCGTCGGAATCCGGACAGCTCGAGATCCCCGAAGTCGTCGCCCGCTTCCTCGCTCGCATCGACCACGACGCGCGCGGCGAACCGATCCGGCTCTTCCCGATCGTTGGCGACGACACGGCGTCGCGCGGCGCGGTCGTGATCGACCCGCGCGTCAACTTCGGCCAGCCGCAGCTCCGCTCCGCGTCGATCTCGACGCGCGCCCTCGCCGACCGCCTCTGCGCGGACGAATCGATCCGCGACCTCGCGAAGGACTTCGGAGTGTCGGAGGCCGAGATCGAGGAGGCGCTGCGGTTCGAGCTGAAACGTGCCGCTTGACGGCGTCACGTTCTTCCTCGACCGCAATCTCGGCAGGCAGATCGTCGCGACGGCCCTTCGGGCTGCGGGCGCCGACGTCCGCGTCCACGACGACGAATTCCGACCCGACACCGAGGACGCCGAATGGCTGGCCGTCGCCGGTCAGCGCGGCTGGGTCGTGATCACCCTGGACCGCAAGATCCGCTACCGCCTGCTCGAACGCACTGCCCTCAAGAACGCCGGCGTGAGGGCGTTCATTGTGACCGCGAGCCGCGTCAACGGCAGGGTCCTGGCGGAGCTCCTGGTTCAGCACCTCGGCGAGATGGTCCGCTTCGCGAAGACTCGACCTGCGCCGTTCATCGCGCTCCTGAGCAGGAAGGGCGTGCGGGTGATCGAATCCTGAGTGCGAAGCACTTGGATTCGCCTCGTTCCCCGTCAACGCCGCGCGACGAGCTCGATCTCGCGCGGCGGAACTTCGAGGAAGGTCCGCTGGGGCGGGATCGGTGCCTCGATCTCGATCCGCTGGCGGAGCGTGAAGCGGCCGGCCCACGCGCCGGAGAACCAGTGGTTGCCTGCCTGGATTTGGTCCTGGCTGACGTGCGCTGGAGCGGCGTGGATACGCACGCGCGCGTGCGGGGGGAGCGTGAACCGGACGCGGTGGTTGATGCCGGTCGACATGGAGCTGCCCTGCGATAGCTCCCGACCGTCGGCAGCCGTGATCTCGAGGCCGTCGTCCTGCGAGTAGTCGACCTCCCGCACGACCGCGAGCGGCGCGTCGGTCGCGTTTTCGAGCATCGTCGCCAGCTCGATCGTCTCGCCGATCGTGAAGCGGTCGCCGCGCGGATCGGGGATCGAAGCGATGCGCAGGCCCTTCTGCGGTTCGCTCCAGGTCAGCGCCGGCGTGGAGTCGGTGATCTCGAAGCGCAGCGTCGAGGAGACGAGCGCGCCGCGCCACGCCGCCTTCGCGCCGTCGTCGACGTGCTTCACGCGCGCGAGATCGGGTGGACCGCGGTAGGTCACGCGGAGGCGAAAGACGCCGGGCGCGAGGTCGAACGACTGCCAGCCCGGGATCTCGCCGAGCGGGATCGACCAGCGGAGGTAGCCGCCCGCGGCGAGCCAGCGGACCGGGATCGCATGCCAGTTGTCGCCCCGGAACGAATCGTTGTCGAAGAAAGTTGCGACCTGGAACTCGGGCAGCACGAGCGGCTTGCCGTCGTCGCGCGTCAGCTCGAGCCCTACCAACTCGGGCGTCGCGACCCACCGCCGCTCCGCTTCGTCGATCGCGAGCAGCAGCGGCTCCTTCCCGCCGTTCTGCATCATCAACAGGAGGCGGACGTCGCCGAGCCGCGCGAACCGCCCCGCGCAATGCCCTTCATCGGAGAGCAGCTCGATCCGGAGCGAGAGCCCGTCCTTGGGCTCGGGCGCCGCGACCACCTCCTTCGCGCGCGAATCGTCACCTTGCGCGAAGAGCGTCGTCCCGCATCCCGCGAACACGACCGCCACGATTCCTGCGACGATGCGGACCATGGCAGTCACCTCCGGCTCGACCTGACGGCGATTCGAGGACGCGGATCGGGCGCAGATGATAGTTCGCTCGATGGCGAGGGGTACCGCGAGGCGGCCTTGCCCGCTTCAATGCGGCACTCTACGCGGCGAATCATGGGCAATCCGAAATGCCACACGCGGGCGAACGAGTGAAGAAAGCGAAACTCACCAGGCACCGACTGGTGGTCGACCTCGTCGACGGACGCACGATCTCGGTCCCGCTCGAGTGGTTCCCGCGGCTGGCGAAGGCGACGGGGGCGCAGCGCTCGAAGTGGGAGATCGTCGCGGGCGGATTCGGGATCCACTGGCCCGACGTCGACGAGGACGTCAGCACGGAGGGTCTGCTGCGCGGCGCGCCGGCGCCGCGGCGTTCGGCGCAGTCGGGGCCGTGACGCGGCGGGTTTGACCGCGCACGGGCGGCGCCACGAGTCGTTCCCGTCCCCGATGGCTCAGCGCAGCCACCGCTCCAGGAATCCGACGACCCTCCGGTCGTACTCCTCCGGCTGCACGTGCCGCAACTCCTCGTGGTCCGCGCCCGGCACGACCCAGAACTCCTTCGGGCACGCGACCGTCGCGGGCGGCGCCGCGTCGAACACCCGCTTCGCTTCGGCGGCCGGCAGGAACCGGTCGTGGTCGCCGACCAACACCATCAACGGCGACCGCAGCCGCTTCACCGCGTCGACCGGGCGTAGTGCGTCGGCACCGACGCCGAGCCACGGGCGCAGCTGGACCAGCAGCAGCGGCGAGAACCACGGTCCGATCGGCCCGAGGTGAAGGCGCATGCGCGCGTCGGTCGCCTGCTCGATGTCGGGATAGACCGACTCCAGCACGAGCGCGTCGAACGGCAGCGGTCCGCTCCCGAGCAGCGCCGCCGCGCCACCCATCGAGCGGCCGATCGCGCCGACCTTCTCACCGGGCGATTCGCGGCGCACGAAGTCGAGCGCGGCGCGGGCATCCTCGCTCTCGAATGCGCCCGTCGAGATGCGGTCGCCCGCGCTCTCGCCCTCGGCGCGGAAGTCGAAGAGCAGCACGGTGAAATGCCGCCGCGCGAGCTCCTGCGCGACGCCGATGTTCTCGCGCCGGTCGGAGCGGACGCCGTGCATCAGCAGCACGGCGCCGGCGCCCTTCGCCCCGCGCACGAACCACCCCGACAGCGCGAGCCCGTCGCTCGTCGTGAACTTCACGCCCTCCGTCGCGAACGCCGCCGGCGGCGGGCCGACCGCGGTCCGATGCGGCCGGACCAGCAGCCAGCCGCAAGTCACGATGCCGCCCGCCGCGATGCCGAGCAGCGCGGCGCCGCCGAGCAGGAGTCGCCGCGCGCGCCGGGTCATTCCTCGCTCCACAACCGTCGTCTCGACCGTCGGCGCCGTCCTGCTCCTCTTCCTGCTGCGCCTCGCGCAGAAGAGGCCGGTGGCGTGAGGGATCGGAGCGCGGAGCGCCGTGCCGGGGCGGCGGCGCGGCTCACTCGCGAGTGGCCGGCTCCGCCGGCGGCGTCCCCGCCGGGGGCGGCTCTTCCGCGGAGTCGAACGACCCCTTCCGGACGTTCGCGAAGACCAGCTCCGGGAGGCTGAAGAACGCGCCGTGGAATCCCGCGCGGAGGCGGCGGCCGCCGTCGAACGGCGCCGTCACGACGCCGCCGAGGCCGCAGACGACACCCCACCCGAGATTGGCGGCCCCGCACAGCGGCCGCAGCCCGACCACGTCGTCGGTGAAGAAGAGGAAGTCGCCGTCGCTCGCGCGCGGCCGGTAGATCGTCGACGCGAGCGCCGTCGCCTCGCGCAGCGACGTGAGGAGCCCGGGCTCCTGCGCCTCGACACGCGCGAGCATCGTGAGGCGGTGGTTCAGGATCGTCTCCTCCCGCGCGATCCGCAGCCGCGCGACGACCCGCTCGTGGAAGACGAACGGGATGAATCCGAGGCCGCGGTCCGGATCGAGGCGCCCGCCGAGCGCGCGCGTCTCGTCCGCGGGATCCTCGAAGGCCGAGTCGACCAGGCGGGCGAGCTCCGTGACGCAGTTGCGGTCGAGGAGCCGGTAGGCGCGGCGCTCCTCGTCCTCGCACCGCGTCCGTTCGACGCGCGCGCGGGCGAGCGCGGCGCGGCGCGCCGCGTCGGCGACGGCCGGCCGCGCGGCGACGACCCGGCCGCGCGACGGCACCATGCGGAGAGTGCGCACGCGCACAGGTTCGCCCCGCGCGCCGCGGCGCGCCTCGCGGCAGCGCGCGCTCACGTCCTCGAGCGCGTTCCAGTCCGCCTCGACGAAGGTCTCCGCGGAGAGGACGGCACGGCGGATCGCACGTTCGGCCTCGAGCGCCCGCACCGCGAGCCGCGCCTGCGCCGCGACCGACTCGGGCTCGAGCCACCGCTCCGGCGCGAAACGCGGCGCGTCGTCGGGGAACGGGTCGAGCACGACGAGGCGCCCACGCTCGAGCGAGAGGGAGGCGGCGCGGTGGCGCGCGATCGCGACGAGCAGCGCGAAGCCGCGGTCGCAGCGCGCCGAGCGGAGCAGCGAGAGGATCGTCGCCGTCTGCGCGTCCCGCGCGCGCGCGAGCGCAGCGCGCTCGCCGGCGGACAGCGGCGCGGGATCGACGTCGTCGAGCGCGGCCTCGGCGGCGAGCGGACGTCCGTCCTCGAGCGCGCGCAGCGCGGCGTCGGTCGCGACCTGCTCGCGCCACGGCTCGAGATCGGTCGCGGCCGGCGCCAACGCGAAGCCGGCGATCGCCGGCTCCGACCGCGCGCGCTCGTCCGTGAGGAAGCGCTCGCCGAACGCGGCGAGGACGGCTGCGCGGAGCTCGTCGGCGCCCGCCGCCGGAAGCGCGCCGGCCGCGTCGGCGAGCAGCCCGAGCCCGCGGATCGGCGGCGGGAGCCGGCCGTCGCGCAGCGCGTCGAACCACTCGGCGTCGAGGCGCCGGCGCGCGGCACGATCGAGCGCGGTCACCTCCTCGACGTACGCGCTCGCGCAGCGGCGCGCGACGCGCTCGACGTCCGCGGGGGCGGCGTCGACGTGCGCGAGGTGGAGCGTCCGGTTCTCCAGGCCGGCGTAGACGTACTGGAACCCGGTCCAGTCGTCGCGCACGAGCTCGAGCAGGCCGTCGTCGCCGTGCTGGAAGTGGTAGACGAAGCCGCCGACGCGCAGCGCCGAATGCCCGCCGCTCGCGCCGTCCACGTTCGACTCGACGTGGAGGAAGGCGAGCGGAGCCGGTGCGTCCGCCCGCTCGCCGCGCGCAGGCGCGAACGCGAGGAGCAGCGCCGTGGTCGCGGCGTTCACGACCGCGCGCCCGTCACCGCTGCGGCAACGTTTCGCCGAACGCGCGGGCGACCTTGTCCGGACCGAGCGGCGCGAGTCCGTCGCGCAGCCGGGCGAGGCCCGCCGCGTCGAGCTCGTCCGCGGCCACCAGCCCGTGCAGCGCGGCATAGGTGTCGGGCGAGTCCTCCCAATCGGAGACGCCGTGCAGCTCGGCGACGCGGCTCATGCCCCGCAGGAATTCGCCCGGCTCGTCGTCACGGGCGAGACAAGCGAGGGCGTAGGAGTGGACGTCGCGCTGGTAGTTGGCCGAACCCTCCGTCGTGCCGCCGATGCCCGAGGACTTCGAACTCGCGACGAACGGGCTCTTCAGGCTCTCGATCACGCCCGCGCTCGAGTCCGACACCGAATCGATGCTGCCCCGGATGGAACCGCAGCCGGTTCCGGCGAGGGCGAGCACGAACAGAGACGAAGACGCCTTCATGGGGATTCCTCGAAGTGGACGACGGGACGCGCCGACGCCGTCCATCATGCCGTGCGTGGCCGGGATCGATCGGAGAACGGCGCGTTTGCAGCCCGCGCGAGCGCGCCGCGTCAGCCGTCGATCGCCCGCCAGGCGCGTTGGTCCTTCGCGAGAAGCTCGTCGGCCTCGCGCGGGCCGGCGCTGCCGGCGGCGTAGTTGGGGAAGGTGCGCGGCGGCAGCGAGTTCCAGACGTCGAGCACCGGCGCCACGACCTTCCATCCCGCCTCGACCATGTCGGCGCGCTGGAAGAGCGTCGCGTCGCCGGCCATGGCGTCGTAGAGCAGCCGCTCGTAGCCGGTCGACGGCGTCGAGCCGAACTGGTCGGCGTAGCGGAAGTCCATCTGCACGCCGCCGAGCCGCACCGTCGCGCCCGGCACCTTCGCCCCGAAGCCGAGCGAGATCCCCTCGTCGGGCTGGACGTTGATCACGAGCTGGTTGGGGGTCAGGCGGTCGATCGGCGTGTCGCGGAAGAGCGTGAAGGGCGGCCGCTTGAACGTGATCGCGATCTCGGTGAAGCGCTTCGCCATCGCCTTCCCGACGCGCAGGTAGAACGGCACGCCGGTCCAGCGCCAGTTGTCGATGTTGAGCTTCATCGCGACGTAGGTCTCGGTGCGCGAGTCGGGCGCGACCTTGGGCTCGCGCCGGTACGACGCGACCTTCTTGTTGCACACCATCCCTTCGCCGTACTGGCCGCGCACCGTGCGCTGCAGCACCTCCTCGGGCGTCATCGGCTGCAGCGCGCGCAGCACCTTGGCCTGCTCGTCGCGCACCGAGTCGGCGTCGAACGAGATCGGCGGCTCCATCCCGACCAGCGAGATGAGCTGGAAGATGTGGTTGGGGACCATGTCGCGCAGCGCGCCGCTCTTGTCGTAGTAGTCGCCGCGCGTCTCGACGCCGACCGTCTCCGCGACCGTGATCTGCACGTGGTCGACGTAGCGGCGGTTCCAGATCGGCTCGAAGATCCCGTTCGCGAACCGGAACACCATGATGTTCTGGACGGTCTCTTTGCCCAGGTAGTGGTCGATCCGGTAGATCTGGTTCTCTTCGAGCAGCCCGAGCAGCTCCTTGTTGAGCGCGCGCGCCGAGTCGAGGTCGCGGCCGAAGGGCTTCTCCACGATCACGCGCCGGAAGCCGCCGGTCTGCTGCGTGAGCTTCGCGGCCTGGAGTTTCCGGACCACGTCGCCGAAGAACTCGGGCGCGGTCGCGAGATAGAAGAGGACGTTGCCGCGCGTGCCGCGCTCCGCGTCGACCTTCTTCAGCGTCTCGCCGAGCTTCTCGAACGCGCCCGGCTCGTTGAAGTCCGCCTGGCAGTAGTAGATGCGCTCGCGCAGCCACTTCCACTGCTCGCCCGTGACCTCGCTCGTCGCGAACTTCTTGATTTCGGCGTCGAGCTTCTCGCGGTAGCCGTCGTCGGCCATCGGCGCGCGCGCGAAGCCGACCACCGCGAACTCGTTCGACAGGAGGTTTTCGCGCTGCAGGTTGTAGATCGCGGGGATGAGCTTGCGCTTGGTGAGGTCGCCGCCGGCGCCGAAGATCACGACCGTGCAGGGGCCGACCGGCTTGCCGCTCGTGATCGGCTCGATCGCGCGGGCCGCCGTCTTCGCGTCCTTGCCCCCCGCCGCGCGCGTCGGATCGTTCACTTCGCCGTCTCCATGTTCTTGACCGCGTCCCGCACCGCGTCGCGGAGCTTCGCGAGCCCCGCCGCGACGTCGCTCCCGAGGTGGATCCGCAGCGCCCGGCGTCCGCGCGCGGCGAGCACCTCGAAGTCGCCGCGCGCCTGCGCCGCCTTCACGATCCCGAAGGTGTACTTCGCGCCGGGCACCGGCACGTCGCGCGCGTCGTCGGCGGTGATCTGCACGAAGACGCCGCGATTGGGACCGCCCTTGTACGCCTGGCCGGTCGAGTGGAGGAAGCGCGGCCCGAAGCCGAGGCAGGTCGCGACGCGCCGGGCGTCCCGCACTTCGTGCCGGAGCTCCTGCAGGAGCGCCTCGTGCGTCGGGTTCATGTCGACGTAGGCGAGGAAGGCGGCGTAATCGCCGGCGACCGCGCGGCCGAGGTGGGCGCGCAGCAGGGCGGCGAGCGACGTCGCCGCGGGCTTCAGCTCCGCGGCGTTCTTCGCGTCGGCGAAGCACGCCACGCCGTCGCCGCTCCAGAACGGCTGCTCGGGCGGGAGCTTGCCCGACTGCTCGTAGGCGGCGGTGAGCTTCTTCGTCTCGAGCTTGCTCGCCTCGACGTCGGGCTGGTCGAACGGATGGATCGCGAGCACCTCGCCCGCGACCGCCGTCGCGACCTCGAGGCGGAAGAACTCCGCCGCGAGGTCGTAGGCGTCGCGCAGCGGCACGTGCACGACCGGATGGCCGGCCGCTTCGAGCGCGGCGAGCTTCTGCTGCGTCGCGAGGTTCGGGTCTCCCGCGACCTCGAAGGAGAGGAAGACGCGGTCGGCGCCGTAACGCTCGGGCGCCGCGAGCGTCTCGCGGTCGACCGGGATCAGGCCGCGCCCGATCTTGCCCGTCGACTCGGCGAGCAGCTGCTCGATCCAGGCGCCGAGGTCGTGGACGGTCGGCGACGTCACCAGCGTGACCTTGTCGCGGCCGAGCTTCGCCGCGCAGCCGAGGATCGCGCCGAGCAGGACGCCGGGGTGGTCCTCGGGCGCGACGCCCGGCCCGCACGCCTCCTTCATCTCCAAGGCGCGGTCGATCAGGTGCGCGACGTCGAGCCCCATCGCCGCGGCCGGCACCAGCCCGAAGTTGGTGAGCGCCGAGTAGCGGCCGCCCACGCTCTTCACGCCGGGGTGGATCGCGCGGAAGCGCTCCTGCTGCGCCACCTTCTCCAGGTTCGAGCCGGGATCGGTCACCGCGATGAACTGCTGCGCCGCGCGCTCCGGCCCGACCAGCTTCTTCACGCGCTCGAAGAAGTGCGCCTTGAAGATGTTGGGCTCGAGCGTGCTGCCCGACTTGCTGCTCACGCAGAAGAGCGTGCGCGTGAGGTCGAGGCGGCGCTCGACGGCGGCGATCTGCTGCGGATCGGTCGAGTCGAGGACGACGAGCTCGGGGAATCCCGCCTGCTTCCCGAACGTCAGGGTCCACACCTCGGGGCAGAGCGACGAGCCGCCCATGCCGAGCAGGCAGACGTGCGTGAAGCCGCCCGCCTTCACGTCGGCCGCGACCTTGGAGAAGCGTGAAACGTCGGCCTTCTGCTGATCGGGCAGCTGCAGCCAGCCGAGCCAGCTGCCCTCGTCGCCGCCGGTCCAGAGCTTCGCGTCGCCCTCCCAAAGGCGGCGCACCTTCCCGCCCTGCTTCCAGTCGGCGACCTTCGCCTCGACGGCCTTCTGCAGCGCCGGCGGGAGGACCGCGCGCAGCCGTCCTTTCGGCTGCGGCTCGACCACGACGCCGCGCTGCGCGACCGCGGCGAGCAGCTTGTCGTAGGCGTCCTTGAAGAGCTTCACGCCGTCGGTCAGCAGGTGGTCGGTCGCCGCCTGCAGCGAGACGCCCGCGATGCCGAGGTCTTTCAGGACCTTCTGCGCCGCCGCGACGTCGGCGGTGAGCGTCGGCGCCACGGTGCCGTGGTCCTGGAAGGCGTCGTAGGTCGAAGGCGGGATCGTCTCGACCGTCTCGGGGCCGATCAGCCCGTCGACGTAGAGGACGTCGCTGTACTTGGGGTTCTTGGTGCCGGTCGAGGCCCACAGGAGCCGCTGCGGCATCGCCCCCTTCTTCGCGAGGGCCGCCCAGCGCGGGCCCTTCTTCAGATCGAGGTAGTGCTGGTAGGCGACCTTGGCGTTCGCGATCGCGACCTTGCCGACGAGGCCGGCGACGCGTTCGCGGTCGGCGGGATTCGCGGCGTGCTTGGCGAGCTCCTCGAGGCGCGGGTCGAGGTAGGAGTCGATGCGGCTCACGAAGAAGCTCGCGACGGACGCGACCTTGCTCACGTCGCCGCCGCGCTTCGCGAGGAACTCGAGCCCGTCGAGCCACGCCGCCGCGACCGAGTCGTAGGCGTCCACGCTGAAGAGCAGCGTGATGTTGACGTTGATCCCTTCCGACAGGAGCTGGCGGATCGCCGGGATGCACTGCGGCGTCGCCGGCACCTTGATCATCACGTTCGGGCGGGCGACCGCGACCCACAGACGCTGCGCTTCCGCGACGGTGCCGGTCTGGTCGTGCGCCAGGTCGGGGGCGACCTCGAGGCTGACGTAGCCGTCGATCCGCTTCGTCGCGGCGTAGACGGGCGCCATCAGGTCGCACGCGGCGCGGATGTCGGCGATCGCGAGCCGCTCGAAGACGCCCTTGGGGTTGCTCGCGCACTCGAGAGCCGCCGAGGCGAGGTCCCGCTCGTAGTCGGCGGAGCCGGCGATCGCCTTCTCGAAGATCGCCGGGTTGCTGGTCATGCCGAGCAGCCCGTCGTCGGCGATCATCCGCTGCAGGGAGCCGTCGGCGAGCATCCCGCGCTTGATGAAGTCGAGCCAGACCGACTGGCCCTGCGCGGCGAGCTCGCGCACGCGCTGAGAGGCCTTGGGATTCCGGGGCGCGATCGGATTCATCGCAGACCTCTCGCGGGGAGGCGTCGGGGGCGCCGAAGTTATCGGCTGGCTCCCGGAATTCCCCGTCCCGGTTCCGTCCTCGGCCGACCCGCGCGTGAAACGGCCGGGCGGGTCGCTGCATCGAAGCGCGGCCATGGTGACCGGGACCATCCTCGACGTCTTCCTCCACGCCGCCGTCCTGCGCGGGGTCCTGCGTCCCAGGGGCGCGTCGCCCTGCTACGCTGCACCGTCGGCCATGACTCCTCCGGAAGCATCCTCCCAGCCGCTCCCGCCCGCTCCGGCCGAACGCGCGTCCGCCGAAGAGCAGGAACTGCTCGCGGCGCTGCGGCGCGGCGACGACGCCGCCTACGAGTCGCTGGTGCGCGCCGAGACCGGGCGCATGCTCGCGGTCGCGCGCCGCATCCTGCGCAACGAAGAGGACGCGCGCGAGGCGGTGCAGGACGCCTTCGTCAGCGTCTTCAAGGGGATCGGCGGCTTCGCGGGCGGCGCGCGCTTCTCCACCTGGCTCCACCGCATCGCGATCAACGCCGCGCTGATGAAGCTGCGCTCGCGCAAGCACGTGCAGGAGCGGCCGATCGACGACCTGCTGCCGCGCTTCGACGACGCCGGGCACGAGCTCGAGTCGCACGCGCCGTGGTCCGAGTCGGCCGAGGAGCTCGTCTCCAAGGAGGAGACGCGCGTGCTCGTGCGCCACTTGATCGACGAGCTGCCGGATACGTACCGGGTCGCTTTGCTGCTGCGCGACATCGAGGAGCTCTCGACCGACGAGGTCGCGCGGCAGCTCGAGGTCACGCCGAACGCCATCAAGATCCGCATCCATCGCGCGCGGCAGGCGCTGCGCACGCTGCTCGACGCGAGAGTCGGTTCCCGCTCCGGCCGAGACCCGACATGAAACCTCTGATCACGTGCAAAGAAATGAACGACTTCCTCATCGACTACATCGACGGTGCCCTGCCCGATGCGCAGAAGAGCGAATTCCACCGCCACCTGGCGTACTGCCCGTCGTGCGTCCAGTACGTCGAGACCTACAAGACGACCATCGTGGTGGGCAAGGCGGCGTTCTGCGACCCGAACGCGCCCGACAAGCTGCCCGAGGCGGCGCCCGAGGCGCTGATCGCGGCGATCCTCGCGGCGCGCAAGAAGCCGGCGAAGTGATTCTCCGAAGGACACGCCAATGAGCGACGAAGCGAAACCGGCGACGGGCGGCATGAAGGGCGCGCTGTTCGGCACGCGCAACGAGTTCGCGCTGCTGCTGCTGCGACTCACCCTGGCGGTCGTGATCTTCCCGCACGGCGCGCAGAAGGTGCTCGGCTGGTTCGGCGGGTACGGCTGGGACGGGACGATGGGCTTCCTCACCGGCAAGATCGGGTTGCCGACCGCGCTCGCGGCGCTGGTGATCCTGATCGAGTTCCTCGGGCCGGTCGCGCTGCTGCTCGGGTTCTGCACGCGCCTCGCGGCGCTCGGCGTCCTCGCGGTGATGGTCGGCGCGATCCAGACGGTCCACCGCGCGAACGGCTTCTTCATGAACTGGAACAACACGCCAGGGGCGGGTGAGGGGTTCGAGTACCACCTGCTCGCGATCGGGATCGCGCTCGCGCTGATGCTGCTCGGCGGCGGCGCGCTCTCCGTCGACCGCAAGCTCGCGCCGCGCTGACGCGCGGCGGATGTCAGGGCGCGCGCGCCATCCAGGCGAGGACGGCCGCGCCGACGGCGATGCGGTAGGCGCCGAACGGCAGGAAGCCGTGCTTGCGCACCCACGCCATGAACCACGCCACGGTCCCGTAGGCGGCGGCGAACGCGGTGACGAAGCCGATCGCGAGCACGATCCACTCGTGCGTTGTCGTGGCCGGCGCACCGTTCCCGGCGGCGGCGGCGGCGCGCGCCCCCCTCCACTTGAGGAAGTCGTAACCGGTCGCGATCGCCATCGTCGGCATCGAGACGAAGAAGGAGAACTCGAGCGCGGTCGCGCGCGAGAGGCCGGCGATCTGGCCCGACGCGATGGTCGCCATCGACCGTGAAGTCCCGGGGAAGACCGCGGCGAGCGTCTGGCACAGCCCGATCCAGATCGACTGCCCGACCGTCATCTCCTCCATCTCCCAGGTCTTGATCGCGTTGTCCCAGCGCTCGGGCCCCTCGCGCTCGGCGCGCGCGCGCCAGAGGTCCACCGCGACCATCACGACGCCGCCCACGACGAGCGACGTGCCGATCACGGTCAGGCTCTCGAGATTGGCGTCGATCAGCTTCTTCACGACGAAGGCCGGAATCGCCGTGCACGCCGTCGCGATCAGCACCAGGCTCAGGGGGTGGGTGAAGAGCGTGTGCTCGTCGCGCGGACCGCGCGGGAAGGTGGCGAGGAGCCTC
>DASRRB010000373.1:0-8930 GCA_035695985.1 Planctomycetota bacterium | reverse complement strand
CGATCGTCCGCCTCGTCGCCGGTCCCGGCGCCGACCCGGTCCTCGACCCTCTCGATCTCGAGGTCGCGGCGGGCCGGCGCGCCGCGCTCCTCGGCCCGAGCGGCACCGGCAAGACGACCCTGCTCAAGTGCATTGCCGGGCTGCTCGCGCCGCGCGCCGGCTCGATCTCGATCGCTGGTCGCGTCGTCGCCGACGCGAAGACCGCGGTCGCGCCGTCGCGGCGCGGCGTCGCGATGGTCTTCCAGAGCTACGCGCTCTGGCCCCACCTCACGGCGCGCGAGCACGTGCGGCTCGTCGCGCGCGACGAGCGGTCGGCGGACGAGTGGCTCGAGCGCGCCCGCATCCCCCACCTCGCGGATCGGACGCCGGGCCGGCTCTCGGGCGGCGAGCAGGCGCGGCTCGCTCTGGCGCGGGCGTTCGCGTCGGCGGCCCCGCTGCTCCTGCTCGACGAACCGCTGCGCAACCTCGATCCGCCGCTCGCGGCCGAACTGCGTCGCGAGATCCGTCGCTGGCTCGAGGAGACCGGGGCCACGCTTCTGCTCGTGACGCACGAGCTGCGCGAGGCGCGGGCGCTCTGCGAGGAAGCGCACGTCCTGCACGGCGGACGCATCGTGGCGTCGGGGAATCCGTCCGACTGGGAGCGCTCGCCGCCGTCGGACGAGGTCGCGCGCCTCCTCGGCATCGCGCAAGAAGAGCCGGCGGAACGGATCCGATGAACCGCAAGCGCATCGTCGCCGCGCTCGTCCTCGTCGCGGCCTTCGTCGGCGGCCTGCTCCTGCTCGAGCGCTCGGGGCCCGAAGAGGCCTCGGCGCAGGCCTCCACGATCGACCTCGAGACCTCCGCCACCTGCGCTCCCTGCCACCAGGCGGAGTGGAAGGAGTGGGAGGAGAGCATGCACGCGCAGGCGTTCACCGATCCGCTCGTGCTCGCCAGCAACCAGAGCAACAACTTCCGCAAGCTCGACTGCATCCCGTGCCACGCGCCGGCGCCGGTCTTCGAGCACGGCATCGGGAAGCTCGAGCGCGTCGTCGAGCGCGTCACCCACCGCGAGCACGGCGTCGACTGCCTCTCCTGCCACCGCGCCTACGACCACGTGGTCGGGCCCGAGCACCTCGCGCCGGCGAGCGCGAACGCCGCGTGCCGGCCCGCCGGCCAGGCCGAGATGCGCTCGCCCGCGGTCTGCGCGCCGTGCCACAACCAGCACAACACCGTCGACCAGTGGGAGCTCTCGACCTTCGCCAAGGCGGGCGTCGGCTGCGTCGACTGCCACATGCCCGTCGTCGAGCGCAAGTGCGCCGACGGGACGACGCGGAGCGGCCGCTCGCATCACATGACCGGCGGCCACGACGTCGCGACGCTCGCCAAGGCCTACGAGCTCAAGTCCGAGGTCAAAGCGGGCGAGGGCGCCGGCCGGACGCTCGTCGTCTCGGTGTCGAACACCGGCGCGGGGCACAACTTCCCCGCGGACGCGCGCCACCGCGCGCTCGACGTCGTCGTCACGCTGATCCAGGCCGACGGCGTGCAGGTGCCGGCGCGCGAGGCGCGGCCGTACGGGCGCGACCGCGGCACGGCGCGCCGACGCTTTCGCAACCCCTACCGCGAGGAGACCGAGCGGCTCGACAACGCGCAGAAGTGGGGACGAGAGAACACGCAGATCCTCGCGGGCGAGACGCTTTCGCTCGAGGTTCCGTTCGAGGCGGGGAGCGTCACCGAGGCGCGCGTGGAGCTGATCTACAAGCTGACGCCGATCATGCTCGACGACGAGGGAGTCCGGTTGCATGACGAGCGCGTCAAGCTCTAGGCGCCGCGCGCTCGGCGGCGCGCTCGCGGGAGCGGTCGTGCTCGCCGCCTTCGCGTGCCAGCGCGAGGCGAAGCGCCCGCCCCCTGCGGCCGGGGTCGACCGCGACCCTCGCCCCTACACGCCGTGGCACCGCCGCGAGGAGGCGATGCCGTTCCCGGCGGTCGAGTGGTACTGGCAGGACCTCCTCGCCGTCGCGCCCGCGCCGGAGCCGCTTCCCGCCGACGCCGGGGCCGCGCAGCGCATCGGCGCCGCGTTCGAGCGCGTCGCGCAGATCGATCCGGTCCGGACGGAAGAGGAGCTTCCGGCGCTGGTCGAGGATGCGCGGCGCGACCCTGCCGCGCTGCTCGCCGGACTCGACGACCCGCGCGCCGAGGTCCGCTTCGCCGCCGCGCGCACGATGCTCCGCCTGATGACCTCGTCGGAACGGTGTGTCCCGCAGCGCCTCGTCGCCGCCGCCGGCCACCACCTGCGCGACGCCTCCGACGAGGTCGCGCTGACCCACCTCGAGACGATCGCCCGGTCGGGCTTCGCGTGGACGCAGCCGCTGCTGCTGAAGGTCTTCGGAAAGGTCGACAACCACCGTCTGACGGTCTTGCGCATCCGCGCCGCAACGAAGCTCGCCGAGGCGCGCTGCTACGGCGGCGTCCCGCTCCTGATCAAGGCGCTGAAGGAGCAGACGTCGATCCAGGACGACGTGAACCGCGAATGGGATGCGTCGCTGCAGACGGCGTGGTGGAAGGAGGAGGCGATCGACGGGATCGCCGCCGCGTCCGGCGGGGACCGCTTCGGCCACTCGCCCGACGCCTCGGACGCGGACCAGGTCGCGAGCGTGCGCCGCGTCGAGCAGTGGTGGGCCGAGCGCCGCGAAGCGCTCTGGTCGGCGGCGCCGCCGCTCGACGATCCCGCCCTCGTCGAGCGCATCCAGACGCTGATCCTCGCCTTCGGGACCTTCCAGATCCGGAACGTCGACAACGCCGGGTTCATCCTCGCGGGACTGGGACCGAGGGTCGCGCCGTGGCTCTTCGAGGCGCTGCACGGTTCGAGCTTCATGATCCGCCGCCACGTGCTCGCGGTGCTCGGCGAGCTCGTGCAGTTGGTCCCGGCCAAGGAGCGCGCGCGCTACGTCGACGAGGTGAAGTCCGGGTTATCCGACCCTGACGTCGCGATCCGCGTGCGCTCACTCGAGGTCATCGGGAACAGCCGGCTCGAGGTGGCGCTCCCGATCGTGGAGAAGGCACTCACTCCCGGGGAGGACGGGGTGGCGGAGACGGCCTTGCGCCTCCTCGCGACCTGGCGGGCCCCTCGGGCACGCTCGGTGCTAGAACACTTCGCAGCATCGCTCCACCCCGACCATCCGCTCCGGATCCCGGCCGAAGCGGCGCGGCTCGCGGCGGGCGATCTCGAGGGACTGGATCGGTATCTCCAACTCCTCGGACCGGAACGGACACCGGACGCGCGCGCACAGCTCTACCTGAGCTGGATCCTGGACAACGACGGGCTCGCCGACGCGAAGACCCCGGAGGATCGGCGGCGCGCGCTGCAACGCATCGAGACCGAGATTCGTAACCGAGCAAAGCAGTGAGTCGCGCGGATCTTCCGCGGCGACGCGCTGCAGGAGATCCGAGTCATGGCGACCTTCCGACCGATGACGGTGGTGTGGCTGATCGTGGCGAGCGGCGCCGCGCTCGCCGCCGCTCCGGCGGACGGGAAGGGCGGCGGGCGGAGCGTCGCTCCGGTCGCGCCCGCCGGTTCGAGCCGCGGCGGTTCGACGTCCGCGCCGCGCGGCGGCTCCGCACCGCAGGTGCACAACAGCGCGCCGCAAGTCAGGAATTCCGCGCCGCCCGTCCGGAGCTCCGCGCCTCCGATCCGCAGCACCGCGCCGCCCGTCGGCCACGCGCCGTCCGCGGCGCCCCGCATGTCGCCCGCGGCGGCTCCGACGCCGCGCTCCTCCCAGCACGTCAGCCGTGAGACGCGCACGCTCCCGCCCGCGACGCGGACCGCGCCGTCGACGCGGACACAGGCCGGCCACAGCGGCCCCGAGCGCACGCTCCCGCCTCAAGGGGCTCCTTCGACCGCCAACCGCGGCCACAGCGATCCGACGACGACTACGGTTCCAGGGACGTCGCCCCGCTCGTCGCACTCCTTCGATCCTTCGCAGCACCGCACCACCGACGCTCTCGTGCACACGCCCGTGCAGCGCGCTCCCGCGAACGGTTCGTGGCGCGCAGAGCGGACGCAGACGATGGCCGGCCGCGATCCGGGCCTGCGGCTGCGCACGCCTGGCGAAGGGATGGCCTCGATCCCCGAGCGCCGCACGACGAGCGGCAATCGAGTCGTCGGCGCCCCGTCCACGTCTCCTCGCATCACGCCGACGATCGACCGCCTGCCGCGCACGCTCCCGGTCTCTCACGCGAGCGGCCGCACGGACCTCGTCGCGCCGAACAACGGACGCGCTGCGCTCGAACCGGTCACTTCGACCACGAACGTCCAGACGGCGCACGCCGCCGTCGACGTGAACTTCTTCTTCGCGAACCCGTGCAACCGCCACTGCACCTGGAGCGGCTGGGGCGGCTGCTCGTTCGGATACGTCTTCTGCAACAGCTGGCTCTACTGCTACTGGCTGCGGCCCGGCTGCGCGCCGTGCTTCTACCCCTACTCCTATTACTACTGGCCGAGCAGCTACTACTACCCGGCCTACTACCCGACCTACTCCGAGGTCGTGGTGGTGCACGACTACGACGACGACGCCAACCACTATCCGCCGATCACGAATCGGACCGAGCCCGCGCCCGAGGCGACTCCGGCCGAGCGGATCGCGAAGGGCTGGGAGCAGTTCCGCGCGCGCGACTACCCCGGCGCGATCGACTCGTTCCGCGACGCGGTGCTGGCCGCCCCGAGCGACGCCTCCGCGAAGCTGGCCTATGCGCAGGCGCTCTTCGCCATCGGCAACTATCCCGACGCGGCGTTCCTCCTGCGGCGCGCGCTCGAACTGCAGCCCGACCTGCCCTTGCTCGGCGAGGATCCGCGCACGCGCTACGGCGACCCCGAGGAGCACGCCGAGCAGATGGTCGCGCTGCGCAGCTTCCTCGATCAGGTGAAGGGCGAGCCGGCCGCGACCCTCGTGCTCGCGTGGCAGTCCTACTTCACCGGCGACCTCGGCGTCGCGCGCGAGTCCTTCGACGCCCTGAAGGGGCTGGATCCGGAGGACGAGGCGGCGAAGCGCTTCCTCGCGCGGCTCGGCCCGGCGGCGCCCGCAGCCAAGTGAAGCGGCCGGCGCGCGCGCAGTACTGCTTGCGCTGACTCAACTCGTTCCTCCGTTCGCCGCGGCGGCGGCGCCCACGCGGCCCGCCGCCGCGGCGTCGCTCCACGGATCCTGCATCATCAGCCACTGCTCGGGGTGGCGCCGGACGTAGTGCTCGAGCAGTCCCGCGAGCTTCGCCTGGATCGCCGGCTCGTCGAGGCCCGTCGGGTCGATCGGCTCCTCGACCACGAGGTCGTACTTCCCGTCGGCGGCGGTGATCGCGAAGACCGGCAGGATCCACGCCCCCGTCGCGTGGGCGAGGCGGGCCGGACCGCGCGGCATGACGAGGTGATGGCCGCAGAACGGGACGTTGGCGGCGCCGCCTCCGGCCACGCGGTCGATCTGCACGCCGACGAACTCGCCGGCGCGCAGGCGGTTCAGGAGATCGATCACCGCCATCGGGTCGTTGCCGAGCAGCACCTCCTCGTGCCTCTGCGAGCTGCGGATGCGCGAGCGCAGCCGACCGAGCCACCCGATCTCCTCCGGCATGGAGACGAGCGTCACCCGCTGCGTGCGGCGGGCGAGGAAGAGCGCCGCCATCTCCCAGCTCCCGAGGTGCGCCGTCGCGAGGAGCACCCCGCGCCCCGACGTCCCGGCGCGCTCCAGCCGTTCCTCCCCCGTCGTCGCACCGCGCCAGCGTCTCACGTCGCCGCGCAGCAGCGAGAGGAAGTCGAGCACGTAGTCGCCATAGTTGACGAGCACCGCGACGGTCGACGCACGCAGACGCGCGGGCGGCAAGGCGCCGACCATCACGCGGGAGAGGTTCTTCTCGATGCGCCGGCGCAGGCGCGGCGCGAGTACGTAGACGAAGCGCGCGGTGATCCGCGCGAGCCCCCGCCTCGCCCAGCGCGGCAGGAACGACGTCCCGAGCACGACGACGAAGAGCGCCGAGCGCAGGTAGTGGTGCCAGGGTCGAGCGCCCCGACCCGGCCGCGGCCCCGTGGCGTCCGCGCTCATCGCTTCCGGTCGCACACGCGCAGTCCGATCGTCGGACGGCGGTCGCGGACGCTTTCGTCGGGCCCGCGCGTGAGGCGCAGGTAGAGGAACTGCCCGCTGCTGAACGAGCCGCCGCGCGGCGCGATCGTCCCGTTCGGGAGGACGACCCACTCGCGCAGCGACGCGCAGAAGTCGTAGCCGCCGAACGGCGAGCGGTCCTGCGGTTCGCTGCGCACCTCGACGAGCTCGCCGCCCATGAAGTTCGCGAGCTGCGGGAAGAACGACTCGTTCCAGGGGAACGCCTTCCCCGTCCCGCCGGTCGCGGCGACCTCCCACTCGTCCGACGTCGGCAGGCGTCCGCCCACCCACTCCGCGAAGCGCTTCGCCTCCGCCGGCGACACGTTGCCGACGGGGACGCGCTCGCCGCCGTAGGGGTAGCGCCCGTCGACCCACCCCTGCGGCGCCGCCGCCCCGGTCGCACGGACGAACCGCCAGTAGTCGAAGCAGGTCACCTCGCAGTCGTCGATCGTGAAGGCGGCGAGCGTGATCGTCCGCTCGGGATTGCGATCGCGGCCGACGTCGCTGCCGACCTTGTAGGCGCCGGCCGCGACCGCGACGGCCACTGCGGGTGCGGGCCGGTGCGTGCGCACGTACTCGAGCGCCGTCCTCGCCTCGAATCCCGGCGGCGCCTCGACGTCCTCGAGCTGCCGGGCGTCGTCCGCGGAGAGCGTGAGGAGCGCCTCCTGCGCGGCGAGCCGCTGCTCGCGCAACGGGGCGGCGAGCCGCGCGACCAGCTCGGCGACGCGCGGCAGCTCCGCCGCGGCCGACTGCCCGCGCGCCGGAGCCGCCGCGACGAGGAGGGCCGCCGCGGACGCCGCGAATACGACGATCCGGGCGTGCCTCACGGCACCGCCAGCTTGAACCATGCGTCGTCCCCGCAACGTTGCACGTCGAGCACGCGCGGCCGGAAGTCGGAATCGAGCCGAGCGTCGCCGGTGGCGAGCCGCGCCGCGGCGCCGGCGCTCGCCTTCGCGGCGACGAAGACCCACGCGTGGTCGACGGCGTGCGCGCGCAGAAACGCCGCCGCGAGCGTCGGACCGCCCTCGACGAGGATGCGGGCGAGGCCGCGGCGCCGCAATTCGACGCCGACCGCTTCGAGGTCGTCGCCGCCCGCCGCGAGGCGTTGTTGCAGCGCGACGCGCTCGACTCCCTGCGGCGCGTCGCCCGGAGCGCGCGTGAACCAGAGCGCCGGCGGCGTCGGCGCGCCTTGGAACGCTCGTGCCGAAGCGGACACGCGCGCGCGCCGATCGACGACGACTCGCACCGGTGTGCGCGGACCGGGCGAATCGGGCGAACCCGGCGGTCGTGCGGTGAGCTGCGGGTCGTCGCTCAGGACCGTGCCCGACCCGACGACGATCGCGTCGACGTGGCCGCGCAGCCGATGGACCTCTGCGCGCGCCGCCTCGCCCGACACCCAGCGCTCCGCCGAAGTCCAGCCGCCATCGAGCCCGCACGCCCACTTGAGCAACGTCCACGGGCGGCGGCGCGCCAGGTGGAGCCGGAACTCCGCGAGCAGATCGGCCGGCACGCTCCCTTCGGGCGCCCGCACCACCGCGATGCCCGCCGCCTCGAGCTCGCGCACTCCCCGCCCCGAGTGGCGCGGGTCGGGGTCGACCTCCCCCACCACCACGCGGCGGATCCCGGCCTGCACGATCGCCGGCACGCACGGCGGCGTCTTCTTCCCGGTGGAACTGCAAGGTTCGAGCGAGACGACCAGCGTCGCGCCGGCCGGCGCCGCCGCGAGCCCGCGCAGCGCTTCGACCTCCGCGTGCGCCTCGCCGTACATCCGGTGGAACCCCTCGGCGAGGATCTCCCCGGCGCGATGCACCACCGCGCCGACCGGCGGGTTGGGCTCGACCTCCGTCCGGCCCCGGGCGGCGAGCTCGACGGCGCGCCGCAGCGCGCGCCCGTCGTGCTCGTCGAAGCGGTCGTCCGCGCTCACGCCGCGGTCACGATCTCGCCGGTGAGCGAGAGCGCAGTCGCGTCGCGGATGCGCACCGGCACGATCCGGCCGACGCGATCGGCCGCGCCGCGGAAGTGGACCATGCGATTCGCCGGACAGCGGCCGGCGAGGACGCTGCGGTCGCGGCGGCTCGGCCCGTCGACCAGCACCTCCTCCACCGACCCGATGCGCGCCCGGTTGCGCCGCCGCTGGATCGCGTCCTGCAGCGCGAGGAGCCGCTGGTTGCGCTCCTCCTTCACCGCCTGCGGCACGTCGTCGGGCTGCCGCCTCTCGGCCGCGGTCCCGGGCCGCTCCGAGTACTTGAAGATGAACGCCTGCACGAACTCGACGCGGCGCATCAGCTCCTCGGTCGCCGCGAACTCCGCGTCGCTCTCGCCGCTGAATCCGACGATCACGTCGGTCGCGAGCTCGACGCGCGGCACCACGGCGCGCAGCCGCTCGACGAGGCGCAGGTAGGCGTCGGCCGTGTAGCCGCGCGCCATGCGCTTCAGGCAGGAGTTCGCGCCCGACTGCACCGGCAGGTGGAGGTAGGAGACGACGCTCCCGCAGTCGGCGAGCGCCTGCATCAGCTCGGGAGTGACCAGCGTCGGGAACGACGTGATGAAGCGCAGCCGCTTGAGCCCGTCGATCCGGTCGAGCCGCCGCAGCAGCCGCGCGAGCGTCGCGTCGCCGCCGCTCTTGCGCCCGTAGGCGTTCACGATCTGGCCGAGCAGCGTGACGTCGACCACGCCGTCCGCGACCAGAGCACGCACCTCGGCCTCGAGCTCGTCCATCGGCCGCTCGACTTCGGGTCCGCGCGTGCGCGGGACGACGCAGAACGTGCAGGCGCGGTCGCAGCCGCGCTGGATCGTGACGAACGCCGAGTGGCG
>DASRRB010000372.1:0-22563 GCA_035695985.1 Planctomycetota bacterium | reverse complement strand
GCCGCAGCTGCCGACGCGGCCGATCACGATCGCGCCGAACGGGACGGTCGACGCCGGCGGCGCGGGGCTGCAGCCCGGCGGCGCCTTCACGATCCGCGTCAGCAACGCGACCTTCCATTTCGTCTCGAAGGTCGACTCGACCCTGCTCGCGCGCTTCCGCGACCCGACCAACAGCGCCGGCGTCCTGATCGGCTTCCGGACCGGGATCGACCCGGCGTTCTTCTTCGCCGGGCCGCCGATCGTCGCGCCGGCGTTCCTCGAGTCCGACCCGGTGGACGGCGTGACGGGCGTCTCGCCCGACCTCTACACCGACCCCGACCACGTCTTCCCGCCGGCCCGCGGCTTCCTGCTCCGCTTCGACGGATCGGTCAACCCCGACCTCGCGAACGTGAGCAGCGACACGTTCCAGCTGGTCGACCTCGACGACCGGCCGGGCGGCTTCCCGAGCGGGCTGCCGCTCGGCATCGACGTGTCGGTGGTCGAGAACACGCTCGACCACAGCGTGGTCGAGATCGTGCCGGCGGGCATCCTGCCGTTCGGCCACCAGCTCGCGCTCGAATACCCCTCCGACCTGCACGGCATCGCGCAGTCGGGGACGCTCGTCGGCACGAGAACGATCGCGGCGACCTTCACGACCGCGACCACGAACGCCGTCCTGGTGAACGACACGCTGACCGAGGACTTCGACGGCAACGAACGGCAGGAGACCGACCCGGAGCAGACCGGCGCCGGCGTCCTCCCCGCCAACTGGAACCTGCGCAACTCGGGGATCCTGCAGGCGAACTTCGCGTTCCAGGGCGACGGACTGCTCGGCAAGTTCGCGCCGCCGCCGCCGGCCGCCGGCGACACGAAGGTGATCGTGCTCGACACGACGCAGCAGCCCTTCCCGCTCTTCGACGGCTCGACGCCCGACGCGCCGGTCTACACGGTGATCGGCGGCGTCTTCCCGTTCACCGACATCGACGTCCCGGCCGGCGTAGTGATCCAGCCGCTCGGCAACAATCCCCTCGTGATCACCGCGACCGGCTCGGTGCGGCTCGCGGGGACGATCGCCGTCGGCGGCCAGAACGGGAACGGCGACTACGCCTTCGATTCGGCGGTCACCTCGGTGCCCGGCGGCGCCGCGGTCGCGGGAGGCGGGCGCGGCGGCGAAGGCCACCCGATCCTCTTCTTCCCGCCCGATCAGATCTCCTACGCCAACCTCGTCTCGCCGCCGTTCGGCGGCCAGGGCTTCGGCGTCGACCCGGTCGACGGCGTGATGAAGCGCATCGGCGGCACCGGCGGCCAGTGCGGAATGATCGACCACGCCGACAGCCAGGGGAATCTCTCCACCGACGAGGAGCTCGACTGCACGCCGTTCCGTTCGACCAGCCCCGGCCACAAGGTGCCGGGCGGCGGCGGCGGCTCGATGTGGCTCCAGGGCTTCCGGCCGGGCGACACCGACGGCGGCTACGCGGGGAAGATCCGCAACGGCATCGGCAACGTCCTGCCCGACGGCCAGGGCACCTACGTGATCCGCGAGTACTCGAAGCGGTTGCTGCTCGCGGGCAGCGCCGGCGGCTGGCCCTTCTACGACGACGGCAACGCGCAGAACGACTTCTACGGGACGCAGGGCCAGCTCAAGCGGCTGATCGGCGGCCAGGGCGGCGGCTCGGGCGCCTCCGCGACCGAGGCGTACTACTGCGGCAACTGGTGCAAGAACGACAGCGATTCGAGCAACGACCTGGTCTGCAACCAGTACGTCGGCGCGAACGGCCAGTACGGCGACAGCGTCGTCGACGCGCGCGGGGGCGGCGGCGGCGGGGGCGGCGGCGCGGTGCTGATCCAGGCGCTCGGCGCGATCCAGTTCGACTCGAGCTCCCGCATCGACGCGCACGGCGGCGACGGCCTCGGCGGCGAGGCGGTCAACTGCTCGAACTTCGGCGGCAGCGGCGCGGGCGCCTCCGGCGGGATGGTCGTCGTCCAGTCGGCGACCAGCATCGTGGTCAGCTCCGGCGCGATCTTCGACGTGCGCGAGGGGAGCGGCCAGGCCGCCTCCCAGGGCGACATCTACGGCTCGTGCGACCGCTCCGGCGCGCCCGGTGACGGAGGCAACGGCGGCGAGGGCTTCGTGCAGCTGCAGGTCCCGGCCGGCCAGACGGCGACCGTCGTCGACCCGACCAGCGCCTTCCCGCGCAAGAACACGAAGTACGACCCGCGCCCCTGGATCGACCCGACCAACACGCAGAACCCGGTCGAGTTCACGCCGATCAGCGTCGCGATGTCGACCTGGTTCGACCTCGGCCGCATGACCGAGCGCGCGCCCGGCTCGACGCCCTCCTTCACCTTCGGCGGCCTCGACGCCAACGGCCTGGTGCGGACCGATGCCGACGGCAACGTCCTCGACCCGGCCGGCACCGACATCGAGTGCGATTATCTCGGCCAGTACGACGTGATCCGCCACCGCTACGTGCCGGGGCAGGAGCCGAAGGCCGACTTCATCCCGCCCAACGCGTCGGTGAAGGTCGAGTTCCAGGGCGCGACCCCGATCGCGCCGGGCAGCAAGGAGATCGACCCGGCGAGCCTCACGTCGTGGTCGACCTCGCCGACGGTGGCCGACGCGATGCAGTTCATCCGCTGGCGCATCACGTTCGACCTGACGGCGAACACCAACGACCCGCTCTCGCCCGAGACGCCCCGTCCGACGGTCCAGACGATCCAGATCCACTCGCAGTTCTGATCAAGAGGAGGCGCCCGACGCAGTGGAGCCGACCTGCCCGAACGGCCATCGCACCGCGCTCGAGCGTGTCGAGCGGCGTCGCTACCCGGGCGGCCTCGTCGCCCTCGGCTTCACGCTCTTCGTCGCCTCGCTGCTCGGCCTCGCCGCCGGGTCGGCGGTGCTGTTCGTCGTGAAGCTCGTCGAGCAGGAGCCGGCGCGCACGCCCGACCAGATCCGCGCCGATCTGCAGAAGGAGTCGGTGCCCGAGCCGGTCATCGCCTCGGTCCTGAGAGAGACCGGCGCCAAGGCGTTTCCCGACGAGCTGCACGACCTGACACCGCAGCAGCTCGAGGCCGTCCGCAAGGCGCAGTTCGCCGTCGTGCGCAGCCTGGTCGACCCGGAGCGGATCCGCGGCGCGACGTGGACGGGGATCGCGGCGGCGCTCGCCGGCGCGGTGATCGGCTGGCTGCTGCGCGCGAAGCGGTCGCTCCTCGAGTGCGGAGAGTGCGGGGCCGCCGTCCCGGTCTGACGCGGGAAGCGTCGGCGGCGGCGTTACGGGGGCGGGCGCGCCCCGATACCCGGGCTCGTTCTTCGTGCCCGCGTCGGAGCCTCCCATGCGCCTCGCCCGCATCGGCTCGTTGGCGTCGTCGCTCGCCGGCGTCGTCGCTCCGGCGCTGCTCTGCGCGTGCGCCGGTCCGGACCTCGAGCGCTACGAGCCGGTCGCGGTGCTGCGCCACGTTCCGGTCACCTGCAGCGGGGTGGTCGGTACGCAGCGCGACCGGCTCGTCGAGCGCGACGATCCCGACGACGGCGCGTTCGAGGCGGCCGATCGGGAGACCGCGTCGGTCCACGTCGGCGTCGTCGCCGCGGCGAACGTCGCCGCCTGGACCGAGGGGCACGGCGGTCCGCTCGCGCTGGTCGTCGCGCGCGGCGCGGCGAACGACGCGCTGCAGCGCCACGAGGAGCTCGGCCGCGAAGGCGCGCTCGCGGTCGCGTCGGGCCGGGTCGCGGTGATCTCGAACGAGCACGAGGTCTCGTTCGTGGAGCGCTTCGACCTCAAGACCGCGCCCGACGCCGCCATCCTCGATCCGGTGGTCAGCACGTTCGTCGTCGGCAACCGCGTCGTGGTGACCGCTCGCCGCGACGCGGCCGGCAGCGCGTGGACGATCGAGATCGCGGCGCGCACGATCGACCACCCGCGCGAGACCCTCGTCGGTTCGGTCCGCGTCCTCGGCGCCCCCGATCCGGTCCGCCTCCAGGTCCCGCTCCTCGCGCGCGTGGAGACGAAGACGACGGCGCGCCTCGAGCGGGGCGAGGCGCTCCTGCTGGTCGCCCCCGAGATCCTCGACCACGAACGCGTCCTCGTCGCCGTCGTCGCTCCCGACTGGCCGAACCCGGCCGACTGAGGGCCTGCCGAGACCGGCACCGACCCTGCCGTCCTCCGGCGCGCCGGCCTCGCCGCCATCGCCTCCTTTAATAATCGGAGACGATGCCGACCTCCCGGCCGTCGAGTCGGACTGGAGAACGGTCGCGGTCCGGGCACGCGTCCGGATGGCGACCGGGCCGGATCGCGACCGGGAACCAGGTCGAAGTCGATGGCGGGCAGGTCGCCCGTCCCACCGCCAGGGAGCTCAACCGATGGTGCCGCTGCTGCTGAACCTTCCCTGGTGGATCGGCCTGTCGGCGGCGGCGATCGCGGCGGCTCCGGTGCCGCAGGCGGCGCCGCACCACAAGCTCGCCGTGATCCGCCTCACCGACGACACCACCGTCGGCGCGGCGCGCCTCTGCGGCGTCGCGCTCGACTGCCAGGCGCGCCTCCCCGACGACCAGGCCGAGATCGTCGTCACCGCCGACCAGGAGCAGCGCATGCTGCGGCTCGGCGCGCGCATGACCGTCGCGGTCCAGGACCTCGAGTCGTACTACGCCGAACGCCTGAAAGGAAAGCGCGCGCTCCCGCCGGCCGGCATCGACTGGGCCGGCGGCAGCATGGGGGGCTACTTCACGCTCGCCGAGATGGAGGCGCTGCTCGACGGCTTCGCGGCGGCGTACCCCGCGATCTGCACGGCGAAGTTCTCGATCGGCCAGTCGATCGAGGGGCGCGACATCTGGGCGATCAAGGTCTCCGACAACCCCGCCGCCGACGAGAACGAGCCCGAGGTGCGCGTCGACGCGCTGCACCACGCCCGCGAGCCGGTCAGCATGCACGCGACGCTCTACTTCCTCGACTGGCTGCTCGAGAACTACGGCACCGACCCGCTCGCGACCCACCTCGTGGACGAGCGCGAGATCTGGTTCATCCCGGCCGTGAACCCCGACGGGTACGAGTACAACCGCTCGATCGCGCCGGGAGGCGGCGGGATGTGGCGCAAGAACCGGCGCGACAACGGCAGCGGCTCGTTCGGCGTCGACTTGAACCGCAACTACTCCTACGAGTGGGGCTACGACAACGGCGGCTCGAGCGGGAACGTCGACGACGAGACCTACCGCGGCACCGCCCCGACGTCCGAGCCCGAAACGGCGGCCATGGAGGCGTTCATCGCGGGCCGCTCGTTCCGGACTTCGATCTCGGCGCACACCTATTCCGACCTCTGGCTCTTCCCGTGGGGATACACCTGCGGCGATCCGCCGAATCGCGCCGAGTTCGACCTGATCGCGCAGCAGTTCACGCAGGGGAACGGCTACGTCCACGGGACGATCTGCCAGGCGCTCTACTCGGCCAACGGCGACACCGTCGACTACGACTACGGCGTGCACGGCACCTGGTCGGGCACCGTCGAGATCGGCGGCAGCTCCGACGGCTTCTGGCCGGCCCCGTCGCGCATCGTCCCGCTCCTGCAGGAGAACCTGCGGGGCTTCCAGCGCATCGCGCTCTACGCCGCGGCCGGCCTCGAGGCCGACGGATGGACGTGGGTCGAGTCGAGCGGCGACGGCGACGCGTGGCAGGAGCCGGGTGAGGAGTTCGACCTCGGCCAGCTGCTCACGAACTGCGGCACGCTGCCGACGAACGGCTCGGCCACGCTCACGGTGACGAGCAGCCATCCCGACGTGCAGGTGGTGAACGGCTCGCTCGACCTCGGGACGGTCGCCGCCTTCTCCTCCGTCGACACGCACGGTTCACCGCTGCGCGTGCACGTCGCGGCCGGCGCGACGCCCGGCCGCCACGTCGAGGTCCGCACCGACCTCGCCTACGACGGCTGGGTCGAGAGCCACGTCTGGAAGCTGATCGTCGGCGCGCCGTCGAGCCTCGATCTCGACGACCTCGAGACCAACCTCGGCTGGATCGCCGGCGCGGCGGGCGACACCGCGACGACCGGCCGCTTCGAGATCTCCGACCCGCAGCAGACCACCTCGGGCGGGCAGACGGCGCAGCCGGCCGACGATCACAGCGCGAGCGGGACGCTCTGCGCCGTCACCGACGGCCGCGCCGGCTCCAGCGCCGGGACCTACGACGTCGACAACGGCTACACCACGCTGATCAGCCCGCAGTTCGACCTCGAGGACGCCAACTCCCCGCTGGTCTCCTACTGGCGATGGTTCTCCGACCTGACCGTGGCCGACGACGAGTTCGACGTCGACCTGAGCAACGACGACGGCGCGACCTGGACCGCCGTCGAGCGCGTGCAGGGCAACGCCAACTCCTGGCAGCAGGCGCTCTTCGACCCCGCGGCGCTCGTGCCGCTGACCGACCGCATGCGGCTGCGCTGGCGCGCCTTCGACGACCCGAGCAACTCGGTCGTCGAGGCGCTCGTCGACGACCTCGAGTTCCAGGTGTTCGCGAGCGGCCGACTCGAGCTCTGGCGCTACGGCACGCCGACGCCGGGCGGGACGCTCCGGCTCCGGCTCCAGGGCGACGCGAACCGCTCGTTCGTGCTCTTCCTGTCGCTCGGAGGCGGCCACCTCGACACGAAGCTCGGCGTCTTTGAACTCGATTTTTCGACGTTGACCACGGTCGCCATCTCCGACACCGGCGCGTCGGGCCGCTTCACGCTCACCGGCGCGCTGCCGAACGACCCGGCGCTGGTCGGCCTCGAGGTCGACCTGCAGGCGCTCGTCTTCGACCCGGGCGGCGCCTACCTCACGAATGCGGTCGACTTCGAGGTCGAGTAGGGGACTCTCCGGGGCGCGTTTCGGGAGGACTTGGTACAAGTTTCCGCCCCCGATCAAGCGCGAGACGCCGGGGCGCCGATCCCAGCGATCGAGCCTCGTGTCGGCGTCCGCCCGCCGTCGAGGGATGGACGACTTGACCAATCCCCTTTACCGCAGCCTCGCGTCGCTGTTCCGCAGCCGGGCGGAGGTGACCAGCCTGTCGCGACTCGATCGCGAGGGCTTCCGCACGGTCAACGTGCTCGACATCGGGGACCTCGAGTCGATCGTCGTCGAGGCCGTCGAGCGCGTCGTCGCCGAGCTCGGCCCGAACGGCGCCTCGCCCGGCTCGCTCGCGGCGGGCGCGCAGATCGAGCTCCTGAAGCTCGTCGGCGACACCTCGCGGCTGAACGAGAAGAACGCGCAGCTCGAGCGCGAGCAGAAGCACCTCGAAGGCGACCTGAGCCTGCTGCAGGGGGCGCTCGCCGAGTCGAGGAAGTCGCTCGAGGCGAACATCGTCCGCGCCGACCACGAGGCGATGGGGGAGCTGCGCCAGCGGCTCGAGAGCTCGCTCAAGGAGCTGTTCCAGCGGGCGCGCACGCAGGTCGAGCGCGTCGCCCCGGACGCCGCGCGCAGCGTCGACGCGCTGCAGGCGCCGCTGCGCGACGCGATGCTCGTGCTGCTCTCCACGGCGCTGCGGCGCGGGCACGTGCCGCCGACCAGCGACTCGGAGATGCAGGTCGAGGTGCTCGAGCGGCGCGTGAAGAAGCTCACCGCGCAGCTCGACGAGACCGAGCAGCTCCTCGAGCGCGTGCGGCGCGAGAAGTCGGCCGACGAGGCGGGCGTCGCGTCGATCTACCGGACCGTCCAGGGCCTGCGCGGCGACGAGGCCGCGGTCGCGCAGCGGCGCGCCCTCCTGCACGAGATCTTCCGACACAATCTCGAGCTCCGCTCGGAGCTCGCGACGGCTTCCCCGGAGAATCGCCGCGCCTGACGCGCGGCGACCAGCGAGCGAGGAACGCAGCCCCGTGACCCCCGACCACGACGACAAGAAGGGCGACAGCACGCGCCCGAAGGCGACGCCCGAGAAGGCGCACGGAGTGCTCTACCTCGGCATCGACCTCGGGACGTCGCGCACGTCGGTCGCGTCGAGCAACGGCGTGCGCGAGACGGTGAGCAGCTGGGTCGGATACCCCAAGGACGTCGTCTCGCGCAAGGCGCTGAAGCGCGACATCCTCTACGGGGACGACGCGCTCGCCCACCGCCTCTCGCTCGACCTCTACCGGCCGCTCGCGAGCGGCGTGATCCAGCACAGCGACGCGCCCGACTCCGCCGAGGCCAAGGCGCACTTGAAGGCGGCGCAGGACCTGATCCGCCACGCGATCTCGCTGGCGAAGCCGCGCGCCGACGAGCTGATCTACGCCGTGGTCGGCTGCCCGGCGCAGTGCTCCTCGAAGAACAAGCGGGCGATCCTCGACGCGGTGCGCCCGGTCGTCGACTCGGCGATCGTCGCCTCCGAGCCGTTCACGGTCGCCTACGGCATCGAGCAGCTCACCGACTGCCTCGTGATCGACATCGGGGCCGGGACGACCGACCTCTGCCGCATGCACGGCACCTTCCCGACCGACGAGGACCAGGTCACGAACGCCTTCGCCGGCGACCACGTCGACCAGAAGCTCGTCGAGCTGCTCGGCAAGAGCTGCCCGGGCGCCTCCTTCACGGTCCACAAGGTGAAGGAGATCAAGGAGAAGTTCTCCTTCGTCGGCGACACGCGCGATCCGGTGCACGTCGACCTGCCCGTGAACGGCAAGCCGACGCGCTTCGAGATCAGCCAGCAGATGCGCGAGGCGTGCCGCTCGATCGTCCCGCCGATGGTCGACGCCATCCACAAGCTGATCGCCTCCTTCGACTCCGACTTCCAGTCGCGCCTGAAGAACCACGTGATCCTGGGCGGCGGCGGCAGCCAGATGGGCGGCCTGCGCGAGATGCTCGAGGAGGAGATGCGCGAGCGGCTCGGCGAGGGCCGCGTCGTGCGCGTCGACGAGCCCGTCTACGGCGGCGCGAACGGCGCGCTCAAGATCGCGCACGACATGCCGGCGGAGTTCTGGGAGAAGCTGAAGTGACCGCGCGCGGGCCGACGGCCCGCGGTCCGGGCCCGGGAGTGGAAGACGAGGAGGCGCGCAACCACGGCCTGCTCGGCCGGAGCGGGGAGCGCGACGGCGGCGTCTACTTCGACGCGGGCCCGAGCGGCTCCAGGACGACCACGATCGCGTCCGGCGCGGGCACGTCGAACTCGACGTGCGCGTCGCGGCAGCCGTCGCACGCGGCGACGAGCGTGTAGCGGCCGGGCCGGAGCGTCGCGGAGAGATCGCCGGCGGATCCTGCGGGCGGAGCTCCCCGCTCGCCCAGCTCCTCGAGGACGACGCCGTCGCGATCGACGATGCGCAGGCTCGGCGGAGCCGCGTCGCGCGCAGACGGCGCGGCGACACGGAAGCGCGTCGCGTGGCCGGCGGCCGTGCGCACCTCGACGTCGAGATAGGGGTCGGCGGCGACGAAGCGCGTGACGCTCGGAGCCTCGTCGGGCTGCCCCGACACGACGAGCACGTGGTCGCCCTTCGCCACCGGCCCGATCTCGAACTCGCCGTCGCCGTTGGCGACCGTGGGCTGGCCGGACGTGTCGACGAGCCCTGCCGGCGTGATCCGGTAGAGCGTGAGCGGCGCCTTGGCGAAGGGGCGCCCGTCCGCATGGAGGACGACGCCGCGCACGCCCGCGTTCGCCGGCGTGAGCTCGAGCGTCGCCGGCTCCGCGGCGGGTTCCGCGGGGACGTCGAGGGGGAAGACGCTCTGCGCGTAACCGCGGATCAGCGGCTGGAGCCGCGCCGGGCCGGGCGCGCCGCGGTAGCGGACGAGGCCGTGTTTCGGATCGCAGACCGCGTCGACGACCGGGGCGCCCGGCCGCACGTCGCCGATCCCCGTCAGGAGCTCCGCACGCTCGAGATCGATCGGCGACCTCGTCTCCGCGTCGACGTAGCGCACCGTGAACGTCGTCTGCGGCGCCTGCGCCGGCAGGCGCTCCACGTCGCAGGCGAGGTCGGGCGCGCGCGTCGGATCGCTCAGCGGCGCGGATCCGACCAGCGTCTTCGAGAGGCGCAGCTCGAGCGACCCGCGGAACCCCTCCGGAACGACCACCTCGTACTGATTCCCGACGAAGTCGATCTTCCCCTCGATGACGCCGTCGCCCGTCTTGACGCCGGCGAGCATCGGCTCGGGGCGCACGGCGCCGGGCGCGATCGCCCACACCGACGCGGTCAGCGGGCGCGAGTTCGTCGTGGTCGCGGGGAAGCGCGCGTCGAGCAGCGGCTCGAGCGCGAGCGGCAGCCCCGTCCGGTCGACGATCCGGCCGCGCACGAGGACCCCGGGCCGGCGCTTCAGCGTGATCCGGAACTCCGTCTCCTTCGTCTTCGGAGCGATCGTGACCTTGCCGCGTTTCGTCGCGAAGAAGCCGGGCGTCGCGCACGCGATCTCGAACGCGTCGCCGCAGCGGAAGCCCATGTCGAAGCGGCCGACGTCGGGACCCGAAGGCTTCGTCGTGAACGACAGGCGCGCCGTCTTCCCGTCGCAGGTCGTGAAGAGGAAGACGAGCGCGGCGCCGACCGGCCTCCCGTCCTCGTCGCGGACCGAGCCGTGCAGCACGGTGCCGCGCACGAGCTTCACGTCGGCGACCGCCTCGAGGTGGCCGCGGTCGAAGTCGTACACGTCGGTGACCATCGCGCCGACGGTCGGCTCGTAGGCGCCGATCTCCCAGCCCGGCAGTGTCGAGAGGCCGGTGAATTCGTACCGCCCCTCCGGATCGCTGGCCGTTCCGAACCAGTCGCCCGGGAGCGGCGCGCTCGGCTCCGGCCCGGCGAACCGCGCGGCCGGGATCGCGAACAGCGGCATCGAGAAGCGGGACGCGTGCGCGGGAGAGAGGATGGCCCAGACGCGCGCGCCGGACACCGGCTTCCCGTCCGGATCGGTGACGACGCCGCGGATCGTCGCCTGCGGCGCCGCGCGGACGGGAGGCGCGACCGGCGGCGGCGCGACCGGCACGGGCGCGCGCTCCGCGACGACGGGCGCGCTCGCGGGCGGCTCCGGTCGCGCGACGTCCGGCGCCGCCGGTCCGCGGCTCGCGACGTCTGGAAGCACGCGCTGCGGCGCTCCGCGCGATGCGTTCCACCACCACGCTCCGCCCACCGTGGCGACGACCGCGGCGGCCGTGAGGATCCGGCGCGTCGCGCTCGCCGCGAGCGTCCGTCCGCCTGCGCCGGCGAGGTGGCGCGCGGCGCTCCCGACGAGCGCGCCGCCGCCCCCCGCGCCCGCCGTGCGGCCCGCTCCCGCCGCGATGTCGCGCAACCGGACGGCGAGGAGCGCGCGCGCCGCCGCGCCTCCGTCCTCCGCGCCGCGCGCGTCGTCGGACACGCGCCGCTCGAGGAGCTCGCGCACGCGCGCGACGCCGCGGCGCAGGCGCGTGCGCACCGTGTCCTCGTTGCTGCGCGTGAGGCGGGCGACGGTGGCGACGTCCTGCTCCTCGAAGAAGCGCAGGATGAGCGTGCTCCGGTACGGCTCGTCGAGCGCGAGCACCGCTTCGACCACGAGGCGGCGCAGCTCGGCGCGCTCGACCGCCTGGTCGGGCGTCTCGACCGACTGCGGCGGCGGCAGCGCGACCTCGCGGGCGAGGCGCGCCGTGTCGCTGCGCGCCCGCGAGCGCACGACGTTGCGGGCGATCGTGCCGAGCCAGCCGCGCAGGTTCCCGGTGTGCTGCGGCGGCTGCGCCAGCGCCTGCGCGTAGGTCTGCTGCAGGACGTCGTCGAGTTCGGTCTCGTTGGCGACCAGCGCGCGCGCGAACTTCGCGAGCCACGCGCTGTGGGCGAGCAGCGTCTCGGCGTCGAGCGCCAGCGCCGGGTTCCGGGGAGTCGCCATGCGGCCCTTCAACGCAGCGGGTAGGAGGATCCGTTCAGGGAAGTGAACGACCCGGACGTCGGAGGGGAAGGGCGACGCCGGAAGTTCTCATCGATCCCCGGAGGCCTGCTCCCCGCGCTCGCTGCGACCGGCCTCGCCGCGGACTACCGCGCCACGAGCACCTGGCCGAGCAGCTCCTCGATCGAGAGCGTCATGCGGGCGCCGTCGCAGTCGAGGACGACTTCGCGCCGGCCGCGCCAGTCGAGGCGACGTCCGACCACGACGATCTCGGCGTCGACGGCGAGCACGCGCTCGCGCTCGAGGCGCCGCCGGCAGGCGGCCGGCAACGCGGCGCCGCGGCGTGCGCGGGAGAGTCGAGTGAGGAGCGCGGCGCTGCAGATCGAGACGACGATCCAGGCGACGATCAGCGCGGGGAGCATGGGGGAGGTCCGTCGGGGGAACGGATCGCGCGGAGCGAAACCCCGTTTGGCAATGCCCATGCCGCCGCCCGCCGCGCTGCGCACCCCGGGGAAGGACGGTGATCCAGCACCGGAAGGGGATGTAATTCCCGGGTCGCTGTTGCCGGCGCGGGGAGAATCGCCGCCGGCCACGGGTCGCCGCGCGCGACTCAGCGCGCGAGGAAACGCAGCACGTCGCCCGCGAACGGCGTCCACATCCCCGTCTTCACGCCGGTCTTCCGCAGCCCTTCGCCCGTCCACGCGTTGCAGGTCCGGACCAGGTTGTAGCTGCCGGTCCCCTCGAAGAAGCGGTCCTGCTTCGTGTAACCCGGATGGTCGATCTTGACGGCACGGCCCGCCGCATCGCGCACGAAGGAGTCGGTGAGGAAGTCGCGGAGGTCGCGGTACTGCGGCTCGGTGAGCACGAGCCGGCGGAGCGACTCCTCCTCGCGCGGCGCCCAGCGCAGCCACGTCACGTGCACTGCCGATCCGTCGAGCCCGAAGACGGCGGGGACGGCGACGCGCACGGTGAGGTGCTCCCAGTCGGGGACCTCGAGATAGAAGCCGCGGTCGCCCCAGCCGATCTCGACGTACGGGTAGTCGACGCCGACCTCCTCGAACGCCTCGAGCGGGATCGTCTGCGACCAGTCGACCGCCTGCGTGCGCGCGGGGACGATGAAGTCGGTGTGCACGCCGTTCGAGAGGACCCAGACCTCGACGCCGTGCTCCGCCGGCTTCCAGTCGCCGTTCACCGGGATGCGCGAAAGGACGAGCGCGAGCCCGCCCCAGAGCGCGCCGAGCACGAGCAGGAGGACGAACAGGCGCCACACGAGGCGCCCGACGCGCCGCCAGAGCGGGCGCTTGGGCGCGCTCGCCGCCGTCTCGATCGGTGGGCTCACCGGTGGCTCCTCCAGTGCCGGGCAACATAGGGTCGTCGACATCGGGGGCGGGTCCGGCCGCAGCCGAAATCGTACGGCCTGCGGCGCTTCGCCCAGGAGCGGTGCCGGTTCTCCCGCGCCGTCCGACTTGCGCAGCGGCGCCCGAAGCCGTTGACTCACGGGTCTCGGGCGTGGCACGTGAGGGTGATGCATGGGCTTCTCGACGCGACGTCTCGCGCCGTCGCGGCGCTTGAGCGCGCTCGCCTTCGGGCTCGCGGCCGCTGCGGCGGCGTTCGTCGCCGGAGCCGCCGCCGGGGACGCTCCCGCCGGTGACGGCGGCGCCCCCGCAGCCCCGGGCGCGGCGCACGACGCGGCGACGATCCGCTACGACCGCGACGTCCGGCCGCTCCTCTCCGACCGCTGCTTCAAGTGCCACGGCCGCGACGAGTCGAAGCGCAAGGCGAAGCTGCGTCTCGACGACGCGGCGAGCGCCGGCGAGGCGCACGCGCGCGGGACGCCGATCGTGCCGGGCGATCCCGAGGCGAGCGAGCTCCTGGATCGCATCGCCAGCGACGACCCCAAGCGCCTCATGCCGCCGCCCGGCAGCAACAAGCGGCCGTTCCATCCCGAGGAGCAGGCGCTGCTGCGCCGCTGGATCGAGCAGGGGGCGAAGTACGAGGAGCACTGGGCCTTCGTCGCGCCGCGCCGCCCGCCGCTGCCCGAGGTGAAGGAGGCGGCGTGGTGCGCCACGCCGGTCGACCGCTTCGTCCTCGCGAACCTCGAGAGGGAAGGCGTCGCGCCGGGGCCCGAGGCGCCGCCCGAGACGCAGCTGCGCCGCCTCTTCCTCGACCTCACGGGCCTGCCGCCGACGCCCGAGGAGCTCGACGCCTTCCTCGCCGACGCGCGACCCGACGCATGGGAGCGCCAGGTCGACCGCCTCTTCTCCGAGGAGCCCTATCGCAGCCGCTACGCCGAGCGCATGGCGACGCCGTGGCTCGACGCGGCGCGCTACGCCGACACCTGCGGCATCCACACCGACGCGGGCCGCCAGATCTGGCCGTGGCGCGACTGGGTGCTCCACGCGTTCCGCGACCACCTCCCCTTCGACCGCTTCGTCGTCGAGCAGCTCGCCGGCGACCTGCTGCCCGGCGCGACCGAGGCGCAGAAGGTCGCGAGCGGCTTCCAGCGCAACCACGTCACCACCGACGAGGGCGGCGCGATCGCCGAGGAGTACCTGGTCGAGTACGCCGTCGACCGCACCGCGACGCTCGGCAGCGTCTTCCTCGCGCTCACGCTCGGCTGCGCGCGCTGCCACGAGCACAAGTACGACCCGATCTCGCACGAGGACTTCTACCGCGTCTACGCCTTCTTCGACTCGATCGAGGAGCCGGGCCTCTACTCGCAGCTCCCCGATCCCAATCGCGCCTTCGAGCCGGCGATGAAGGTCCCCTCGCCCGAGCTGTCGAAGGAGATGGCGACGGCCAAGGAGGAGCTCGCGCGCGCGAAGGCGGAGCTCGATTCGACCACGCCCGAGGAGCGCGCGCTCGAGACGAAGTTCCTCGCCGACCTGCCCGCCGACGTCGGCCTCGCATGGGCGCCGGCGCGCCTCGTCTCCGCGTCCGCGCGCAGCGGCGCGAGCGCCTCGCCGCAGCCGGACGGCTCGGTCCTCTTCGGCGGCGAGAACCCGGCGCAGGACGACCACGACCTCGTGCTGCGCACCGACGCGTCGCGGCTGCGCGTGCTCGCCCTCGAGGCGCTCGAGGATCCGAGCCTGCCGATGGGGCGGGTCGGCCGCGCCTTCAACGGCAACGCGGTGCTCTCGGGCGTCGAGGTCGAGGCGGTCTCGGTCGCCGACCCGGCGCGGCGCGAGACGGTGAAGTTCGCGTGGGCCTGGGCCGACCACGAGCAGCCCGACGGCGACCACCGCGTCGTGAACGTGCTCGAGAACGGCGACGCGCTCGGCTGGGCCGTCGACGCCCACCGCGTGCAGGGCGAACGCGTCGCGCTGCTGCTCGCCGAGAAGCCGTTCGGCTTCGAGGGCGGCACGGAGCTGCACGTGACGCTGCAGTACCACTCGGTCTACGCGCAGCACGTCTTCGGTCGTGTCCGCGTGACCGCCGGCGACCTCGGCGACCGCGGCCTCGACCGGCTCCCCTTCGCGAAGAGCGGCTGGTACGTGACCGGCCCCTTCCTCGCCGGCGCCGGCAAGAACGCCTTCGACGAGCCCTTCGGCCCCGAGTCGGATGCGGCGCTCGACCTCGCGAAGAACTTCGGCGGCGGCAACCAGGCGTGGCGCTTCGACGCCGCCTTCATGGACGCGCAGGTGAACCTGCTCGCCGACGGAGTGAACGCGAGCTACGTCGCGCGCCGCGTCTTCGCGCCGACCGCGCGCAAGGTCGCGGTCTCGCTCGGCAGCGACGACGGCTTCCGCCTCTTCCTGAACGGGAAGGAGGTGGCGTCGAACCGGATCGACCGCGCGCCCGCTCCCGATCAGGACCCGGCGACGCTCGACCTGGTCGAGGGCGTGAACGTGGTCGTGCTGAAGATCGTCAACACGGGCGGGCCCTCCGCCTTCTACTGGCGCACGCTCGACCGGGCGGAGGAGCTCGCCGGCGACCTCGTCGCTGCGGTGGTGCCGGAGCCGGCGCGCACGGCGCCGCTCGCGAAGCGGCTGCACGAGAGCTGGCGGTCCTCCTTCTCGCCCGACCACCGCCAGCGGCGCGAGCGCGTCGCGGCGCTCGAAAAGCGCCTCGCCGAGCTCGACGCGAAGGCGCCGCAGACGATGGTGATGCAGGAGCTCGCGACGCCGCGGCAGACCTACGTCCTGAAGCGCGGCGAGTACGACAAGCCCGACAAGGAGCGGCCGGTCGAGCGGGCGATCCCGGCGGTGTTCGGCAAGCTGCCCGACGGCGCTCCCAAGAACCGCCTCGGCCTCGCGCAGTGGCTGGTCGTGCCGGAGAACCCGCTCGTCGCGCGCGTCGCCGTCAACCGCTGGTGGGAGATGCTCTTCGGGACCGGCCTGGTGCGCTCGAGCGAGGACTTCGGCCTGCAGGGCGAGTGGCCGAGCCATCCCGAGCTCCTCGACTGGCTCGCGGTCGAGCTGCGCGAGGGCGGCTGGGACGTGCCGAAGCTGCTGAAGCTCCTCGTCACGAGCCGGACGTACCGGCAGTCGTCGCGCACGCGGCCCGACGTGCTGGCGCGCGATCCCGAGGACCGCTGGCTCTCCTGGTTCCCGCGCAAGCGGCTGTGCGCCGAGGCGATCCGCGACCAGGCGCTCTACGTCTCGGGCCTGCTGGTCGAGCGGCTCGGCGGACCTTCGGTCAAGCCCTACCAGCCCGACGGCCTCTGGAACGAGGTGGCGATGCCCGCCTCGAACACGCGCACGTTCGTGCGCGGCCAGGGCGACGAGCTCTGGCGGCGCAGCCTCTACACGTACTGGAAGCGCGCCTGCCCGCCTCCGGCGCTGCAGACGTTCGACGCGCCGACGCGCGAGTCGTGCACGATCCGCCGCACCTCGACCGACACGCCGCTGCAGGCGCTCGTCCTCTGGAACGACGAGCAGTTCGTCGAGGCGGCGCGGGCGCTCGCGCAGCGGACGCTCGCCGAGCCGGCGCCGGCCGGCGCGACCGCGCTCGACGACGCGGCGCGTCTCACGACGATGGTGCGCCGCTGCACCGGCCGGCGCCCCGACGCCGCGGAGCTCGCGCGCCTCTCGGCGGCGCTGACGGAGCTGCGGCGCCGCTTCGAGTCCGCGCCCGCCGACGCGGAGAAGCTGGTCAAGGTCGGCATGGCGCCGGTGAGCCGCGACGTCGCGCTGCCCGAGCTCGCCGCCTGGACGCTGGTCGCCAACGCGCTGCTCGCCCTCGACGCGACGCTCTGCCGCGACTGAGTAGACGGAGGACTCCATGGATCCGATGCGCGAACGCGGGCTGCTCTTCACGCGGCGCCGCTTCTTCGCCCGCACCGCGCACACGCTCGGCGCGGCGCTCGGCACGACCGCGCTCGCGCAGCTCCTCGGCGGGCGCGCGCTCGCCGCGGGCCGCCCGGCCCTCGCGCGCGACGCCCTCGCGCCGCTCGGCCCGCACTTCGCGCCGCGGGCGAAGCGCGTGATCTACCTCCACATGGAAGGGGCGCCGAGCCAGCTCGACCTCTTCGACTACAAGCCCGGCCTGAAGGAGCGTTTCGACCAGGACCTGCCCGACTCGGTCCGCAACGGTCAGCGGCTCACCGGCATGACGAGCGGGCAGTCGCGCTTCCCGGTGGCGCCGTCGATCTTCCAGTTCACGAAATACGCGAACCGCGCCGACGGCGCCTGGATCAGCGAGCTCATGCCCCACCTGGGCACGGTGGCCGACCGCCTCTGCTTCATCCATTCGATGAACACCGACGCGATCAACCACGAGCCGGCGATCACCTTCTTCCAGACCGGCAACCAGCAGCCGGGGCGGCCGTCGTTCGGCGCGTGGGCGAGCTACGGCCTCGGCTCGCTGAACGAGAACCTGCCGACCTTCGTGGTCCTGATCACGCAGGGCTTCGGGAACATGCAGGCGCTCTCGGCCCGCTTCTGGGGGAGCGGCTTCCTGCCGAGCCAGTTCCAGGGCTGCAAGCTGCGCAGCGCGGGCGACCCCGTGCTCTACCTCACCGATCCCGCCGGCGTCACGCGCGCCGACCGCCGCCGCCTGCTCGACCTCGTCTCGTCGCTGAACCAGGACGAGGCGGAGCGCACGCTCGACCCGGAGATCCAGACGCGCATCGCGCAGGCGGAGATGGCCTACCGCATGCAGATGTCGGTGCCCGACCTCGTCGACCTCTCGAAGGAGGACGCGGCGACGCTCGCGGCGTACGGTCCCGACGTCGGCAAGCCCGGCACGTTCGCGGCGAACTGCCTCCTCGCGCGGCGGCTCGCCGAGCGCGGCGTGCGCTTCATCCAGCTCTACATGCGCGGCTGGGACCAGCACGGCAACCTGCCGGCGGAGATCCGGCTGCAGGCCAAGGCCGTCGACCAGCCGATCGCGGCGCTGATCGGCGACCTCGAGCAGCGCGGGCTGCTCGACGACACGCTGGTCCTGTGGGCGGGCGAGTTCGGGCGCACCGTCTACAGCCAGGGGACGCTGACGGCGGACAACTACGGGCGCGACCACCATCCGCGCTGCTTCACGCTCTGGCTCGCGGGCGGCGGCATCCAGCCGGGCATCACGTGGGGGAAGACCGACGACTTCTCCTACAACATCGTCGAGAACCCGGTCGACGTGCACGACCTCCACGCGACGATGCTCCACCTGCTCGGCTTCGACCACGAGCGCCTCACCTGGCGCCATCAGGGTCGCGACTTCCGCCTGACCGACGTCTTCGGGAAGGTCGTCCCCGAACTGCTGGCCTGACCGCCGGCGGGGCGGCAGCCGCCGCGCGCGCTCCGGACGCGCGTCTCCCCGGGGGAAAGCGCGTCCGGAAAAAAATCGGGAGGCCGTGTCGAAGTCGCGGATGCTCGTTCGTCGTGGCTGCGAAGGCAACCACGAGTCGGGCAGACGCGCGGAGGTTCCGCGACGCGGCCCGGCTCACGACGAAAGGAAGACTCCGATGCGATTCCTGGCACTGATGATCCCGGGCAACACCAAGGACTACGAGAAGGGCGAGATGCCCGACCCGAAACTGATCGCCGCGATGATGAAGTACAACGAGGAGCTCTCGAAGGCGGGCGTGCTGCTCGCCCTCGACGGCCTCCACCCGTCGGCCAAGTCGGCGCGCATCCGTTTCGGCGGCGGCAAGCGGACCGTCACCGACGGCCCCTTCACCGAGACGCGCGAGCTGATCGGCGGGTACTGGATCTGGCAGGTGAAGTCGAAGGCCGAGGCGGTCGAGTGGGCGAAGCGCTGCCCGGCGCTCGACGGCGACACGATCGAGCTGCGCCAGATCTTCGAGGCGGCCGACTTCGGGCCCGAGATCGCCGCCAAGGAGGCGGACTTCACGCGCGCCACCGAAGAGAACCGCAAGCGCGGGCCGCAGTGACCGGAGGCGACGCGGCGGCGAGGGACGCGATCGAGGCGGTCTGGCGAATCGAAGCGCCGCGCCTCGTCGCGGCCCTCGCCCGCGTCGTCCGGGACCTCGGGCGCGCCGAGGAGCTGGCGCAGGACGCGTTCGTGGTCGCGCTCGAGAAGTGGCCGGCGGCGGGCGTCCCCGAGCGGCCGGGCGCGTGGCTCCTCGAGACGGCGCGGCGGCGCGCCATCGACCAGCTCCGGCGCGACCGCCGCCTCGAGCGCGCGCACGACGAGATCGGGGCGGAGGTCGCGGCGAAGGAGCTCGCGCCGCCCGGGATCGATCCGGGGCTCGACGACGCGGTCGGCGACGACCTCCTGCGGCTCGTCTTCATGACGTGCCACCCGATCGTGCCGGCGGAGGGGCGCGTCGCGCTGACGCTGCGTCTGCTCGGCGGCCTCACCACGGCGGAGATCGCGCGCGCCTTCCTCGTCCCCGAGGCGACCGTGGCGCAGCGGATCGTGCGCGCCAAGCGGACGCTGGCCGACGCGCGCGTCGAGTTCGAGATGCCGGCGGGCGGCGAGCTCGAGGCGCGGCGCTCGTCGGTGCTCGAGGTGGTCTACTTCGTCTTCAACGAGGGCTACGCGGCGACCGCGGGCGACGCGTGGACGCGGCCGGAGCTGTGCGAGGAGGCGCTGCGGCTCGGCCGCATCGTCGCGGAGCTCGCGCCCGCCGAGCCCGAGGTGCACGGTCTGGTGGCGCTGATGGAGCTGCAGGCGTCGCGGCTGCGCGCGCGCGTCGGACCGGCGGGCGAGCCGGTGCTGCTCGCCGACCAGGACCGCTCGCGCTGGGACCCGCTGCTGATCGGGCGCGGGCTCGCCGCGCTCGCGCGTGCGCGCGCGGCGGCGGGATCGGAGGCGCGGTCCGGTCCCTACCTCCTCCAGGCCGAGATCGCGGCGTGTCATGCGCGCGCGCGCGCGCCGGAAGAGACCGAATGGGCGCGCGTCGCCGCGCTCTACGCGCGGCTCGCGCAGATCGCGCCGTCGCCCGTCGTCGAGCTCAATCGCGCGGTCGCGCTCTCGATGCTGTTCGGGCCGGAGGGCGGGCTCGCCGTCGTCGACGCGCTCGCCGACGAGCCGGCGCTCGCGGGCTACCACCTCCTGCCGACCGTGCGCGGCGACCTCCTCGCGAAGCTCGCCCGTCACGACGAGGCGAAGCGGGAGTTCGAGCGCGCCGCGGCGCTCGCGAAGAACGCCCGCGAGCGCCGCCTCCTCCTCGACCGCGCTGCCGCCTGCGCGCGCGCCGTCAGCCGCCCGACGTGATCAGCGGCAGGACGTCGTGGACGCCGTTCACGACGAACTGGACCGCGACGGCCGCGAGGATCAGCCCCATCACGCGGCTCACGATGTTGAGGCCGGTCTGCTTCAGGAGCTTCTCGAGGCGCGTCGACGCGCGCAGGATGAGGAAGGTGAGCACGCCGGTCACCACGACCACGGCGATCACGATCGCGATGTGGGAGACGGAGCCGCGCGCCTGGCTCATGAGGACGGTGACGGTCGCGATCGCGCCCGGACCGGCGAGCATCGGGATGGCGAGCGGGACGACCGCGACGTCGTCCTTGGCGCTCCCCTCGACCTGCTCCTCCGGCGAGCTGCGCACGCGCGACGGCTGCGCCCGCATCATGTCGAGCGCGACCAGGAAGAGCAGCAGCCCGCCCGCGATCTTGAAGGAGCCGACCGTGATCCCGAACAGGCGGAAGATGAACTCGCCGGTCGCGGCGAAGACGGCGAGCGTGACGACCGACACGATCGACGCCTTGAGCGCGGTCGCGCCGCGCTTCGCGGGCGAGTCGCCGCGCGTGATCGACAGGAACAGCGGGATCACCGCGAACGGGTCGACCACGAAGAAGACCGCGGAGAAGGTCACCAGCGCGAAGGTCGCGAGCTCGGGCATGGGGCGGGGAGTCTACGCCGCTCGCTCCCTTCGCGATCGCCGCGGGCGCGAGTAGAGTCCGCCGCTCCTGCGGAGAGGAGAGGCGCCATGTCGATGCGGGGTCGCGCGCTCGCGGCGGTGGTGATCGCCGTCGCGTGCTGGCCGTCGTGCAGGTCGGGGTCGCGCAACCGCGGCGGCGGCAAGACCGGCCCGGCCGCGGCCGGCGGCGCCGCGGCGCACGAGGGGGGGCACGGCTCCGACCGCGGCCAGGTCGGCGCGGACGACGGGGTCGTCTTCTTCCCGGCCGGCTCGATCGAGCGGCTGAAGCAGAAGGGCGAGAAGCTCGCGTCGGTGCGCGCCCGCCTCGACGCCGCGATCGCGCACGCGCGCAAGGAGCTGTCGACCAGGCCCGACGCGCTCTCCGACATCAAGTCCGAGGGGGTGGCCCGCGGCAAGCGCGACACCCCGAAGCTCATCGCGGAGTTCGACCGCATCCTCGACTTCGCGCTCGCGAACGTCCTCACCGGGGAGAAGGCGTTCCTCGACAAGGCCGACGAGTTCCTCGTCGCGTGGGCGACGACCTACGAGCCGGACGGCAACCCGATCGACGAGTACCACTTCGTCACCTTCGTGATGGGGTACGAGCTGGTGCGCGACCGCCTCTCGGCGGCGAGCCGCGAGAAGGTCGCGGGCATGCTGCTCTCGATCTACGAGGCGGAGCACGCCTTCGTCACTCGCGGCAAGGGCTTCGAGATCCACGGCAACTGGGTGAGCCACCACGCGACGCTCTGCGCCGCGATCGCGTTCCTGCGCAAGGACCCCGCGCAGATCGCCTACGTCGAGGGCGTCTACAAGAGCCAGCTCTCGAACAACATCTTCGACAAGTGCCGCTTCGGCGACTTCACGAAGAGCCACTGGCCCAAGCGCACCAAGGACGTCGAGCAGGCCCCGAACATCGAGGTGGAGCGCGGCACCACCTTCGACTTCGTCCACCGCGACGCGCTGAGCTACCACCTCGAGAGCATCTCGGCGCTCTTCGTCACCGCGGTCATCGCGAAGAACAACGGCCTGCCGTGGTTCGACTTCACCGGCGAGCAGGGACAGACGCTCTGGTGGGCGTACGACTTCGTGATCCCGTACGCGACCGGCGAGAAGAAGCACGAAGAGTTCGTCAACACGCTGCACGACCCCGACAAGAAGAACAAGACGGCGCGCTGGTTCAAGCCGGAGGACGGCGTCGCGGCGCTCACCTTCGCCTCGTCGGTCCACTCCGAGTACAAGCGCTTCCGCACCGGCGGCCTGCCGCGCAACGACGAGGGCTTCCTGGTCTACGCGCTGCTGACCGGACCCGACGAGATGTGACGCGCGGGCCCGCCCGCGCTCCTGGAAGACGCCGCACCGACGACGCACCCCGAGAGGATCCGCCATGGCCGAAGCCGCCGCCACCGCCGCCGATCGCGAAGTTCCGCTCTTCTCGCTGCAGGGGCTCGCGGAGGAGCCGGCGATCCTCGAGCGCGGCCTGCGCGTCATCGACGTCGGGCTGCGCCTCGCGCCCGGCTGCACCCTCGACCTCGTCCTCGTCGACCGCGCGTCGCGGCCGGTC
>DASRRB010000371.1:0-8039 GCA_035695985.1 Planctomycetota bacterium | reverse complement strand
ACTGGAGCGGACGTCGAGGGCGCGGGTGAAGCGGGCGCGGGAAGAGGCTTCGTGCGCGAACGCGCGACGGGCGGAGGCGGGTCGAGGGGCGGAGGAGAAAAAGGTCGAGGAACGGAACCGTGCATTCGGCGGCCGACCCCGGTTCTGCTGCGAGTCGCGTCCGTCCCCGCCGAATGCCGAGCGAGCCCCCTGTCCATCTTTTGGTCGGGGCGAGCGTGTTCCGTTCATCGAGCCTTTTTCTCCTCCGCCCCTCGACCCGCCCTCGCCCGTCGCGCGTTCAACGACGCCCCCTTCTCCCCGCGCCCTCTTCACCCGCGTTCTCGACGTCTGCTCCTCGCCGACGCCCGCGCTACTTCGCCGGCACCTCGACGACCCGGTCGCCGTCGACGAAGCGCGGCGTGAAGAACTGCAGCACGACGGCCGGCCCGCTCCCCGTCGGGGTGAATGCGTGGGGAGTGTTGCGCGGCACGACGACGAGGTCGCCGGCGCGCAGCGCCCGCGTGTCGAGCGCGAGCTGCAGCGTCCCCTCGCCCGAGAGCAGGTAGACGACCTCCTCGCTCTGCAGGTGGCGATGGAGCGCGATCGGTTCGCCGATCCGCACCACGTTGATCGAGACGTCGGCGTCCTCGTGCACGAGCCCTTTGGCGACCGGCCCGCCGGAGAGGTTCTGCGCCTGCGCCGGCAGGTCGAGCTCGACGCGCGCGATGCTCTCGGGCCGCGAGCTCGAACAGGCGAAGGCGAGCGCGGCGAGCGGCACGAGGAGGCGGGACGTCACGCGAGACTGGCGCATCGGCGCGGCTCTCCGGTCGGATCGGCGCCATCGTAGCTATCGTGGCGCGCCCTCGGCCGCAGCGCGACGAGCGCGATTCGCGGTCGCCCCACTTCGGCGTGCCCGCGTGAAACGTCGCCTGCTCTGGCTGCTGCTCGCCGTCCTCGCCGTCGCGGGCGCGGGCGCGTTCGCGCAGCGGCTGTGGACGCCGCTCGAGGTGCGCGCGGCGGCGGTGGCGCGCGGGCCGGCGCTCGCGACGGTCTTCGCGACCGGCTGGATCGAGGCGTGCGAGCGGCGGAATCTGCGGCCGGCGCGGCCGGCGGTCGTCGCGCGCCTCTTCAAGCGCGAGGGGGACGAGGTGCGCGCGGGCGAGCCGCTCGTCGAGCTGCGCGACACCGCCCGCGAGCAGCGCGAGGAGCGCGTGCGCGCCGAGCTCGACCGCATCGCCGCCGACCTCGCCGAGGGGAGCGCGCTGCGGCGCGGCGCGCAGGCGCGCATCCAGGAGGCGACGGTCGCCGAGGAGTGGGCGGCGGAGGAGGTCCTGCGGATGAAGCCGCTGCTCGAGCAGCAGCTGATCGACCGGCGCGCCTTCGACCAGCTCGAGACCAACCGCCGCATGGCGGCCGAGCGGCGCCGCGGCGCCGAGCAGGAGCTCGCCGAGACGGTCGGGCGGCTCGGCGCCGAGCAGCGGCAGTTCGCGGCCGAGCTCGAGGTGCTCCGCGCCAATACGAAAGACGACCGCATCCTCGCCCCGTTCGACGGCGTGGTGCTCCTGCGCTTCGCCGAAGAGGGCGAGTCGGTGAACCCCGAGCGCGACCTGCTCAAGTTCGGCGACCTGCGGGAGTTGCGGATCGAGGGCGACGTCGACGAGGACGACGTGGCGCGGGTCCGAGCCGGCCAGCGCGTCTTCGTGCGGCTCGCCGGCGACGACGCGGCCGGCGCGCGCGCGCGGCTCATGGGCGAGGTGACCGAGCTCTTCCCCGACGGCAATCGCGCGACGCGCAGCTTCCGCGTGCGCGTCCGCTTCGTCGGCGCCGAGTTCGTCGCCGACGGCCCGCTCGGGCTGCGCGGCCGGCTGCGCGCCGGCGCGCACGAGATCGTCGCGGGCACCAGCGTCGAGCTCGGCATCGTCGTCGACGAGAAGGCCGACGCGCTGGTGATCCCGCGCGCGGCGCTCACGGCGCGCGGCACCGTCTGGGTGCTGGAGGGCGGCCGCGCGCGCGAGCGCGACGTCGTCGTCGGCATCCGCAACTTCGACCGCTGCGAGGTCTCGAGCGGCGTCGCGGCCGGCGAGCTCGTCGCGATCGAGCAGCTCGGGGAGCTGCGCGAGGGGCGGCGCGCGACGCCGCGCGTTCCGGCCGAGGCGCCGCCGAACGGGCCGGGCGCGGGCGCGCCCGACGCCCCGGGGGGCGGGCGATGACCCAGGGCCGCTCCTTCCTCATATATGGGGGCCGCTGCTGGGGCCGGCACGGAGGGCGGCACGGGGGCGCGCGCGCTTTGGACGTCGGCCCGTGACGCCGCTCCTGCTGGTCGCGCGGCGCCACCTCGTCCACAACTGGTTTCGCACCGCGATCTCGGTCGTGGGCGTCGCGATCGGCAGCTGCTTCATGATCGCCATGTCGGCGCTGATGGCGGGCTTCGAGACGAAGTTCGTGCGCGAGACGATCGAGTCGAGCCCCCACGTCGTCGTCCTCGACGAGTTCCGCGCCGCGCCCGACGAGTTCGCGACGTGGCTCTCGCGGGCGGTCGGCGGCGTGGCGGCGGTCGCGTCGTCGCACCCGCGCGACCGGCTGAACCGGATCAAGAAGCCGCTCGAGCTCATCGAGGCGCTGCGCGCCACGGAGCGCGTCGCCGCCGCCGCGCCCGAAGTGGTGGGGACGTCGATCCTGAACTTCGGCAGCCGCGAGATCGGCGCGCAGCTCGTCGGCATCGACCCCGAGCAGCAGGAGCGCGTCGTCTCGACCGACGAGTTCATGACGGAGGGGCGCCTGCTCGACCTGCACTCGGCGAGCGGCGCGATCGTTCTCGGGAGCGGGCTCGCGGAGCGGCTCGGCGTGAAGCGCGGCGACACCATCGGGACCGCGCTGCGCTCCGGCGGGGCGCGCGCGCTGCGCGTGGTCGGCGTCTTCCACACCGGGATCGTGCCGATCGACGCGGTGCGCGCCTACACGCTGGTGACGCTCGCCCAGCAGCTGCTCGAGCTCGGACGCGACGTCAACCGCGTCGTGCTGCGGCTCCACGACCATCGAGAAGCGCGTGAAGTCGCCGCCGACGTCGAGGCGATGACGGGCTACCGCACGGAGAGCTGGCAGGAGACCAACGCCAACTTCCTCTCGATCTTCTCGCTGCAGAAGGCCATCACCTACATCGTGACGAGCGGCATCACGATCGTCGCCGCGTTCGGGATCCTGAACGTCCTGATCATGCTCGTGCTCGAGAAGCTGCCCGAGATCGCGATGCTGAAGAGCATGGGCTACACCGCGGCCGACGTGACCGGCGTCTTCCTGCTCGAGGGGCTCGCCATCGCGGCGCTCGGCGTCGTGCTCGGCTCGATCCTGGGCTACGGGCTGACCGAGTTCCTCGCCTCGCTGCCGATCCCGCAGAAGGGGCTGATCGAGAGCGAGCACCTCGTGATGGAGAACACCCCCTCGCTCTACGTCATCGCCGCGCTCTTCTCGTTCGCCTCGACGCTGGTCGCGGCGGCGCTGCCGGCGCTGCGCGCGGGGCGGCTCGATCCCGTCGTCACGCTGCGAGGACGAGCGTGAGCGGCGCCGCGACGGCCACGACGGTCGCGACCGCCGCGCTGCGCACGGTCAAGCTGTCCCGCACGCTCGGCACGGGCGACGCGGCGACCGAGATCCTGCACGGCATCGACCTCGAGATCGGGCGCGGCGAGTTCTGCTCGATCATGGGGCCGTCGGGGAGCGGCAAGTCGACGCTCATGTACCTGCTCGGCGCGCTCGACCGGCCGAGCGCGGGCGCGGTCGAGATCGACGGCGTCGACACGGCGCGCCTCTCCGAGTCGGGGCTCGCCGCGGTCCGCAACGCCAAGGTCGGCTTCATCTTCCAGTTCCACTACCTGATGCCCGAGTTCTCGGCGCTCGAGAACGTGATGATCCCGCAGCTCAAGAAGGGCGTCCCGGCGCGCGCGGCGCGCGAGCGCGGGCGCGCCCTGCTCGCGCGGCTCGGCCTCGAGGGCAAGCTCGCGCGGCCGCCGGCGCGCCTCTCGGGCGGCGAGCAGCAGCGCGTCGCGGTCGCGCGCAGCCTCGCCAACCGGCCGCTCGTCGTGCTCGGCGACGAGCCGACCGGCAACCTCGACACGAGGAACGGCGAGAGCGTCTTCGAGCTCTTCGAGCAGCTGGTGGCGGAGGAGGGGCAGACGATCGTGGTCGTGACGCACGACCCGCGCCTCGCCGCGCGCACGCAGCGGATCGTCCGCCTCCAGGACGGGACGGTGGTCGACGACGGTCCGCCGCGCGCGGTGCTCGCGCGCGCCGGCGAGCGCTTCACCGAGCCTTCGCCGTGACGCGGCGCTCCGCCGCGCCGCGCTTCGCCGGGGCGATCTTCGACCTCGACGGCACGCTCACCGACAACATGGCGCTCCACCAGCGCGCCTTCGAGGTCTTCCTCTCGAAGCACGGCCTGCCGCCGCTCACGCTCGAGCTGCGCCGCCGCCTCGACGGCAAGCGCAACCGCGACATCTTCCCGATCCTGTTCGCGCGCGAGCTCGACGACGTGACGCAGCGCGCCTTCGCCGACGAGAAGGAGTCGCTCTACCGCGAGCTGTCGCGCGGGCGGCTCTCTCCGCTGCGGGGGCTGCGCGAGCTGCTCGCCCTGCTCGGGAAGGCGCGCGTGCCGTCGGCCATCGCGACGTCGGCGCCGCTCGAGAACGTCGACCACACGCTGAAGGAGCTCGGGCTCGCCGAATTCTTCCGGGTCGTCGCTCGTGCCGACGACGTCCCGCACGGCAAGCCGCACCCCGACGTCTTCCTGCTCGCGGCGAAGCGCCTCGGCGTCGCGCCCGAGCGCTGCGTCGCCTTCGAGGACGCGCCGGTCGGCATCGAGTCGGCGCGCCGCGCCGGCATGACCTGCGTCGCGCTCACCACCTCGTTCGCGGCCGGCGTCTTCACCGCGCACGCGAGCGCGCCGCACCACGTCGTGCGCGACTACGCGGAGTTCCTCGCGGGGCCGGGGCGCGACATCGGAGGGAGCGAAGGGCGTCGGTGAGCGCGGCCGCGCCGCGCGCGGCGGAGCTCAGCGCCGCAGCAGGCGCGCCGCCGCCGCGAGCGCCGCGAGCTTGCGCTCCGCCACGTCGGCGCGGTTGACCGGCCGCTCGGCGAAGGTCCCGAAGCCGCAGTCGGGGTTGAGGAAGACGCGCTCGGCGCCGAGCCGGTCGGCGACGCCCTGCACGCGCGCGGCGATCTGTTCGGGGTCCTCGACCTCGGTCGTGCGCGGGTTCACGGCGCCGAGCCCCACCTGCGACCCCGGCGGCAGCTGTGCGAGCGTCTCGAGCGGGCCGGCGCGGTCGGTCGCGTGCTCGAGCACGAACTGCTTCACGCGCATGCGCCGGAAGCTCGGCATCAGCGGGTCGTACGGGCCGGCGAGGAGGACCTCCTCCTTCGTGCTCCAGTTGCCGCGGCAGACGTGCAGCGCGGTGATCGGGCCCCCGTTTCCGTCGATCCCGTCGACCACGCGGTTGATCAGGTCGACGGCGAGGTCGAGCTCGCTCTCCGGGCTCGCCTGCGCGGCGAGAGCGGCGCACATGAACGTCCGCGTCGCCGACTTGCCGGCGAAGACGACCTCGGTCAGGACCGGCTCGTCGAACTGGACCATCTCGCAGCCGGCGGCGGCGAGCTCGAGGAGCTCCTCGCGCAGGATCTTCACGAGATCCTCGATGAGCTCGGCGCGCGTCGGATAGGCGGCGGCGGAGAGCCCCTTCACCCACATCGAGCGCGACAGCAGGTAGGGACCCGGCAGCGTGACCTTGACCGGCCGCTTCGTGTGCCGCCGCACGAACTCGAGGTCGTCGCCGACGAGCGGCGCGCGCCGCGCGAGCCTGCCGACGACGGTCGGGTTCTTGATCGCGAAGGCGGGCACGTCGAGCGTCTGCAGCAGCGCCTCGAAGCCGGCCTTGTCCTCGACGTGGTCGAGGAGGTCGGCCATGGTCATGAGCTGCAGCCCTTCGAGCTTCTCGCACAGGAACGAATAGAAGTTGTCGCGCCGCTGCTCGCCGTCGACCACGACGTCGACGCCGGCCCGCTCCTGCTGCTCGAGCGCGAGCCGGACCGCGCGATCCTGCTGCTCGCGCAGGTCGGGGGAGCGGCGCTTCGCCGCGCGCAGGAGCCAGTCGGGACGCGGCCAGCTGCCCACGCTCGTCACGGGGAACAAAGGGAGAGAGGCCACCGCTCCGCTCCAGGTCGGTTCGTCAGGAGCGGCGCAGCTTGACGTCGACGCGCGCGCCCCTCAACAGGGATTGGGTGACCGGGCTGCGGCGCAGCGTCTCCTCGAAGAGCTCCTGCAGCGCGCCGTCGTCGCCGTCGGCGTCGACGTAGACGGAGGCCTCGATCGCCTTCAGGCCGGGATGGCCGCTCTCCTCGACGCCGAGGAAGACGAGGATGTTGTCGGCGGAGGCCTGGAGCGAGACCTCGAGGTTGCGCACCGCGATGCCCCGTCGCGACGCCCGCCACTGGAACCCCACGGCGAGGCAGCCCCCGAGCGCGGCGAGGAGGAACTCCACCGCGCTGGGAGCCGCGTCGCTCGTGTCGAAGCTCGCCGGCTGTCCCACCAGGAAGGCGTGGTTGCGCACGAACGCCTTGGCCTGCATGCCCGACGTCCAGCGCACCCGCGCGCTCCAGGAGAAGCGGCGCGCCTGCTCGAGGTCGCCCTGGAGCTGCCGGGACTCGTCCTTCGCCTCGGGCGCGGCCGTCGCGTCGAGGTGCTTCGCGATCCGGAAGTGGAGGTAGTTCCCCGCCGCCGGCGCCACCGAGAGCAGCCGATGGCCGACCAGCCGACACCACGCCGGCAGGTCCTCCTTCACGCTGATCTCGCGGCTGCGCACCTCGAGGATCCCGCCCCGCGCGAGCGGCGCCATCGCCTCCCGGATGATCAGGAGGAGACCGCTGCCGCAGTCGAGGTCGCCGCCGTCGCAGACGGCGTCGGGCGGACGCGCATCGTCCGAAGTCATGTCGATGGATCGCGCGGGCCGGCGCGATCGCCGGTCAGTAAGTGACGCTCGGGGCGCCGGCGCTCAGGAACTCGACGAGCTTCGCGCCGCCGACGATGGTCGCGCCGCCGATCAGCTTCTTCTCGTCGAGGCTGCGCTTCTTGAAGCAGGGCGAGCAGACCCAGATCACGCCGCCCGCCTTCGTGAAGTTCGCGATGAGCTCCTTCAGCGGCGCGAAGCCCGCCTCGTGGATGTCGTCCGCGAAGCCCTGCTGGGAGAGGCGCACGCCCTCGATGCTGAGGAAGACCATCGTCTCCTTGTCGGAGGCGACGGCGGCGTTGGCGACGACGAAGGCGACGGTCGCCTTGTCGGTGTCGTTCTTCGAGCAGGTGAGGGAGACGCAGAACTTGCCAGGCATGTTCACTCCTTTCGTCGTTGGATGAACCAGGTCGGAGGCGCGGCGTGCAGCAGAGCATGACCGGTCAGCGCGCACCACGCCGGCAGGTCTTCCGGAGCGCCGGGGTCGCGCGCCGTGAGGCGCAGCACCTGGCCGCCCTTCATCGACTGGAACCGGAATCGGAGCTCGAGGACGAGGTCGCCGCAGCCGAGGTCGCCGGCGTCCCACTCGGCGTCGAAGCGCGGCGCGGCCGGGGCGTCGCCGCCGCGCTCGCGCGGCGTCGAGGCCCCGTCGCCTTCGTTCCCGAGGAGGCAGGCGGGAGTCGCGCCGCGCGCCGAGCCCTCGAGCTCGTCCGCTCGCCGCCATCCGGCGCGCCAGCATTCGCGATGGTCGATGTGCTCGCGGACCTCCCGCACGAACGACCCGGCGTCGCGGTCGAGCCCGCTCGCGAGGCAGGCGAGGCAGAGCGGCGTGCCTTTGAATCCGAGCACGAACGACATCATCACCTCGTGACCGCACACCGGCCGGCCGCAGTCGCGGCACGGCCCCCCGATTCCACGCTCGACTTCGGCGAGGACGGCCGGCGTGGAATCGGGGTCACTGGACGTCATCGCATTCCCGTCGTCACTTCACTTCCGTGTAGGTGAGCTTGCGCGACCACTGGACGGTCTTGCCGTCCGCGGACTTCTCGGAATAAGGCTTGCCGTCGA
>DASRRB010000370.1:0-19233 GCA_035695985.1 Planctomycetota bacterium | reverse complement strand
CCGCGAACCCCATGTGCGAGTCGGCCTGGACGGCGAACGCGAACGTCTCCGCGCGGGATCGCTGGGTGCGGAAGCCGTGCTCGTCGCCGCTGGCGAAGGCGCCCCGCGATCCGTCCCGCCGGTAGCGCAGGCGGTAGACGTAGGCCGTGTTCGGGGTGAGCCCGTCGAGCACCACGCGGATCGCGCCGCTGGCATACAGGGTCGCGGCGGTGCTGGTGCCATAGACGCCGGGGGCGGTGCCGTATTCGACGAACGCCTCGACCGAACCGTCGGCGATCGCCGCCAGCGTGACGGAGCGATCGGTCGGCCGCCCCAGCAGCTCGTTACCGATCCATCCGAGTCCGCCGAGTCCGCCGAGTCCGCCGAGTCCGCATCGGAGTCGCCATCGCATGAGTCGCTCGACAGGCAGGTGGAGTCGCGCGGCAGCCGCGATCGCGCTGCTCGCGCCGCTCTCCGCCTGCATCTCGTCGGTCGGCGCCTGGACCTACCCGTCGGGGCGCTACGCCACGACCCAGTGCGACCATCCGGCGGCCGTCGTCGTCGCCGTCGAGCGCCTCTCCGACCGGCGCGCCGACACCAACCGTTCGTACATGCCGTGGTCGTACGTGCCGCTCGCGCCCGGCGGCTGGACCCACTTCGACCGCCCCGAGGCAACCGTCCCCGGCGACGACACGACGGAGTACCGCGCCTCGCCGTGCGAGGACTTCGCGCGCTCGATCGCCGCCGAACTCGAGCGCGAGCGGATGGTCGACCGGGCCGAGTACAGCGGCGACGGCCACGTCGACGCGGCCGCGACCCACGTCCTGCGCGGGAGGCTCAAGACCTACTACGTCCACGAGACGCGCTGGACCTACGGGATCTCGATCTACGCCGAGATCATGTGGTGCATCGGGTTCCCGATGGGGACGTCGCGCAACGGCTTCTTCGTCGAGCTCGAGCTCGTCGACCGGAAGGACGGCCGCGTCGTCTGGGAGTGCACGCTCTACGACGCCGACTTCCACCTCGAGGGCTTCTACTACGGGCCGGACTGGTACCGCTTCTCCTGGATGTGGGAGCGGCGGCTGCGCGAGAAGCTCGGAGAGATGGCGGCGGTGCTCGGGACGACGGGCGCGCCCCTGCCGAAGAACCTGCAGGACGAGATCGAGCGCGCGCCGCAGCTGCCGACCTGCCTCGGCATCGACTCGAATTTCCCGTGCACGGAGAAGAAGAAGTGACGGCGGCGCGCCGAGACTCGATGGCGGCGCGCGCGTAGGCGCGCCGCCGGGCGCTCACTTCTTGCGGAGCTTGTTCAGCATCGCGTCGAGGCCGAGGAGCTTCAGCACCTCCGGCTTCTGCTCGTCGACCGCCGACGGGAAGTGGCACTTGAAGCAGTCGTTGGTGATCTTCTCGCCTTCGGCGGTCGCGTGCTCGCCGTCGTGGCAGCGGAAGCAGCCGGGCGTGCTCGTGTGGCCGAGCTGGTTGGGGTAGGTGCCCCAGTCGACGCCGTACTCGGGGAAGACGTTGCGCGAGTAGAGGTCGGCGACGACGCGGCCCGCCTCCTCGACGTCGGCCGCGCGCTGGGTCGCGACTTCCGGATGGTTCTTCTGGTACCAGGCCGCGACGGCCGCGGGGATCGCCGCCGCCGCCGCCGCGCTGTCCGCGTAGCCCGCCGTCAGGACCTCGACGGCCGTCTTCTTCAGGAAGGGCAGCGTCGACGACACGCGGCCGAGCGTGATCGCGCGGTCGACCGCCTCGTCGGCCGCCACGAAGGTGTGCGCGGGCCGGCTGTGGCAGTCGAAGCACTGCATCGAGATGCGCGGCTGGCCGGCGAATTCGGCCGCGGTCCGCCCCGTCTTCACGAAGGTCTTCGTCTTCCCGGTCGCCTGGTCCGCCTGCTCGACGAGCGGGATCTCCATGCGCTTCCGGTCGGAGGCGACGAAGCGGACCGATTTGCCGCCGCCGTGGTGGTTGCCGTGGATGCCGCCCATCGCCTCGCCGCCGACGTTCATGGTGAGGAGCGTCATCTCGGGCGTGTTGGCCTCGTCGTCGCCGTAGCGCACGTAGAACTTGAGCGACGCCTTGGCCGGCATCTGCTTCCAGTGGCACTGCTCGCACGTCTGGTTGCTCGGGATGATGAGCCCCGTCTCGATCGCCCCGACGATCGGCTTGGGGACCTTGTCGGTGAGGACCGCGATCAACTGCTTCGTGCCCTGGATCTTGCTCGCGACGTAGCCCTTGGCGCCGCTGCCGACGTGGCAGTCGACGCAGAGGATGCCGGCGTGCGGACCCTGGTCGAAGGCGCGCTGCTCCGGCGTCATCACGTGGCAGGAGCCGCAGAACTGCCGCGTCTCCATCGCGTGCACGGCGCTCAGCGTGAACTGCGACGCGATCAGGAGGTTGAAGAGCGAGACGGCGATCACGAACGCGCCGAGCTTCATCCAGGCGTTCGAGTTGCCGGCGAGCACGCCCGACAGCCGCTCGCGGAGGCGCCGCCGTCCGAGGTGCAGTCCGAGCGGCGTGATCAGCAGGCCGAGCACGAACAGTCCCGCCGCCCCGATCGTCGCGACGCCGATGTACGGATTCTCCTGCCCGCGGCTCAGGCGCGCCGTGGCGAGGCAGGCCCAGACGATGATCGACGTGAGCAGCAGGCCGAGCCCGGTCATCGCGAGCCAATGGCTCGTGAAGACCGCGACGACGGGACGACGAGCGGCGGGTTCGGGCGGGTCGGCCATGGTCAGGCTCCTCGACGATCGAGCAGCGCAGCATACGCGCACGTCCCGTCGGCGGGTTTCATGCTCGATGACGTGGACTTCCGCTGCTCGGCGTCGATATCGTCCCGGCGCATTCGCGCGCGGCGTCGAGGAGGCCAGGAATGGACTCTCGTGCAGGAGTGCGTGGCGACGAGCCGGTCCCCGAGCGGGGCGGCGCGTCCCCCCCGTCGGAGAAGCGGGGGCTCAGCCGCCGCGACGTGCTGAGGCTCGGCGTGTCGGGCGGCGCCGGGCTCGCGCTCGGCGGGCTCCTCGACGTCAAGGCCGCGCGCGCCGCGACGAAGTCGCTCAAGCTCGCCGCGGTGAGCGAGTTCACGACCTCGTGCAACTTCTGTTCGTGCGGCTGCGGGATGATCGCCGCGGTCCGCGACGGGAAGCTGCTCCTGCTCGAGGGCGACTACGACCACGTCGTCAACGGCGGCTCCTTGTGCGTGAAGGGCATGGCGATGTTCCCGACGCACGCGTCGCCCGACCGGAACAAGGTGCCGCGCTACCGCGCGCCCGGCAGCGACCGCTGGGTCGACCTCACCTGGGAGGACGCGATCGAGCGCATCGCGCAGAAGATCAGGAAGACGCGCGACGCGACCTGGATCGCGACCGACAAGGCCGGCGACGCCGAGGTCCCGGTGAACCGCACCGACGCGATCGCCTTCCTGGGCGGCGCGCAGAACACCAACGAGGAGTGCTACCTGTTCCAGAAGGCGGCCCGCCTGCTCGGCACCGCCTTCATGGAGCACCAGGCCCGTCTCTGACACAGTCCCACGGTCCCCGGTCTGGGGGCAGCCTTCGGACGCGGCGCGATGACGAACCACTGGGCCGACCTGCAGCACTCCAAGTGCTTCCTGGTCGAGGGGAGCAACGTCGCCGAGAACCACCCGATGGCGATGAAGTGGATCCGCAAGGCGCAGGAGAACGGCGCCATCGTGATCCACGTCGACCCGCGCTACACGCGGACGTCGGCGGGCGCGGACCAGTTCGCGCGCATCCGGCCGGGCGCCGACGCGGCGCTGCTGAACACGATGATCCACCACGTCCTCGAGAACAAGCTCTACGACGAGGACTACGTCGCGACCCACACCAATGCGCTGTTCCTGGGGAGAGCGGAGTTCGACTTCAAGGACGGCCTCTTCAGCGGCTTCGACGAAGCGAAGCACAAGTACGACACGAAGAGCTGGGGCTACGAGCTCGACGCGACCCAGCGGCCCAAGGTCGCGGCGAGCCTCGACGACCCGGGCTGCATCTTCACGCGGATGAAGAAGTTCTTCGCGCGCTACACCCTCGACGTCGGCGAGCGGATCACCGGCATCCCCGCCGCGCAGATCCGGCAGATCGCCGAGACGATGGCGAAGAACCGGCCCGGCACGATCCTCTACGCGCTCGGCATGACGCAGCACACGACGGCGGTGCAGGGGATCCGCGGCTTCACGATCCTGCAGCTCCTGCTCGGCAACATCGGCAAGCCGGGCGGCGGCGTGAACGCGCTCCGCGGCGAGCCCAACGTGCAGGGCGCCTGCGACATGGGGCTGCTCAACAACTACCTGCCGGGCTACCTCAACTACCCCGTCCACACCGAGCCGACGCTCGAGGCGTGGACCAACAACAACGGGACGGCGAAGCGCAAGTACCTCATCAACTCGCTCAAGGCCTTCTGGGGCGACGCGGCGACGCCGGAGAACGACTTCGCCTACGCCTGGCTCCCCAAGAAGAACGCCGCCAAGGACTACAGCGCGAACGGCATCTTCGAGGCCGCGCTCGCCGGCTCGATGAAGTTCCTCTGGATCGTCGGCCAGAACCCGGCGGTCAGCTCGCCCAACCTGAAGGTCGTCTTCGATGGGATGGCGAAGCTCGAGATGATCGTCGTGCAGGAGCTCTGGGAGACCGAGACGGCCGCGTTCTGGAAGCGGCCCGGCGTCGACCCCAAGACGATCGCGACCGAAGTGCTCCTGCTGCCCGCCTCGTTCTTCATGGAGAAGAACGGATCGGTCACGAACTCGGGCGCGATGGTGCAGTGGCGCCACGCGGCGGTGAAGCCGCCGGGGCAGGCGCGACCCGACGGCGAGATCCTCGACATCGTCTACCGGCGCGTGCGCGACCTCCTGAAGGACTCGACCGACCCGAAGGACGACATCGTCAAGAAGGCCGACTGGAAGTACACGACGGCCGAGGACGTGCTGCGCGAGATGAACGGCCGCGCGGTGCGCGACATCCCCGGCACCGAGTTGAAGGCCGGCGACCTCGTGAGCAAGACGGGCGACCTCAAGGCCGACGGCTCGACCTCGTCGGGAGCCTGGATCTACGCCGGAGTGTTCAGCCGTGGCGAGAACCTCTCCAAGCGGCGCGACGCGCGGACCGATCCGGGCGGGCTCGGCCTCCATCCTTGGTTCGGCTGGACGTGGCCGAACAACATGCGCGTCCTCTACAACCGCGCCTCGTGCGACAAGAACGGCAAGCCGTACGCGAACTGCAAACCGATCGTCTGGTGGGACGCCGAGCAGAAGCGCTGGATGGGGTACGACGTCCCCGACGTCCCGGTCATGACCGACGGTCCCGACACGCGCAACGGCCAGCGCCCGTTCCACATGAACGCGGAAGGAGTGGGGCGGCTCTTCGCGGCCTCCTACGAGGACCCCGACCCCAAGGAAGAGGACCTGCCGCGCGACGCGAGCTACGTCCCCAAGGACGGGCCGCTCCCCGAGATGTACGAGCCGGTCGAGAGCCCCGTCACCAACCTGCTCCATCCGGGCGTGCGCAACAATCCGCTGCTCAAGTACCCTCGCGTCGAAGGGCACCAGCCGATCGGCAGGGTCGAGGACTTTCCGTACGTCCTCATGACGTCGACGGTCGCCGAGCACTGGTGCGGCGGCTCGACCACGCGCAACATCCCGTGGCTCAACGAGCTCATGCCCGAGCCGGTGATCGAGCTCCCGCTCGCGCTCGGCAAGAAGCTCGGCGTCGCGTCGGGCGACTGGGTGAAGGTCTCCTCCGCGCGCGGCGAGGTCGAAGTGAAGGCGGTCGTCACGCCGCGCATGAAGCCGCTGATGGCGGACGGCAAGGAGGTCACCGTGGTCTGGATGCCCTACAACTGGGGTTTCCAGGGGCTCTCGAAGGGCCCGAGCGTGAACCACCTGACGATCGACGCCGTCGACCCGGGCGCCGGGACGCAGGAGACGAAGGCGTGTCTCGTGAACGTCGTCAAGGTGCGTGACCGCACGACCGCCAAGGCCGGACTCCGCGGGAGGGCGTCATGACTCCCAGGAACGACAAGTCCGCCTCGGAAGCGGTCGCGATCAAGGCGACGCTGATCGACATCACCAAGTGCATCGGCTGCCGCGCCTGCCAGGTCGCCTGCAAGCAGTGGAACGACCGCGACGGCGAGGACACCGAGCTGCAGGAGCTGTTCGGCTTCCAGAACCCGGCGTCGCTGAGCGCGGACACCTACACGCTCATCTCCTTCCACGAGCTCGTGGACGAGACCGCGCCCGGCGGCCTGCGCTCCGCCTACGCGATGCGGCGCTGCCTGCACTGCCTCGAGCCGGCGTGCGTCTCGGCGTGCCCGACCACGGCGCTCACGCGGCAGATCGACGGGCCGGTCACCTACGACGCCGATCCGTGCATCGGCTGCCGCTACTGCATGCTCGCCTGCCCGTGGGGCGTGCCGACGGCGGAGTGGGACTCGCCGGCGCCGAAGATCCAGAAGTGCACCCACTGCGCCGACCGCGACGGCCAGCCGATCCCGCTGACTCGCAACGGCGTGGCGCTCACCGACGTCGAGCAGGAGCGCTGGAAGAAGAACGTCGTCGTGCCCGCCTGCGTCAAGGCGTGCCCGGCCGACTGCCTGGTCTACGGAGAACGCGAAGACCTGCTCGGCAAGGCGCGCGACCGCATCGCGAAGCACCCCGACAAGTACGTGAACCACATCTACGGCGAGAAGGAGGCCGGCGGCACGTCGGTCCTCTACCTCTCGGCGGTGCCCTTCGAGAAGATCGGCTTCCCGAAGCTGAGCGACAAGCCCTACACGAGCATCTCGAAGATCGCGCTCAAGGTCGTGCCGTTCGCGGTGATGGCGATGGGGGGGCTGCTCGCCGCCGCCTACGTTCGATTCAGGAATCGGGCGGCGGAGGTTGCGGGCGCGCGCGGCCGCGCCGGCGCGCACGCCGACGACCACGCCCATCCCGAGTTCGAGATGCTGCCGGGCAAGCTGCTGACGCCGTTCAACTGGGCGATGCTCGTCCTGATGGGCCTCGGCGTCTTCTCCATCGTCGCCCGCTTCGTCCTCGGCCTCGGCGGCGGCACGAATCTCTCCGACACCTACCCGTGGGGGCTCTGGATCGTCTTCGACCTGGTCTGGATCGCGATCGCCGCCGGCGCCTTCGCGACGGCCGGCCTGATCTACGTCTTCCAGAGAAAGGACCTCTACGCGCTCGGCCGCTCCGCCGTGCTGATGGGGCTGCTCAGCTACACGTTCGTCTCCGTGACGCTGATCGCCGACCTCGGCCTGCCGTGGCACTTCTACCAGCTCGCGCTGCGCGCCCCCGAGCACTCGGCGATGTTCGAGGTCTCCTGGTGCGTCGGCCTCTACGTCTCGATCCTGGCGCTCGAATTCCTGCCCGTCCCGCTCCAGCACTTCGGCTGGACACGGCTGCACGACGCCTGGAAGAAGTGGTCGGGCGCCTACGTCGCGGGCGCCATGACGCTCTTCGTCTGGATGCTCTCGCGCAACGTCGCCTACGCCGCGGCGACCGCGGCGATCTTCTCGACGGTGGCGTGGCTCTTCCGCTGGCGCGGGAAGGCGAGCGAGCCGGTCCTCCTCGCGATCGCCGCCGTGACGCTCTCGATGATGCACCAGAGCTCGCTCGGCTCGCTCTTCCTGCTCATGCAGGACCAGCTCGCGAAGGCGTGGTGGTCCCCGACGCTGCCGATCTCCTTCTTCCTCTCCTCGATCGCGGCGGGCACCGGCCTCGTGATCGTGGTCGACTTCTGGATCGCGAAGGGGTGGAAGCGGCCGCTGAATCTCGCGCCGCTCGCGGCGATGGGGAAGATCACGTTCTGGTCGCTGCTCGTCTACCTCGTGTTCCGGGTGGGCGACCTCTTCGTGCGCGGCCAGGCGATCGGGACGATTCGCGGGCCGCTCGGCTCGCTCCTCGCGACCGAGCTCGTCGTGGGCGGCATCGTCCCCCTGTACCTGCTCGCGACGGCGGCGCGCCGCGCGCGGCCGCGCGTCCTCTTCACCGGCGCGCTCCTCGCCGTGGCCGGCATCGTCCTGCACCGGACGAACGTCGTGCTGCTCGCGATGAACCTGAAGGGGACGATGCCGCAGACCGGGGCGGAGCCCTACCACCCGTCGTTCTACGAGTGGGGGATCTCGATCGGGCTCATCGCCGCGACGATCTTCCTCTTCGGCCTCGGCGCGCGCCGGCTGCCGCTGCTGCCCAAGCGGCCGGGAGCGCCCGCGTCCGCTCATTCATGACGCGCGCCGACTGGCTCGAACGCCACGCCTTCCTGCAGCCGCTCGCCCGCCTCTCCGCGCGGATCGAGGAGGCGGTCGACCGCCTCGCTCCCGCGCCGGCGGCGCCGCCCGCCTTCGACGACTACCGCGACGAGTACCTCGCGGGCGTGCCGCTGCTCTCGAGCGTCCGCGCCCCCGTCGACCTCGAGCCGGCGGCGCGCAGCGTCGTCGCGCTCGTCCTGCGCCTCGCCGCGGAGCCGCTGCCCGAGGAGATCTCGTCCAAGATGCGCGCGCTCGCCGCCGAGCTGCGCGACGAGCGCGAGCCGGCGGCCGCCGTCGCACATTGGCTGCGGGGCGAATCCGAGTTCACGACCGCTTCGCCGGGGCTCCTGCGCTGGCTCGGCTGGACCGTCCTCGCCCGCTCGCTCCGTCCGGTCGTCGCGGCGTTCGCGCGCTGGCGCGACGAGGAGCGCTGGCTGCGCAGCGCCTGCCCGACGTGCGGCGCGCTGCCGGCGATGGCGCTCCTCGTCAGCGAGGAGCACGGCCGCACGCGCTTCCTCTCGTGCGGGTGCTGCGCGACGCGCTGGCGCTACCGCCGCGGCGCCTGCCCCTTCTGCGAGAAGGAGTCGCACAAGCTCGAGGTCGTGTCGGTCGAGGGGGAGGGGGGGCTGCGCATCGACTGGTGCGAGGGGTGTCGCGGCTACCTCAAGACCTGCTCGGGAAGCGGCGACCAAGAGCTGCTGCTCGCCGACTGGACGTCGCTCCATCTCGACGTCGTCGCCCACGATCGCGGACTCGAGCGCAAGGCGGCGTCGCTCTACGAGATCGACGCGGGGGCGCGGGCCGACGGCGCGGGGGCGCAAGCCGAGTAGGGGCGTGCTACGCTGGCGTTCCGTCGCCGTGGAGAAGAGGCTGAGATGGAGGAGGGCGGACGTCCCGATTCGCCCGTGCACTCGCGGCGCGCGCGCCGGAGTGCCGCCGCGCACGCGCTGCTCGTCGCGGCGCTCGCCGCGGGCCGCGCGCGCGCGCAGGAGAGCGAGCTCCCCGAGACGCCCGGTCCGCCGCCCGCGCCCTCCTCCTGGAGCCGCTGGACGAACGAGCTCGCCGTCTCCGGCAGCTTCTCGCTCGAGTACCGCCTCCGCCACACCTCCGAGGCGACCGACCAGGACCTCTACGGCCTCCTCGCGGCCGACTACGGCGACGCCGCGACGCAGGCCGTCACCGCGCACCTCGTCGCGCGCAGCGCCTTCGACCTCGACGACGGCGTCGACCACACCGGCAACTACGCCTTCGACAGCCTCCAGGACACCTACCAGAGCCGGCTGACGGCGCAGCTCTACGAGCTGTGGGTGGGCGGGGCGCTCTCGGGCCCGGTCGCGTCGTGGAAGCTCGGCCGCTGGTTCCTCGACGACACGCCGGTGCAGACCTACGTCGACGGCGCGCGCGTCGAGACGCAGGAGGTGACCGCGGCGAAGATCAAGCTCGGCGGCTACGCCGGCCTCCCCTCGCACCTCTACGAGTCGTCGCCCTCCGGCGACCTGATCCTCGGCACCTACCTCGAGGCGCGGGCCTGGACCGGCGGCCGCACGCGCTTCGACTACATGCACGTCGACGACCAGACGCTCCTGCTCGACCACCACGACAACCTCTTCGCGCTCTCGCAGTGGCAGCAGCTCGGCGAGCACGTCGACCTCTTCGGCCGCGTCACCTGGCTCTCCTCGGAGAGCCGCGACTTCGAGGTGCGCGGCAACTGGAACGACCCCGAGTCGAAGCTGCGCGCGTCGCTCTCCTACTACCAGCTGCTGCACACGCAGGAGAGCCTCTCCTACGAGCTCGACCCCTACTTCCAGTCGGCGTTCGAGTACCGGCCCTACCGCGAGGTCACGGCGAGCGCCGGCCACGCCTTCGGCGACCACTTCGACCTGTCGGGCGGCGTCGACCTGCGGCGCGTGACGAACGACGGCGACGAGGGCGCCTTCAACCACGACTTCGAGCGCCTCTACCTCGTTCCGATGTTCCTCGGCTTGCCGGACGAGGACACGACGATCTCGTTCACCGGCGAGCTGTGGGTGGCGACGCCGGAGCGGATCGCCAGCGTCGGCGGCGAGCTCGACCACGCCTTCTCGAAGGAGGTGAGCGCGAACGTCGGGACCAACTACTCGCTCTACAAGTACGACATCTTCCAGGCCAAGGAGCTCGACCGCGTGCGCACGTACTACGCCGGACTCGACTGGAAGGCGTCGGCGAAGCTGCGTCTGCGCGTCGACTACACCTGGGAGCAGGACCCCTTCGACACCTACCAGACGGTCAGGATGCGCGCGACATGGACCTTCTGAGACGACGGCTCGTCCGCGCCGCGCTCTTCGTCGCGGTGCCGCTGGCCGGCGGCTGCCTCTGGATGGGCGGCTCGTCGGGAGAGCCGGCGCGGCTCGCGTTCCCCCACGCGCGGCACGGCGAGGACGACGGCCTCGAGTGCACGAGCTGCCACCGAAACGCGCTCACCGCCGACCCCGCCGGCATGCCCTCGATCCAGCAGTGCCGCCTCTGCCACAAGGAGATCGACCGCGACAAGCCGCCGGAGAAGCAGTCGGCCGCCTTCTTCGAGAACGACGTCCTGAAGGCGCCGAGCCTGACGAAGCTCCCGTCGGAGATCGTCTTCTCGCACCTCCTCCACGCGAGCACCGAGCACATCGAGTGCGCCGAATGCCACGGCGACGTGGCGAAGAGCGACGCCGTCACGGCCGAAGTGCACGTGAACATGGCGAAGTGCACCGCCTGCCACGCGCGCAACGCGGAGCGGGGGGCGGCGTGGGGCAACGACTGCGCCGTCTGCCACAAGGAGATCCGCGCCGACCGCGCGCCGCCGAGCCACGCCACCGACTGGAAGCGCGAGCACGGCCGCACCGTCCAACGCCTCGGCGGCCCCGAGGCGGCGAGCTGCACGATGTGCCACGCACGCAGCGCCTGCACGACGTGCCACCGGACCGAGCAGCCCGACGACCACACGAACTACTGGCGGCGGCGCGGCCATGGCGTCGCGGTCGCGGTCAACCGCGACCGCTGCACCACCTGCCACCAGGCCGACTCGTGCGAGCGCTGCCATTCGCAGACCGCGCCGCTCAGCCACAGCGCGGGCTGGGGGTCGCCGTCGGACCGCCACTGCATCACGTGCCACTTCCCGCTCGGCGGAGGGACGGGCTGCATCGTCTGCCACCGCGGCGCGCCGAGCCACGCGCTCGCGGTGCCGATGCCTCCGGACCACACGCCGGCGATGAACTGCCGGCAGTGCCACGGACATGGTGCGCCGTTGCCCCATCCCGACAAGGGCGACCAGTGTACGGCCTGCCACAAGTGATCCGCGACCGGGGAGGCGACCGCCGCGCGGCGCCCGATAGAGTGGCCGAGCGCTCCGCCATCGCGCGCGCCGAAGGAGAAGGGTCGTGAAGAAGTTCCACGCAGTCGTTCGCTCCGCGCCGCGCTTCGTCGCCGCGCTCGTCGCCGCCTCCCTCGCCGCCGCCTGCACGGGCGACGACGGCGACCAGGGACCGCCCGGCCCGCCCGGTCCTGCCGACGCGACGACGCCCACCGAGCTCCTGCGGACCGAGAGCTCGCCCGGCGTGAACGTCGCGATCCTCGCGGTGACCGGCGCCAGCAACTCCGACGGGACGTTCGCCCCGGGCGACAAGCCAACGGTGAAGTTCACGCTCACCAAGGACGACGGCTCGAGCTGGACGCTCGCCGAGATGGCGCGCGGCCGGATCATGCTCTCGGGTCCGACCTTCAACTACCAGCAGGTGATCCCCGAGGTGAGCGACCTGCCGACGCGCGCAGTCGCCAACGCCGACGGCTCCTTCAGCTACACCTTCGCGACCGGGCTCCCGGCCACCTATCCGCCGCCGATCAACGACACGCCGTCGCTCGGCGCCGACGAGGGCGAGCTCCAGGGCCAGCCGCTGCTCGCCGGGACCTACACGATCGGGATCTCCGCCCGCTGGGACTACACGGTCGAGGGGCAGGGCTTCAACAGCGCCGGCAACGCCGAGTTCGACGTCCTCGTGAACAACGCGACGACGATCGAGCCGCGCGAGCTCGTGACGCAGGCGAACTGCGCCAACTGCCACTCCGACCTGCGCTTCCACGGCGGGCTGCGCAAGGACGTGAAGCTCTGCGTCCTCTGCCACACGGCCGGCGCCGAGGACGAGAACGACGCGGGAGTGGGGGGCGGCACGCCGGGCGCGACCATCGAATTCAAGGTGATGATCCACAAGATCCACAACGCTGCGCACCTGCCCTCGGTGCTCGGCATCGCGACGAATCCTGCGGACGGCTCGCGCGACTACTCGGCGACGCCGCGACCCTACGAGCTCGCGGGCAACGGCGACCTCTCCGACTTCTCGACGATCCACTTCCCGGTCTGGCCGAGCCTCAACATCCCGATGCCGAGGAACCTCGGATACTCGGCGCTCACGACCGAGCAGAAGGGCCGGGACGACCTGGTGCGCGAGGGCGTCATCTCGTGCGACAAGTGCCACGGCGACCCCGACGGCGCCGGCCCGCTGCCGCCGCCCGCGAACGGCGACGTCGCCTACGCGCAGCCGTCGCGGCGGGTCTGCGGCTCGTGCCACGACGACGTCGACTGGACCGTGTCCTACGTCAAGAACAGCCAGACGATGGGGCCGCAGACGACCGACTCGAACTGCATCTTCTGCCACGGCGTGACGGGCACGCCGCTCACCGTCAAGGACGCGCACGTCCATCCGCTGCACGACCCGGCGGTCAACCCGGGCTTCAACGTCTCGGGTCTCACGGTGTCGGAAGCGGGCACGAACGACGGCGACGGCACCATCGACCCGGGTGAGCAGGTCGCGCTCACCTTCTCGCTCACCGACGACAACGGCGCGGCGGTCGCGCCGTCGGTCGTCACGTCGCTGAGCGCCTTCCTCTCCGGCCCGACGTCGAACTACAACGCCGTCCTCAACACCTCGATCCCGACCGGGATGCTGACCGGCTCGCCGCCCTACACGGTGAGCCTGAGCCAGGTGCTGCCGCTCGAATTCCTCGGGACGGCGGGCAACGACGCCGCGATCGAGGTGTTCGCGACCTCCCGCAACCCGATCTACACCGGGTCGACCACGACCGTCTTCGAGCGCACCGCGACGTCGGGAGGGAGCACGACGCTCACCGCGGCCGTCGCCCCGCCGCAGAACTTCGTCGACGTGGTCGACGCGACCGGCTTCGCGCACAACGACTACCTCGTGCTCGACGACGGCGTCGGCGGGTCGGAGGAGTACCTGCGCGTCCAGTTCGTCGACGGGAACCGGCTGTGGTTCGGCTCGTCCGCGAGCACCACGTACGCCGCCGGGCCGCGCGTCGCGCACGCGGTCGGCGCGACGGTGAAGGAGGTCACCCTCACCACGAAGACGGCGAACACGGACTACGTCCTCGACCTCGCGAACGGCACGATCACGGAGGTCGCCGTCAACAGCTTCCTCGCCGGCGACGCGGTGCTCTGCTCCTACACCTCCTTCTTCGTGATGCCGGCGAGCTATCCCACGACGATCAACGACTCGCCCGACCTCGACGTGAGCTGGGGCAAGTGGAGCGGGCTCGGACTTCCCGACGGCACCTACACGGTCGGGATCTGGGGCGCTCCCGGACGCGTCGTGAACCTCTGGGGAGAGACGCAGACCTACAACGGCACGTCGCCGCCCGCCACCGCCGACTTCCTGGTCGGCGCGGCGACGACGCTCGAGCCCTACGGAAAGATCGAGGACGCGGCGAACTGCTACGCCTGCCACGACGACCTCTACTTCCACGGCGGCGGGAGGCGCGGCTTCGGGACCTGCATCCTCTGCCACGGCTCCGCCGGAGCGGAGGACCGCCCGCCCTACGTCGCCGCGAACGCGCCCGCCACGACCGGCGCCACGGTCAACTTCCGGACGATGCTGCACAAGATCCACATGGGAGAGAGCCTCTCCGATCCGGAGAGCTACCAGCTCGTCGGCTTCGGCTCGGCCGCCTGGCCGGACAACTTCGGGACGTCGACCTACGCGGAGGTCGAATTCCCGGCGCTGCCGGCGGGGCCGGGGACCTGCGTCGCCTGCCACGGCGCGGACAACACCGCCTTCTTCGACATCGCCGAGCGCAACCACCCCGCCGGCCAGACGCCGCCGACGCGCGCGTGGCGGGCCGCGTGCGGCGCGTGCCACGACTCCACGTCGGCGCAGGCCCACATCGACGTCAACACGAGCCCGGCCGGCTTCGAGTCGTGCGAGGTCTGCCACGGCGACGGACGGCCGGAGGCCGTCGAGGTGATGCACAAGCCGCGCTGACCGGCGCGCCGCTCCGGGCGCTCCAGCGCACGCGCTAGCGCGCGGCCGTGACGAAGCGCACCAGCTCGCCGAGGTCCGACCCCGTCGCGTCGGGCGCGACGCCGAGCTCCTCGCTCGGTGCGTTGGCGCGGTTCACCCAGCAGGTCGGGAAGCCGAACCACTTCGCGCCCGCCACGTCCCAGCCGGCGAAGGGGACGAAGGCGATCTCCTCGCGCTCCAGGCGCAGGGAGTCGAGCGCCAGCTGGTACGCGCGCGGGTCGGGCTTGAAGACCTTGCGCTCGTCGGTGCTCAGCACGGCGTCGAAGGCGCCGGCGAGAGCGGAGTTCGCGATCCCCGCCGCGAGGAGCCGCGGCGTCATGTTGGAGAGGAAGGCGAGGCGCACGCCCGCCTTCTTCAACGATTCGAGCGCCGGCGCGACGTCGGGCCACGCCTTCAGCTCGAGCCACGCCTGCATCAGCCGCGCACGCTTCTCCGGCGGGAGCTCGAGACCCTTCTGCTTCGCCGCGAAGACGAGCGCGTCCTCGGTCGTCTTCTCGAAGTCGGCGTAGCGGCCGCCGAGGCTGCGCAGCCACTGGTACTCGAACTGCCGCGCGCGCCACGCCTCGCCGAGCGGCGCGCCCTGGCCGGGGAAGAGCGTCTCGCAGAGCGCGGCGACCGGGCGCGGGTCGAAGATCGCGAAGGCGTCGAACGCGACGGCCTTCAACGACCGCGACGTCTGCGGCGGCACGGACCGCGGCGCGGGCTGCGGCGCGAGCTGCGAATGCCGCCCGCCGAGCGCGCCGGCCACGGCGCCGGCCGCGGCCCAATGGAGGAATCCCCGCCGATCGAGCGGCATGTGCAGTTCCTTTCGGAGTCGGGTCCGGCAGGCGCGGCGCGCGCTACCACCAGAACTCGGTCCGGAAGAGGCGCAGCGCGGCGTCGAGTACGACGGCTCCCGCGGGCCGTTCCCCGGTGTAGATGCGCCCGTAGCCTCCGGTCGCGGTGCGCAGCAGCGGCGGCGCGCCGTCGATCGAGCAGTGGACCAGCACCGTCCCCTGCGCGTGCCCGTCGTCCCGCGCCGCACAGCTGGCGATGCGCACGACGCGCCCCTCGAGCGTCGTGAACGGCAGCGCCCGGATCTTGAACGCGACACGCTGCCCGGGCTCGATGCCGCGCAGCTTCTCCTCGTCGAGCGCGATCTCCGCCTCCGGCGCGGAGTGCTCCTCGACCACGCAGATCGCGTCGCCTTCGTGCAGGTACTGGCCGACGCGCTCGCGCAGGCGCGGCGTCACGATCGAGCCGGCGACCGGGCTCACGACCTCGAGCCGCCGCTGCATCTCCTCGAGGTGGCCCTGCTCGACGCCGAGCCGCTCGACGCGCGCCCGCTGCGCCGCGAGCTCCTCGGGCCGCGCGCCCGCCTCGAGCAGCACGAGCCGCGACGACTCGTCGCCGAGCTCTCGCTCGCGGCGCGCCAGCTCGACCTCGCCGTCGATCGTCCCGCTCGACTCGCGCGCGCGCTTCTCCGCCTGCGCGACCGAGAGGCGCGCCCGCGCGATCCGCCGCGCCTGGTCGGCGGCCTCGAGCTCCTCGCGGCTCACGAGGCCGTCGTGCGCGAGCGTCGCGATCCGGTCGTGGCGCAGGTCGGAGGCCTCGACCTGCACCTGCGCCTCGGCGAGGCGCTGGTCGAAGGCGGCGAGCTCCTCGGTCAAGGCGTTCCGCATCCGCGTGAGCTCGTCGGCCGCGAGGTCGCGCCAGCGCGCGGCGCGCGCGACGCGGCCGCGCTGCTCGACGATCTCCTCGGGGCGCGTCCCGGTCTCGAGCAGCGAGAACTGCGCCTTCGCCTCGCGCAGCTCCGCCCGCTTCTGCTCGATCCGGCAGTCGAGGTCGGGCACCTCGAGGCGCGCGACGAGGTCGCCGGCGCCGACGCGGTCGCCCTCCTGCGCCGAGACGGCGCGCAGGAAGCCGGCGACGGGGGCGCGCACCTCCGCGCGGACGACGGGGCGGACCGTGAAGCTCCCGCCGACGTACTCGTCGACGCGCCAGAAGACGCTCGCGGTGCCCAGCCCCAGGAGGGCGAGGAGCCAGCAGAACGCACGGATTCGTCGCTTCGTGATCATGCGGGTGACCTCGCCGCCGGAGACGCTGCGGAGCGACGCGAGCGCGGCCGGCAGCGCGAGCAGGGCCGCCGCGACGTAGCCGGCGGCGCCCCCGACGTCGTGGAGCCAGCGCGCGCCGATCGCGATGCCCGCGACCAGGAAGGTCGCGGAGAAGAGCCAGGTGAGCAGCCCGAAGGCCGTGAGGAAGCGCCCGCTCGCGTCGGCCTCGGGCGGGGCCGCGCCCCACAGGATCCGCCGCGCGTGCGCGCCCGCGCGCTCGAGCGCGCGCTGCCTCAGGTTCGGCAGCTCCTTCCAGTCGGAGAGCAGGTAGTAGCCGTCCAGCTTGAGGAGCGGGTTGAAGTTGGAGAGCGTGTCGAGGCCGGAGATCCCGACCACGAGGAAGGAGAGGCGGCTCATGAGCGTGCCCGGCTCGGCGACGCGCCAGAGCGCCACCGCGAGCGCCCAGACCAGCAGGTCGCAGTGGCCGCCGGCGAGCATGACCCAGACGCGCTTGCGTTTCTCCTTGAAGAGCCACGCGTCGGAGACGTTGCAGTAGAAGCACGGCGTGAAGTAGAGGAAGAGCGCGCCGATCTCGTGGACGGCGCCGCCGAAGTGCTTGCAGGTGAGTCCGTGCGAGCACTCGTGCAGCATTCCGATCAGCACGACCACGAACCAGCCGGCCAGGAGCGACTCCCAGCGCAGCGAGTCGTGCAGGCTCGCCAGCAGGTCGTCCCGGTTCGTGAAGAGGAGCATCCCCGCGCCCGCGATCGCGACCGCGGAGAGGACGAGGAACGTCTTCGTCCAGATCCAGCGCAGCTTCGGCTCGAGGCGCGTGAAGAGGCGGTCGGGGTCGAAGAGCGCCTTGCGGAAGAAGAGGAGGCCCTGCTTCGCCGGCGCGGCGGGGCGCGCCGACGTCGCGAGCATCCCCTGCTCGTGGGCGGTCAGGAGGAAGTCGTCGAGGTCGCCCGGGCTCAGCGGCTCCTCGAAGCGCCGCTCGTAGGCGGAGCGCACCGCCGTCGCGCCGTGCTCCCCGTCGAGCTGGAGCAGGAGGAAGTGCTCGCGCTGGCCGAGCAGGAAGAAGTCGCCCGAGCGCGGGTCCTTCACCACGTGCTCACCCTTCTCGCCGAACGGCTCGACCCGCAGGTCGCTGCGGCGGGGCGGGAGCGGCGGGGCGGCGAACTGCACGGCGCGCCTCAGTTCCGCGGCGCGCGCGCGGGCACGCCGACCAGGTAGGTGATGCGCAGCAGCGCCTCGCCGGGCGGGAGCGTGCCGGCCTCCCACGTGTGTCTGGCGAGCCCGGCCGTCAGCGCGCGCAGCTCGTCGGGACTGTAGGTGCGCAGGTGGGAGACGAGCGCGTCCCACGTGTAGACCAGCGGGACGACGGGCACGACGAAGGTCCAGAAGAGGCGCGCGAGGCGGCGCGGCCGCATGCGCCACGTGTCGCACGCGACGAACCACGGCGCGAAGAGGAGCCGCCAGATCCGCTCGAAGCGCCGCTCCGTGTACTCGAAGATCGCGATGGGGGCGCGCGCTTCGACGGCGCTCGCGAGGATGCGGCGCGCGTCGGCGGCGCCGAAGTGGTGGAAGCTCGCGAAGAGCGTGCGGCACGCCGCGTTGCGCGGCGGGACGGCGCGCGCGTCGAGCGGCGCGTCGAGCCAGGCGACGTTCGGGGCGACGGCGCCCGTGTCGGCGGAGCGCGCCGGCGGAAAGCGGTCGCTCAGGGTGAAGCGCTCGGCGCGCAGGTGGGGGGCGAGGTCGAGGAGCGGGCCGCCGCTCCCCGAGCAGAGGTCGAGGATCTCGCGACTCCTGCTGCGTCGCAGCGCCTGGTTCAGCTTGGGGATCGCCGCGTCGAAGATGCGATAGGTCGTCGCCTGGAACTGCAGGAGCTCCGTGAAGCAGCGGCGGATCGGGCCGGGCAGCCACGCCTGGTCGGAGAACTCGAACCATCGCGCCATGACGCCTCCGATGGGTCCGGGCTGCACCGGGGCGGCCCGGGAGAGAGACGCCATCGCCCACTCCGGCCGAACGGCCGCCGTTCGCTCCCCGGGGCGCGCGGCGTCTCTTCCCCCGTGGACCGCTCCCGCCGCGCCCGTTTCGAGGCGGCGCTCCGCCTCTGGAGGCGGGCGCTCGGCGACGCCCACGTCGTGACGGAACCGGCGGCGCGGAGGTCGGCGGAGCGCGCGACCTTCCAGACGTCGCAGCGCATCCCGGCGCTGCTCCGCCCCGCGTCGCGCCTGCAAGTGCAGGCGTGCCTGCGGATCGCCGGCCGCTTCCGCGTCCCCATCCATCCGGTGAGCTGCGGCAAGAACTGGGGCTACGGCTCGCGCGTGCCGGTGCGCGACGGCGCGGTCGTGATGGAGCTCGGCCGGATGTCGCGGATCGTCGAGTTCGACGAGCGCCTCGGCTACGTCACGATCGAGCCCGGAGTCACCTTCCGCCAGCTCCACGACTTCCTGCGCCGGCACCGCTCGCGGCTCCACGCCAACCCGACCGGCAGCACGCCCGATGCGAGCCCGCTCGCCAACGCGCTCGAGCGCGGGCTCGGGCACGGCCCGCTCGGCGACCGCTTCAACGGAATCTGCGGAATGGAAGTCGTGCTGCCGACCGGCGAGTGCGTGCGCACCGGCTTCGCG
>DASRRB010000369.1:0-11719 GCA_035695985.1 Planctomycetota bacterium | reverse complement strand
AGTCGTAGAAGTTCCACTGGTAGGGGAAGAAGTACGGGTCGTTGGGCGTGCTCGTCATCCACGCGACGTAGTCGGGCTCGGCGTAGTCGACGATCGGCAGCTTGGAGAGCAGCGCGACCCAGTCGTGCACCGTGCCCGCCGGCACCTGGAGCACGTCGAAGGCGTGGTCGACGCCGGCCGAGAGCCAGCGCGCGCCGAGTGCTCCGAACATCGAGTCGATCGCGACCGGCCCGAACTCGCGCTCGAACTTGACGATCACGTGGTCGGCCACGAACTCCGGCGCGTCGGCCGGCGGCAGGAACGGCTGCCGGATCTCGATGATGCGCGGGCCCCTCTGCGGACTTCCGCCCGCGGCGACGAACGCCGCCAGCGCGAGCACGGTAAAGACGCTCTTCCCGTTCATGAACCGATTCATCCCGAGTCCTCCTGGATTGCGGCTTCCAACTGCCCCGCAACATCAAAGCGGAAGCGTGGGGGATCGTGCCAGGGGTCGGTAACCGGGGTCATCCCTCGCGCGGGGGCGAAAGTTCTTCCGGCCAGAGCAGTGCGTGGCGCGGGTCGAAGCGCGGCGCGAGCTTCGTCCCCGGCGCCGCCTCGAAGTCGCGCGGCACGACGACGTGGAGCGCGCCGCCGGCGAAATGCAGCAAAAGCACACGATGCGGGCCGGCGTCCTCGACGACGGCGACCTCGGCTTGCGTCTCGCCGCCGTGCGGCGCGACGTGCTCGGGCCGGATGCCGAGGCGGGCGCGCGTCGCGTCGCCGACGCGGCTCGCGTCGACCTCGGCGACCCGGACGAGGCATGCGCCGTCACCGGCGCACCAATGGTCGCCGCGCCGCTCGACGGCGAGGAGGTTGATCGGCGGCTGGCCGAGCTGGCGCGCGACGGCGGGCGACGCGGGCGAGAGGTAGACCTCGCGCGGCGTGCCGACCTGCAGCACGCGCCCCGCCGCGAGCACGACGACGCGCTCGCCCATCGAGAGCGCCTCCGCCTGGTCGTGCGTCACCCAGACCACCGGCACCTGCAGCTCCTGGAACAGGCGCAACAGCTCGACGCGCAGCGCCTCGCGCAGCTTCGCGTCGAGGTTCGTCAGCGGCTCGTCCATCAGGAAGAGCTTCGGCCGGCGCACCAGCGCGCGGCCGAGCGCGACGCGCTGCATCTCGCCGCCCGAGAGATGCTTCGCCGGGCGGTCGAGCAGCTTCTCGATCCGCAGCAACGCGGCGGCCCACTGCACGCGCTCCCGGACCTCCGCCGGCGCGAGCGCTCGGCCCGGCGCGCGCAGCGGGAATTCGAGGTTCCCGCGCACGCTCCAGTGGGGGTAGAGCGAGAAGTTCTGGAAGACGAGCGCGACGTCACGCGCTGACGGGGCGAGCGCGGTCGCGTCGACGCCGCCGAGCTCGAGCGTGCCGGCGTCGGGCGTCTCGAGACCGGCGATCGTGCGCAGCAGCGTGGTCTTGCCGGCGCCGGTCGGTCCGAGGACGACGACGCGCTCGCGCTCGCCCACGTCGAAGTCGACGCCGGCGAGCGCGACATTGGCGGGGTGGGCGCCGAACCGCTTGACGATGCCGCGCACGCGCAGCGCGCTCACGAAAGCCGCCTTCCGCTCGCGCGGTCGAAGCGGCGCAAGCGCGCCGGGTCGAATTCGAGGCGCACGCGCGCGCCGAGCCGCGTCGGAGCGTCGGCGGCGACCCGCGCCACCAGCGTCCCGGCGTCGGTCCGGACGTGGAGGCAGCGCGCGATGCCGGAGTACTCGTCGAGGACGACCTCTCCCTTCAGTGCCGGCGTTCCGCCGTCGCCGGCCGGGCCCTCCTCGGCCGCCACGCGCACCGATTCGGGCCGCACGCCGAGCGTCACCGCGCCGGCGCCGACGCGCTCGCCCTCGAGGAAGTTCATGCCGGGGCTGCCGACGAAGTGGGCGACGAAGAGCGTGGCCGGCTCGTCGTAGACCTCGAGCGGCGTGCCGACCTGCTCGATCATGCCGTCCTTCATGACGACGATGCGGTCGGCGAGCCGCATCGCCTCCTCCTGGTCGTGCGTGACGTAGAGCGTGGTGACGCGCGCGGCGAGCTGCTGCTCGCGCAGGAACTCGCACATCGCGAGGCGGCGGTCGGCGTCGAGCGTGCCGAGCGGCTCGTCCATCAGCCAGATCGCGGGCCGGCGCACCATCGCGCGGCCGAGCGCGACGCGCTGCTGGTCGCCGCCCGAGAGCTCGCGCGGCTTCTTCTGCAGCAGCCCGGTCAGCCCGAGCCGGCGCGCGATGTTCGCGACGGCGACATCACGCGCGTGCTTCGGCATGCGGGCGCACGCGAGCGGGAAGGCGATGTTCTCGGCGACCGTGAGGTGGGGGTAGAGCGCGTAGAACTGGAAGACGAAACCGACGTCACGGGCCGAGGGCGGCAGCGCGGTCACGTCGGCGCCGGCGAGGCGGATCGTCCCCGCGCTCGGCAGCTCGAGCCCGGCCACCATGCGCAGCGTCGTCGTCTTGCCGCAGCCCGAAGGTCCCAGCAGCACGACGAACTCGCCCTGCGCGGCCGCGAAGTCGATCCCCTTCACGGCGCGCGTGCCGTCGGGGTAGGTCTTCGCGAGCGCCGCGAGCTCGAGGAAGGCCACGCGTCTAGTCCCTGCCGGCCGCCGCGGCGGCCGTGGCCGGCGCCGTGGGCGCGGCCGCGTGCGAGCTCACGATCTGGACGACGACCGCCGCGAACAGCACGCAGAAGCCGGCGCGCAGCCCGCCGTCCCAGAACGGCTGGAGCTCGAGCGCGAGCCCCGCCGCGATGCCGGCGAGCGACGCACGGTCGAGCCGCCGCCAGAGGGAGCGCGGCACTGCCACCGAGTCGACGCCTGTCGACTCGGGAGTCATTGTTTGATCGTCCCGAACGTCATGCCGCGCAGCAGGTGCTTCCGGACCGCGACGGTGAAGAGGACGATCGGCGCGACGAAGATCAAGGCGCCCGCCGCGATCTGCGGCCACGGCATCCCGTCGATGTTGCCCTGCAGCCCCGCGAAGTAGGCCGGCACGGTGAGCGCGCCCGAGCTGTTCAGCGTCATCGCGAAGCCGTACTCGTTCCACGCCGAGATCAGGCAGAAGACCGCGGTGACCGCCATGCCGGTGCGCGCCTGCGGCAGGATCACGCGCGCGAACGCCTGCAGCCGCGTGTAGCCGTCGACGAGCGCCGCCTCCTCGAACGCGCGCGGGATCTCGTCGATGAAGCCCTTCATCAGCCAGACGGAGAGCGAGAGGTTGAAGGCGGTGTAGAGCAGGATCAGGCCGAGGTGGGTGCCTTGCAGATCCAGCTCGCGGTACATGAAGAGGATCGGGACGACGACGGCGAGCGGCGGCAGGAAACGCGTCGAGAGGATGAAGAAGAGCCAGTCCTTGGCGCCGGCGATGGGGTAGCGGCTGAAGCCGTACGCGGCGAGAGTGCCGAGCACGACGGAGGCGAGCGTCGAACCGAGCCCGATGAAGACGCTGTTGCGCAGGTAGCTCCAGAAGTCCTCCTCGGCGCCGACGTGGACGTGCGAGAGGCGGCGGAAGCCGTCGGTCGTCGCCGTGAACGTCAGCGGCGCGCGCGCGCCGTCGTCCGCCGCGAACGGGAGCGGGACGACGCGTGCGTCGAGGCTGATCGCGTCGTCGCGCGTCTTGAGGGACGTGACCGCCATCCACGCGAGCGGCAGCGTGGCGACCACGAAGTAGACGAGCAGGAGCAGCCGCTGCACCACTCTCATGCGGGGCGCTCCCGCAGGCGGTCCATGTAGCGCGTGAAGACGGTCGCGACGCCGACCACTCCGACAAGCACGATGCAGGCGAACGACGCCCCGAGCCCGACCTTCCCGTCGCGGAACTCGACCTGGTAGAGCAGCGTGGAGAGCGTCTGCGTCTTCTCGTCGTTCGGGCCGGTGATCGCCATGACGAGGTCGAACTGCTTCAGCGCGTCGGTCGCGCGCAGCAGCACCGCGAGCCCGAGCAGCGGCGCGCAGAGCGGCAGGGTGATGCGCCGGAACTGCGTGAAGGGCGTGGCGCGGTCGATCGAGGCCGCCTCGTAGAGCGCGCCCGGGATCGCGTTCAGGGCCGCGAGCGAGATCAGCAGCATGAACGGCGTCCACATCCAGAGGTCGACCAGCAGCACCGACGTGAACTTCCAGTCGCGGTCGGTCGTCCACTGCGGCTGGGGGAGCCCGAGCGCGCCCAGGACCTGGTTCAGGATCCCGTAGTTGCCGTTCAGGATCAGGTTCCAGAACAGACCGACCACCGCGGGCGAGAGCATCATCGGGACGAGCAGCGCGGTGAGCAGCGCCGTCTTCCCGCGGAAGTCGCGCCGCAGGCAGAGCGCGAGCGTGAAGCCGAGCAGGAGCTCGAGCGCGACGGCGAGTCCGACGAAGCGCGCCGTCAGCCGCAGCGCCTCCACGAACTGCGGATCGGCGAAGACGCGCGCGTAGTTCGCGCCGCCGTTGCTCGCGCCCGCTCCGCCGAGCAGCGTGCCGCTCCGGAATCCGAGGACGACGTTCCAGACCAGCGGATAGATATTGAAGGCGAGCAGGAAGAGGAGCGTGGGACCGGTGAAGCCCCACGAGAGCAGGCGTGTCCGCGGAGCGCGCATGGGCGGGGGGTATTACCAAACAGCCCGCCGGACGCGGGTCACGGGAGGGGCCGCGCGGCTCGCGTGCGCGCTGGTCGCCGCCTCGCTCGCCGTCTCCGCCGCCGGCTGCTCGGTCCAGGCGGAGGACATCGCGACGACCGGTCGCGTCGAATACTGGCACCCGACCGTCTCGGGCCGGGTCTTCATCACGAAGGGGTCGAAGCCGGGGACGGCGACCGAGGTCGACATGGGCAGCAATGCCGGTCTGGACACCGGGAACGCGTTCTCCGGCGGCCTCGATTTCGACGTCGGCCGCCACCGCGTGAGCTTCGAGTACATGGACTTCTCGAGCAGCGGCGCCACGGTCACGGCAGAGGACTTCACCTTCCACGGGCAGGACTTCTCGAAGGGCGACCACGTCTCGAGCGAGTTGAAGTGCCCGACGTCGCGGCTGAGCTGGAGCTACGCCTTCTGGCAGCGGCAGGAGAGCTCCTGGTGGGCCGGGCTCGGCGCGCGCTACTGGACGTTCGACATGCAGATGGCGAACGACACGACCGGCGAGACGACCTCGCGCAACTTCTCCCACGTCTTCCCGATGGCGATCACCGACTCGTCGTTCGACCTCGGCCGGGGCTTCTCGATGCTGCTCCGCGCCGACGTCGGCATGGTCCGGGCGCCGCAGGCCGTCTACGACGCGGTTGGCGGCTTCGCGTACAAGATGAAACGCTTCGGGGCCGAGGCGGGCTGGCGCTTCATGCGGTTCGACTTCAACGAGAGCAAGAACGACACCGACTTCAACCTGAGCGGTCCGTTCGTCGCGTTGCGCTTCACGTTCTGAGACGACGGCGCGCCCACCATGTCGCTGCTCGCCCTCCAGGACGTCGCCAAGGCGTACGACGCCAAGCCCGTGCTGCGCGGCGTCGACCTCGTCGTGAACGAGGGCGACCGCGTCGGCCTGCTCGGCCGCAACGGCTCGGGCAAGACGACGCTGATCAAGATCCTCGCCGGCGTCGAGCGGGCCGACTCCGGCGAGCGCGTCGCGCGGCGCGATCTGAAGCTCGGCTGGCTCGAGCAGGCGCCGAAGCTCGACCCGGAGCTCTCCGTGCGCGACGCGGTGCGGCTCGGCCTGGTCGGGCGCGAGCGGGTGCTCGCGGCGATCGAGGCGGTGCATCAGGAGCTCGGCCGCGACGGCATCGACGCCGACCGGATCGAGTCGCTCCTCTCGAAACAGGACCGTCTGGAAGCGGAGCTCGCGACGCTCGGCGGCCACGACGTCGAGCACAAGATCGAGGCGATGGTGCGCTCGCTCGGGCTGCGCGACGTCGACGGATCGTGCGGGACGCTGTCGGGCGGCGAGCAGCGACGCGTCGCGCTGGCGCGCCTCCTGGTCGGCACGCCCGACCTGCTCCTGCTCGACGAGCCGACCAACCACCTCGACGCGCTCGTGACCGACTGGCTCGAGGACCGCCTCCTCGAGTCGCGCGTGCCGCTGCTGCTCGTGACGCACGACCGCTACTTCCTCGACCGCGTGGTCGACCGGATCGTCGAGCTCGAGAACGGCCGGCTCACCGAGTACGACGGCGGCTACGCGCAGTACCTGTGGAAGCGCGCCGAGCGCGACCACGCCGCCGGCAACGCGGCGCACGAGCGGCGCATGCTGCTGCGGCGCGAGACGGCGTGGGCGCGGCGCGGCCCGCCGGCGCGCACCACGAAGTCGAAGTCGCGCATGGCGCGCTGGGCGGCGCTGGTCGCCGACGGCGGCGACGCGGCGATCGGCACGGTCTCGTTCACGCTGCCGCCGGGACCGCGGCTCGGGACGAAGGTCCTCGAGCTGCACGGCGCCACGAAGTCGTTCGACGGGCGCGTCGTCGTACCGCCGCTCGACTTCGAGCTGCGCGCGGGGATGCGGCTCGGCATCGTCGGACCGAACGGCGCCGGCAAGTCGACCTTCCTCTCGCTCTGCACCGGCGCGCTCGCGCCCGACGGCGGCACGCGCGCGGTCGGCGACACGGTCAAGTTCGCCGCGATCGACCAGCAGCGGCGCGGCCTCGACCCGAAGAACACCGTCGTCGACGAGGTGGCGAGCGCCGACATGGAGCACGTGCGCGTCGGCGGGCAGTCGATGCGCATCGAGAGCTTCCTCGACCGCTTCCTCTTCCCCGGCCCGACCAAGTTCTCGCGCGTCGAGGACCTCTCCGGCGGCGAGCGCAACCGCGTGCTGCTCGCGAAGCTGCTGATCCAGGCGGGCAACGTCGTCGTGCTCGACGAGCCGACCAACGACCTCGACCTCGAGACGCTGCGCACGCTGGAGGAGGCGCTGGTCGCGTTCGAGGGCGCGGCGCTGATCGTCAGCCACGACCGCTGGTTCCTCGACCGGGTCGCGACGCACGTGCTGCATCTCGACGGCGAGGGGCATGCGCGGCTGCACGAGGGCGATCTGTCGTCGCTGCTCGAACGGATCGCGCGCGAGCGAGCCGCCGAGGAGGCGCGCGCGGCGCAGGAGGCGCAGGCCGCGAAGCGCAAGGCCGCCGCGCGCACCGCGCCGACGGCGACCGCGGCGACGCCGGCGAAGCGCAAGCTCGCGTTCAAGGAGACGAAGGAGCTCGAGGCGCTGCCGGAGAAGATCGCGCAGCTCGAGGCGCGCGCGGCGGAGCTCGACCGCAAGTTCGCCGATCCGGCGCTCTACCAGGGCCTGCAGCAGGAGCTCGCGAAGCTCCAGGCCGAGCGGGCGGAGCTCAAGCGCGCGCTCGGAATCGCGTATGAACGGTGGCAGGAGCTCGAAGCGCTGCGCGAGGCGGCGCCGTAGCGCGGAAAGGTACGAGGAGGCGTCGATGGACCGCAACGAGGCGCTGGCGCTCTACGAGAAGCTCGTCGCGACGAACCCCGCCGTCGAGCGCAAGGGCGACACGATGCCCTACACGTCGCTGAACGGCCACATGTTCAGCGTGCTCCACAAGGACGGCAGCGTCGCGCTGCGCCTGCCGGCGGCGGAGCTCGAGAAGTTCCTCGCGAAGCACGCGACGAAGCTCTCCGTGCAGTACGGCATCGTGCAGAAGGAGTACGCGGTCGTCCCCGACGCGCTGCTGAAGAAGACGAAGGAGCTCGCGCGCTGGTTCGAGACGAGCCGCGCCTGGGTCGCGTCGCTCGCGCCGAAGCCGACGACGCGCGCGAAGAAGTCGGCGAAGCCGCCGAAGAAGAGTCGGTGAGCGTGCGCGCGCACGCCGCGATCGCGCTGCTCCCGTTCGTGGTCGCGTGCGGCGGCGACGACGCGCCGCCGCGCGAGCGGTCGAAGGACCCCAACGTCTTCGAGGTCGAGCCGGGCGGCGACATCCAGGCGGCGATCGAGGCGGCCGCGGCGGCGGGCGCGAAGGGCAAGACGGTGCGCGTCCGCGCCGGGACCTACCGGCCGAAGCAGCCGGCGCAGGCGCTGATCTGGTTCCACGCGAAGCACGACGGGATCACCGTCGAGGCCGACGGCGCGGTCGTGCTCACGGCCGCGAACCCCGACCTCGCCGACAAGAGCGACCCGAGCTTCCCCGCCGTCGTGAACCACGTCGTCTACTTCGGGGACGGCGTCGGCGCGTCGACCGTGCTGCGCGGCTTCGAGATCACCGGCGCGAACCACTTCGTGACGCAGTCGGAGACGCCCGGGCCCGTGCAACCCGTCGTCCCGGAGCCGCGCCTCACCAAGGCGATGTTCTTCTACTGCGACGGCGGCGCGATCAAGGTCTTCGGCCGCTCGAGTCCGACGCTCGAGCGGCTCCACGTCCACGACAACTATGCGAGCCCCTGCGCGGGCGGCCTCTCGATCGAGCAGCGCGGCTTCTCGGAGAACGCGGTCACGATCCGCGACTGCGTCTTCCGGAACAACCGCTGCCAGATCACGGGGTCCGCCGTCGACGTGCTGCCGGGCGGCGCGGCCGAGCTCGAGAACTGCCTCTTCGTCGGCAACGTCTCGAACACGGGCGTCGACTACGTGAGCCCGAAGGACGACCTGCGCAGCTTCGAGCACGGCTCCGGCGCGCTCACCGTCTTTTCGAAGTCGCGAGCACGAGTCGTCCGCTGCACGTTCACCGACAATTGGAACGGCGCCGACGACACGGGCGAGGCGAGCGTCTGGGAGCACTGCCTCTTCTGGAAGAACGGGCGCGGCGGCGGCGTCGCGCCGGGCACCCGCTACGAGCTCGACGTCGTGAACGGAGCGGGCGTCGCCGGCTGCCGCATCGGCGGCGGCGTCGCCGACCTGCGCGGCACGATCGACAAGACGCGCAACACGCTCGACGCGCCCGACCCGGAGTTCGACGCGTCGTTCGAGCCGCGCGCGAAGGGATGCGAAGGCGTCGGTTACCGCATTTCGCGGTAGATCCCGGCTCGATGCCGTCTTCACGACGTCATCCTCTCGTCACCGATCCGGACTTGTCCTGATCGGCGCGATACCTCGCCGCGCCCACGCGCTACGCGCGATCGCGCGGCGCATCCGTCCGACGCCGCGCACGCAACGAAGCGCCCCCCACTTCGTGACGACGCCAGGCGACCATGGACGCTCGATCGCACCGAACCGTCGGCGCGCGGACGTACGGCGCGCACGCACGTCTCCTCTTCTTCGCCTTCGCTCTTCTCGCAGGCTGCGACCGCGCGCACGAGCGCTGGCGCGGACCCGCGGCGAGCGGCGCGCCGTCGCGGGAGCGCGCCGTCGTCGTGGTCGAGTCGGGCGGCGACCTGCAGGCGGCGATCGAGGCGGCGGCAGCGGGCGGCGCGGCGGGCAAGGTCGTGCGCGTCCGCGGTGGGACGTACCGCCCGAAGCAACCGGGACAGGCGCTGCTCTGGTTCAACGCGCGCCACGACGGGCTGACCGTCGAGGCGGACGGACCGGTCGTGCTGACCGCCGAGAATCCCGAGATCGCCGACCGCCGCGACCCGAGCTTCCCGGCCGTCGTGAACCACGTGGTCTACTTCGGGGACGGCGTCGGGCCGACGACGGTGCTGCGCGGCTTTACGATCACCGGCGCGAACCACTTCGTGACGAAGGTGGAGACGCCCGGGCCGGTGCAGCCGGAGCTCCCGCTCGCGAAGCTCGCGAAGGCGCTCTTCTTCTACAGCGACGGAGGCGGCATCAAGGTCTTCGGGCGCAGCTTCCCGACGCTCGAGCGGCTCGTCGTGCGCGACAACTACGCGAGCCCGTGCGCGGGCGGCCTCTCGATCGAGCACCGCGGCTACAAGCTCGGTGCCGTGACCGTGCGCGACTGCGTCTTCGCGAACAACCGCTGCGAGGGGACCGGCGCCGCGGCCGACGTGCTGCCCGGCAGCGCCGCGAACTTCGAGAACTGCCTCTTCGTCGGCAACGTCGCCAACCTGAGCGTCGACCCCGTGAGCCCGGAGGACCCCTACAACGCCGAGCACGGCTCGGGCGCGCTCACCGTGTTCGAGCACTCGCGCGTCCGCGTCGAGCGCTGCACCTTCACCGACAACTGGAACGGCGTCGACGACAAGGGCGAGGACAACGTCTACGCCGACTGCCTCTTCTGGCGGAACGTCCGGCGCGGCGGCGTCTTGCCGGGAGCCCGTTACGAGCTCGACATCCTCGACGCCGACCAGGTCTCCAACTGCCGCGTCGGCGGCGGCGTCGCCGACCTCCGCCGCACGATCAACCCCGTCCGCAACCTGCTCGGCTGCGCCGATCCCGACTTCGACGCGACGTTCGAGCCGCACGCACGCGGCTTCGAGGGCGTCGGCTACCGGGTCTTTCGCGCGACGCAGTGAGGCGGGGAGACGCAGGGAATTCCGCTTTCATCGCCGGCCGGGCGGCGACGATGATTCCTGCGTTCGCGGTCCTCGAAAGCCGTCGGGAGTTCCACGATGGTCTGCAAGCTGTTCGCCGCGCTCGCGTGCCTCGGGGTCATCGGTGCCGACGACCTGTCGCGCATCGCCCGCGACATGGTCGCGCCGAATCGCCTCTGGATCGGCAACGGCATCGAGATGTCGGGCAACGGCCAGCACTGGAGGCTCGACTCCGAACTGAAGAGCTCCGGATGGCTCTGGGCACGCAAGGAGTCGCTCACGACGTCGATCACCTACGAGCCCGCCGGGATCCTCGAAGCGCTCGAGGTCTACGTCGCGGTCGACCGCAACGGCAACGGCCGGATCGAGAAGTCGGAGTGGGTGCTCGCCGGCCGCGACGTCGCGCACGACGCCGATGGCAAGTCGACCGCGGTCATCCGCGATGCTCCATTCCCGTCGGGCAACGTCGGGTGGCGGATCGTCCAGCGCTACCACGACAAGAAGCCGTTCTGCGACGAGTGGCTCGACGACGACCGGCTGACCACCGAAGACCCGTGACCGCATCGAACGAGTCTGCGCCCGACCCCTCCGAGCGCCGCCGCCGCGCGGGGGCATGAAGCGCCCTGGTAGCGGCGCGTCGACGAAGCGTCGCTAGAACGGGCCGCCTCGCGGAAGCGACGTGCGTTCGAGGTGGCTCGAGCGACGCTGCGCGCCGGAACTCTCGGGAAGAACGTCGTGAACGAGGTGAACGTCGTCCTCGGCGCCACCGGCAAGAACGGCGGCGAAGTCGTGCGCGTGCTCCGTGCGATGAAGCAGCCGGTGCGGGCGATCGTCCGTGATCCGGCGAAGGCGAAGGGGCTCGCCGGCGACGGCGTCGAAGTGGTCGCCGGCGACCTCGCGGATCCGGCCGGGCTCGAGCGCGCCTTCGCGGGCGGCGCCGCGCTCTTCCTGCTCGCGCCGGTCGCGCCGAACCAGGCCGACCTCGAGCTCGACGCGCTGCGCGCCGCGCGCGCCGCCGGCGTGCGCCGCGTCGTCAAGCTCAGCGCGATCGGCGCCGATCCGCTCGCGCGCGGCCACTTCAGCCGGTCGCACGGGATCGGCGAGGCGGCGCTCATGGCGTCGGGGCTCGGCTGGACGATCGTGCGCGGCGCGTTCTTCTATTCGAACCTCCTCTTCGCGGCCGACGCGATCCAGAAGGGCGTCTACTCCGGCCACTGGGGGAAGAGCGCCGCCGCGTGGGTCGACACCGCCGACCTCGCCGAGGTCTGCGCGCGCTGCATGGTCGAGCCGCAGCACGCGGGCGAGGTGCTCGTCGCCACCGGTCCCGCCGCGTTCAACAACGACGAGCTCGTCGCCGTCGTCGGCC
>DASRRB010000368.1:0-23648 GCA_035695985.1 Planctomycetota bacterium | reverse complement strand
CGTCGTAGACGGTCGCGACGTCGGCCACGCGCCGGTCGAACTCGATGGTCAGATCTGGGACGTGGCACTTCGTGCAGCCGATGCTGCCGAAGATGCGGCGCCCCGCCGTCCCGTCCGCCGTGATCTCGCCGCGGCCCGGCTTGAAGTAGTTGAGCAGGTAGAACTCGAGGTAGTCGACGATCGAGGTCGGGACTTCATTGATCACGCCGTCGTGGTCGGCGTCGTCCGACGGGGTCGTCGCGTGCGGGGCCTCGATCGCGTCGATCGTGCCGGAGAGCACCATCCCCGCCGGCGTCGTGACGTCGGCGCCCGCCGACGCGGCGAGCAGGTCGGGGTCGGGCGCCTGCATCCCCATCTCGTTGTTGAGCGCGCCCACCACGAACTCGCGGATCGAGATCGTGCCGCCGTGAGCGAAGAACGGCCGCACGCGCAGGTCGGGGTCGACCCCCTCGACGCCGCTCGTGTCGACGGTGCCGTCGGGGTGGGCGATCAACCCGCCGTAGTGGATGCCCTTGCTGGCGAGCGTCACGGCGACGTTCGAGCCGATCTTCGCCGCGTGCTTCAGCCCCTGCGCCCGCTCGCTGCGCAGCTCGCGCGTGATCTCGTCGCCGAGCATCTCCTTCAGACCGAGCCCGAAGAGGTGGGGCGCGTCGCGGCTGGTCGTGCGCGTGAAGACGTTGCCGCCCGCGCCGGCCGAGCCGAACGGCCGTCCGTGGCACGCCGCGCAGCTGTCGGAGAGGCCGGCGCCGATCGCCCGGTTGAGCCCGAGGTCTCCGATGCCGTCGTTCGTGCGCGGCCCGAGTCCCTCCGCCATCGTGTACTTGCGCTGGAAGAGCTGCCGCCCGCGCCGGATCGCGCGGAACGGATCGCGCGCGATCACGAACGCCGAGGAGTTGGGCGTGTCGACGTCGCCGCGGTCGGCGCCGATCTCCTGCGCGTAGGACTTCTTGATCCCGACGTGCGCCGCGTTCGGCGCCTGGACCTGATCGGTCATCTGGGCCTGCACCGCGGCGGCCGCGGCGAGCACGACGAACGCGGCGAGGACGGGGCGCGGCGCGAGAGGCATGGCGATCCTCCGAACGGCGAGGGTGGGTCGGGCCGTGCCGCGCGGAATCTGCAACGCGGCGGCGGCACCCCGGGAAACCGGCGCGGCGGCCGCCTCCAACCCGGGAAATCCGCAGCCCGCCGCGCCCGGTGCTGGAAGATCGCGGGACGCCGTTTTCCGGCGGGAGGCCGCGCGTGCCCGACGAGAGCTGCGGACCGGTCGACGACTTCCTCGATCGCTGCCTGCGCGGCGAGCGCGTCGACGCCGTCGCGTTCCTCGCGGAGCACCCCGAGCTTCCGCCCGGCGAGCGCGACCTCGTGCTGCGGATCGCGTGCGTCCTCCTCGACGGCGCCGCCGCGGCCGTAGGCGTGGGTGCCGCGGACGAAAAGCCGCCGCGCGAGCGGGTCGGCGACTTCCGTCTGCTGCGCAAGCTCGGCGAGGGCGGGATGGGGGTGGTCTGGCTCGCGGAGCAGCTCTCTCTGCGCCGCGTCGTCGCCGTGAAGCTGCTGCGGCCGAGCGCGCTCGCGTCGGCGCGCGGCGCCGAACGGTTCCAGCGGGAGTCGAGGACCGTGGCGCGGCTGCGCCATCCCGGCATCGTGCCGGTGCTCGCGGCGGGCGTCGACGACGGCGTGCCGTGGCTCGCGATGGAGTACCTCGACGGACGCAGCCTCGACGAGGTCGCGGCCGACGCTCTGGCGCGCCACGAGCGGGTGCGCCCGCTCGACGCCGTCCGCTGGTGTCGCGACGTCGAGCGCGCGCTCGCCTGCGCGCACGCCGAGGGGATCGTCCACCGCGACGTGAAGCCGTCGAACGTCCGCGTGACGAGCGACGGGCGCGCGCTGCTCCTCGACTTCGGGCTCGCCCGCTCCGCCGACGAGCCGCGCCTCTCGGTCGAGGGCCATTTCGTCGGCTCGCCGAGCTACGCCGCGCCGGAGCAGATCGACGCGACGCTCGCCGCGCCGGCGGCGCGTGACACCGCCGCGGCGCCGCCGGCGGAAGCGCCGGCCGACGGCCGCTGCGACGTCTACTCGCTCGGCGTCGTCCTCTACGAGCTCGTCGTCGGCCGCGTCCCGTTCGAAGGGCGCTCGACGCGCGAGGTCTTCCAGCAGATCCTCCATCGCGAGCCCAAGGCGCCGCGCACGCTCGACGCGGCGATCTCGCGCGAGCTCGAGGCGGTGATCCTGCACGCGCTCGAGAAGGAGCCGGCGCGCCGCTACGCGACGGCCGCCGCCATGGCGGACGACCTCGACGCGCTGCTGGAGATGCGTCCGATCCGGGCGCGCCCGAGCAGCGTGGCGTCGCGGGTCGCGAAGTGGGCGCGGCGGGAGCCGGCGGCCGCGCTCGCGAGCGCGCTCGGCGTGCTGCTCGTCGTGGGCGGGCCGCTCGCCTACGCGGCCTTCGCGAAGCACGCTTCCGACCGCCTCGCGCGCGAGCACGGCGTGGTCGTGCGCGAGCAGGCCGAGGTGCTGCGGCTCGCCGACACCGTGACGCTGAAGCACCTCGCCGCCGAGGCGCGCACGCTCTGGCCGCAGCGGAAAGAGGTCGCGCCGCGGCTGCGGCAGTGGCTCGCCGCCGCGGGCGACGTGCTGCAGAACGAGACGGACCACCGCGCCGCGCTCGAGCGCTGGGAGCAGGAGGCGCGCGCCGCGAAGGGCGCGGACGACACGACGCTCACCTGGCGCATCGAGACGTCGAAGGAGCTGCTGCTGGAATCGGCGCGGCTGCGCGCGACGGCCGCGGACGTGACGCGGCGCCTCGCCGTCGCGACCTCGATCGAGCACGACACGGTCGACGCCTTCGAGAAGGAGTGGGACGCGGCGATCGCCGCGGTCGCCGACTCCCCGAAGTACGGCGGCCTCGAGCTCGCGCCGCAGGTCGGCCTCGTCCCGCTGGGCCCCGATCCGGAGTCGGGGCTCGAGGAGTTCTGGACGCCGGAGAGCGGCGAGCGGCCGGTGCGCGACGAGAAGAGCGGCCGCTGGACGATCGCCGAGGCGACCGGGCTCGTGCTCGTGCTGATCCCCGGCGGGACGTTCACGATGGGGGACCTCGAGGCGGCGGCGAGCGCGGCGCTCGAGAAGGACGCGAAGCGCTACGTGAACGAGGACGACCTGCCGACGAATCGCGTGACGCTCGCGCCGTTCTTCCTCGCAAAGTACGAGCTGTCACAGGGGCAGTGGGAACGGCTCGGCGGCGTGAACGCGAGCTTCTACCGGTCGAGCCCGGTCTACGACCGCGACCGCTTCGACCTGCGCTGTCCGGTCGACAGCGTCGCCTGGTCGGACGCGGTCGACGTGCTCCATCGCGTCGGCCTCGTCCTGCCGACCGAGGCGCAGTGGGAGTACGCGGCGCGCGCGGGGACGACGACGCCGTGGTGGACCGGCGCGACGGCCGAGTCGATCGTCGGCGCCTGCAACGTCTTCGACCGCTCGCTCGCGCGCGAGCTCAAGGACGCGGCGACGGCCAGCTCGGAGCCGTTCGACGACGGGTATCCCGCGGTCGCGCCGGTCGGACGCTTCCGGCCCAACCCGTTCGGCCTGCACGACACGATCGGGAACGTCCAGGAGTGGTGCCGCGACCGGGCGACGACGTACGCGCAGCCGACGACCGGCGACGACGGGCTGCGCACGCCGCTGCCCGACGGCGAGGCGCCCGAGTACATCGCGCGCGGCGGCGGCTTCAACAGCCGCGCGCGCGGGGTCACGTCCTACGCGCGCGCCTCGGCCGTCGACCCCGGCTACCGCAACATCGGGATCCGTGCGGCGCGCCGGATCGAGCGGTGATCCCCGCGCGCGGCGCGCGGGGTGACGGCCGCGTCAGGCGCGCCGCCCGCCGAACTCCTTCGCCGACTGCGCGACGAACTCCTTCACTCCGATCGCCGGCCGGCCGGTCATCTTCTCGACGGTGTCGGTGAGGCGGTCGTAGCGGCCCGCCCGGTTCAGCTTGGCCATCGTCAGGAGATGGCGGGCGAGGTGCTCGGGCAGGTTCGCCTTCTTCAGCGACCGCTCCCACTCCTCGAGCGCGATGTCGGCGTACTTGATCTCGCGGTGCAGCGCCTCGGAATACTCGCGCGCGATCCCGTCGAGGTCCTGCGCGCGCGGACCCGTGAGCTCGAAGGTCTTCCCGAGGTGGGGCGCAGGGTCGGCGAGGATGGCGGCGACGACGCGCGCGACGTCGGCGGTGGCGACCGGAGAGGTCTTGCCCTTGCCGAAGGGCAGCTCGATGCGGTTGCGGTCGCGGACGGACACCGCGGTGAGGGGGAGGAAGAAGCCCTCGAGGAAGACGGTCGGCCGGATGGTCACGACGGGCAGGTCGGACCAGGCGAGCACCTGCTCGCCGAGCCAGTGGTGGCGCTGCTGCGGACTCGGCGTGACGTTCTCGAGGCTCATCTCGGAGACGGTCATCTGCGACATGTTGACGAGCGCTTCGACGCCGACCGCGCGGGCGACCGTCGCCATCGTCACGGTCGCCTCGAGGTACCCGGCCGACACCGACATGCCGAAGTAGACCCGCTTGCAGCCGCGGACGACGCGGAGGACGTCGGCCGGCTCGAGCAGGTCTCCGACCACGACCTCGGCGCCCGCGGTCCGCAGCGCCTCCGCCCGTTCGTCCTCGCTCCGGACCATGGCGCGCACCGGCAGCCCGCGGTCGAGCAGGAAGCCCGTGACCGTGCGCCCGACCGCGCCGAGCTGACCGGCGGCGCCGGTGACGAGGATCGGATCGTTGCCAGCCATGCGAATTCACTCCCGTTCGTCGAGGGGTCGCGTCCGTCTCGACATTGTCGGCGCCGTCGCGTCGGAATTTGAGCCCGATGCAGCAGGATCAGCTCCGCGGCCGATAGACGTTGGTCGCCTTCGGCAGCAGCGCCGCCACGATCTCCGCGGTCTTCGCGAGGACCGCCGGCTCCTCGCTGCCGGCGAAGACGTAGAGCTTCCAGAGGTCGCGGTAGCTCTTCTCGAGGTCGCCGAGGCGCGGCACCCGATCGGCGAACTTCGCGAGCGGAGCGACGGCGTCGGCCCCGGGAAATCGGACGTGGGTCGCCGCCTCCTTGAGCTGCATCCGGCGCGCGGGGCAGTAGAGCTGGATCGGCGGCGGCTCGAGGCCGGCGCGGCGCAGGCCGTCGGCGACCTGCTGCTCGAAGGCGCGCCGCTCGACGTGGCGGCCCGGCGCGAAGAAGCGCAGGAGCAGCTCGTCCTGCACGTCGCGGTTCGCGTAGAGCGGGAAGACGCAGGCGCGCTTGAGCAGCCGGCGCGTCTGCAGCCGCGCGAGCAGGTCGCGCGCGCGCGCCCGCTCCTGCGCGGCCGCCGCATTGCGACCCTCCGCGCCCTTCGCTCCGTCGGAACCTTCGGAGACGTGCCGCTCGAGCAGCGCGAGCAGCGAGTGGTCGGTGGTGTCGAAGAGCTGCTCGCGCTGGAGGCCGCCGTGCAGCAGCGCCGTCTCCACGACCTGCGCGATCATCGCGCCGGCCGCGACCTTGGCGTGGTGGTAGTAGACGCGCTCGCTGAAGAAGTAGCGGGCGTCGAGCACGCGCAGCAGCTCGGAGAGGATGTCCTCGCGCAGGAGGCCGCGCTTCTCCACGTCGACGAAGAGGTGGCCCGACGCGCGGTCGACCATGAAGTAGGAGAGGATGCGATCGTCGTAGACGAGCGAGAGCCCCGTGAAGTAGGCGTCGCGCTTCAGGTAGTCGAGGATGTCGGGGCAGATCGTGTCGGAGAGGAGCTCGCGCCAGCACGCCGGGACCGTCGGCAGCGGCGGCGCGCCGCCGCCCGACGGCGCGCGCTTGCCGTCGAAGTCGTCGGGCAGCAGGACCGCGAGGACCTCGCGCCGCAGACCCATCTTCTCGAGCGCGGCGCCGACCTCGGTGGCGGGCGAGAGCGCCGCGAAGTAGCGCTCGGCCGTGTCGTGCCGCTCGAGGATGCCGCGCACGTCCTCGATGTTGTGACCCGACGGGATGTGCGTGATGTCGTGGACGAGCGCCGCGGCGCGCAGGATCCTCTCCTCGTCCGGCGCGATGCCGAGCAGCCCTTCGGGTCTCAGGGCCCGGTTTTGATTGATGGCCGCGATCAGCCGGCTGGTGAGGTGCGCCGTCCCGAGCGAATGCTCGAAGCGGGTGTGCTGCGCGCCGGGATAGACGAGGCAGGCGGTCCCGAGCTGCCGCACGCCGCGCAGCCGCTGCATCTGCGGCGTGTCGAGGAGGCGCAGCTCCTCGTCGGAGAGGTAGACGTCGCCGTGGACGGGATCCCGGACGACCGAGTAGCGTCGGCGCTCGCTCATCGCGGCGATCGTATCCGGCGCGCCGCGCGGGTCTTGGATCGGGGAGCCGTGGCCTACATCCGTCTCGTCGACGTCGCCGCCGCGACCGGTCGCCTGAAGCGCGCCTACGACGCGGCCATCGCGCGCGCCGGCCGCGTCTGGAACATCGTGCGGACGATGTCGCCGAATCCGCCGGTGCTCGACGCCTCGATGGGCGTCTACCTCGCGGTGATGCACGGGGAGTCGCCGCTCACGCGCGTGCAGCGCGAGCTGCTCGCCGTCGTCGTCTCGTGCACGAACGGCTGCTTCTACTGAGTGGAGGCGCACGCCCTCGATCTCCGGTCGGAGATCGACAAGTCCCCGCTGAAGGCGAACGTCGACGCGCTGGTTGCCGCGATCAAGACCGATTGGCGCAACGCCGAGCTGTCGCACGCCGACCGATCGCTCTGCGTCTTCGCCGAGAAGCTCACGAAGACGCCCGGCGACATGGAGCGCGCCGACGTCGAGCGGCTGCGCGCCGCCGGCTTCGACGACCGCGCGATCCACGACGCGACGCAGGCGATCGCCTACTTCAACTACATCAACCGCGTCGCCGACGGGCTCGGAACGGACGCCGAGGACTTCTATCCTCCGCGCCCTCCGAAAGGCGCGTGAGGGCGATGGCGCGACGACAGATCGACGTGAGCGAGGGCGGCGACGAGTTGCGCATCGCCTTCCCCTACGAGCCGCGCCTCGTCGACGTCGTGCGCGGGCTGCCGCGCCGCCGCTTCGACGGGCTCACGAAACAGTGGGTCAGCCCGGCCGACGACGTGAAGGAGGTGGTCGAGCTCCTCCTCGACCACGGCTTCGCGCTGACGGCGGCGGTCGTCGCGCTCTACAAGAAGAGCGGCGGCACGGCGCTCCCTGGCGAAAGCGGCGCGGACGGCGGCGGCAGCGGAACGCCCGACCGCCCGACGCTCTTCGATCGGATCGTCGCGAAGGCGGCCGCGCCGAAGGAGGGCGCGCCGGCCGCGGCGTCGGGGCCGGCCGCGTCGCTCACGGTCAGCGAGCTCAACGCCCGCGTCCGCCGCGCGCTGGCGCGCGCCTTCCCCGAGACGCTCTGGATCGTGGGGGAGATCGCGGGCTGGGACAAGAACCGGCATCGCTCCCACGTCCACTTCGAGCTGGTCGAGAAGGCGCCGGAGGCCGAGGGCGGCGCGATCCGTTCGACCGTGACGGCCGTCCTCTTCGAGCGCACGCGGCGCGAGGTCGAGCGCATCCTCGCGCAGTCCGAGGCGCCGTTCGAACTGAAGGACGGGATCGAGGTGCGCCTGCAGGTCCGCGTCGACCTTTACGAGGCGCGCGGCAGCTACCAGCTCGTGGTCGAGGCGATCGACCCGGTCCACACGCTCGGCAAGCTGGCGCAGAACCGCGCCGCGGTCCTCGCCGAGCTCGAGAAGCGCGGGCTGCGCGAGAAGAACCGCAGCCTGCCGTGGCCCGAGGTCCCGCTGCGCGTCGGGCTCGTCACGAGCGTCGGCTCCGACGCCTACAACGACTTCGTGAACGAGCTCGCGCGCTCCGGCTTCGCCTTCGTGTTGACGGTCGCCGACGCGCGCATGCAGGGCGCCGGCCTCGAGCGCGGGCTGGTGCGCGCGATCGAGCGCTTCGGAACGCGCGCCGGCGAATTCGACCTGCTCGCGATCGTCCGCGGCGGCGGCGCGCGCACCGACCTGCTCTGGTTCGACAACCTCGCCGTCGCGCTCGCCGTCGCGAACTGCCCGATCAAGGTGGTGAGCGGCATCGGGCACCAGCGCGACGTCTCGGTGGTCGACCTGATCGCCCATCCCGAGAAGACGCCGACCGCCGCCGCCGCGGCGATCGTCGCGCGCGTCGAGGCGTTTTCGACGCGGCTCGAGGAGGGCTTCGCGCGGCTCGCCGACCGCGTCGCGCGCGCGCTCGACGACGAAGGCGCGCGGCTCGCCGCCGCCGGCGAGGAGCTCGAGCGGGCGACCCGCGGCGCGCTGCGGCTCGAGCGGACGCGCCTCGCCTCCGCGCTGCGCGGCCTCGTGCCGACGGCGCGGGCGCGGCTGCGCGAGGGGCGCCGGGCGCTGGCCGATGCGCGGGTGCGATTGCTGTCGTTCGCGCGCGCCAAGGCGCGGCTCGATCGGGCGGCGCTCGGCACGCTGGCGAGTCGCTTCGACGCCGATCGTCTTCGCGTCTTCTTCGAGCGGCGCGGCGCGCGTCTCGCCGACCTCGACCGCCTCGCCCTCTCGCTCCACCCCAAGAGCGTGCTCCGGCGCGGCTTCGCGCTCGTGCAGGACGAGCAGGGCCGGACGCTGCGCGTCTCGGCGTCGGTGCGCCCCGGCAGCCGCGTCGTCGCGACGCTCGCCCACGGGCGGCTGCACGCCCGCGTCGAGCGGAGCGAAGACGCGCCGCCAATTACGCCATGATCGGAACCCCGCTCCAGGAGTCGTCGATGCCCCGCGAGAAGAAGGAACGCGTGAACGAGCCCGAGCCCGACGCCGTGCGCTACGGCGCCGCCGTCGCCGAGATCGAGCAGATCCTCGCCTCGATCGACCGCGACGAGATCGACATCGACGAGCTCTCCCAGAAGGTCGAGCGCGCCGTCGAGCTCCTGAAGGTCTGTCGCGCGAAGCTGCGGGCGACCGAGCTGCGCGTCACCGAAGTCCTGAAGGACGTGACGCCCGAAGACGAAGAGGCGGAGGACTCCGATTCCGCGGACGACGGGAAGTCGACGGCGCGCGACGCGGACGACGAAGCCGCGGACACGGACGACGACGCGAAGGCGGACGCCGGCGGGAGCAAGTCGTCGAAACCGCAAAAGCGCGGCAGGAAGGGCGCGGCCGAACCCGCCGACCCTGACGAGGAGCTGCCGTTCTGAGGGCGGCGCGCCCGACGGCGCCGCCTACGGCACCTCGATCAGCACGTCGTTCCCCTCGACCTTCACCGCGTAGACGCCGAGGTTGCGCGTCCCCTTGTGCTTGTGCGAGCCGTCGCAGAGGTCGAAGCGCCACTTGTGGAGCGGGCAGGTGATGTACTTGCCGAGCACCATGCCGTCGCCGACGGCGCCGTCGGCGTGGGGGCAGCGGTGGTCGACGCAGAAGAGGCCGTCGCGATTGTGGATCAGCATGTACTCGTGCTGATCGACGACGAGGTGCTTGCGGCTACCTTGGGGGATCTGGGCCAGTTGCGCGACCGGGGTCCATTTCATGGGGCAAGCAGTTGAGCAAGCGCGTGGGGCCGATCAAGGCTGACTCCGTGAAGTCCCGCAATTCCACGCGGCCGGTCGCACTGGTGACGGGAGCCGCGCGCCGGGTCGGCCGCGCCATCGCGCTCGCGCTCGGCGACGCCGGATTCGACGTCGTGGTCCACTACCGGCAGTCGGGCGACGACGCCGAGAAGACGGCGGCCGAGCTCGCGTCCCGCGGCGCGCGCGCCTGGCTCGTCCGCGCCGACCTTGCGCAGCTTTCCGAGATCGAGGGGCTCTTCGGCGAGGTCGGCGAGCAGGCGGGCCGCCTCGACCTCCTGGTGAACAGCGCCTCGACCTTCTTCCGGACGAAGTTCGGCTCGACGCGGGAGAAGGAGTTCGACGACCTGATCGCCTCGAACCTGAAGGCGCCCTTCTTCTGCAGCCAGTTCGCGGCGGCGCTGATGGAGGCGGGCGGCGGCGGGCAGATCGTCAACGTGCTCGACGCGGCGATCTTCCGGCCGTTTCCCGGATACCTCCCGTACAGCGCCGCGAAGGCGGGGCTGCACGCATTGACGATCGGGCTGGCGCGCGCGCTCGCGCCGAAGATCCGCGTGAACGGGGTGGCGCCGGGGCCGGTGCTGCTGCCCGAGGAGTTCGACCGCGCGCAGAAACAGGCCGCGATCGACACGACGCTGCTGAAACGGGCCGGCACCGCCGAGGACGTCGCGCGCACCGTCGCCTTCCTCGCGACCGGGCCCGACTACATCACGGGCGCGGTGATCCCGGTCGACGGGGGCCGCTCGATCGCCTGAGCGCCGCATGACTATCGCCCGCAGGTCCGGGCTCCGTCGCGCCCCCCGCATTCCTTTGCCCCGGGGAGAATGGATTCCCCCGGTGCACGGAAGAGGCGGGCGGCATTCCCCTCCTCATTACTATGGCGCGCCCGATCCGGCCGATCCCAGTGCGGACCATGACGACCCAGCGACCCCCCAAGACCCCTCGCTCCGCGAAGGCCGGCCGTGACGCCGCCGTCGCCCCGGCGCCGAGCCTCTCCAAGTTCGTCGACCTGTTCGGCGTGCCGATGGACCTCGGCGGCGCGCGCCGCGGCACCGACATGGGGCCGAGCGCGCTGCGCATCGCCGGCCTCGAGGAGAAGCTCGAGCAGCTCGGCTTCGACGTCACCGACCGCGGCGACCTCCACTGCGACTCGCGCGAGACGAGCAAGGTCGGCGACGCGCGCGCCCGCTACGCCAAGGTGATCGCCGACTGCTGCGCGGAGCTCTACCGGCGCGTGAAGGCGTCGGCCGCGAAGGGCCACCGTCCCCTGGTCCTGGGGGGCGACCACTCGATCGCCATGGGCAGCGTCGCCGGCGTCGCCGGCCACTTCCGCGACCGCGACGAGTCGATCGGCCTCATCTGGGTCGACGCGCACGCCGACATGAACTCGCCCGCGACGAGCCCGTCGGGCAACGTGCACGGCATGCCGCTCGGCGTGCTGCTGGGGTACGGCACGCCGGGCCTCGTGAACCTCGGCGGCTTCCATCCGAAGGTCCGCGCCGAGCACACCGTGCTCATCGGCATCCGCGACCTCGACGTCGGCGAGAAGGACCTGGTGCGCAAGAGCAAGGCGCTCGTCTTCACGATGAAGGAGGTCGACCAGCTCGGCATGAGCGGGGTCTGCCAGAAGGCGCTCGAGCGCGTCACCAACGGCACCGCCGGCTTCCACCTCTCGGTCGACCTCGACGGCGTCGACCCGATGGTCGCGCCGGGCGTCGCGACCGCCGTGAACGGCGGCCTCAACTTCCGGGAGGCCCACCTCCTGATGGAGCTGGTGGCCGACAGCAAGAAGATGCTCGCCATGGACCTGGTCGAGCTGAATCCCGTCCTCGACACGCGCAACCGCACGGCGGAGTTCGCGGTCGGCCTGGCGCTCTCGGCGTTCGGCCGCCAGATCCTGTGACGCGGCCGTGAACGGCGGGGCGGCGCCGCTCCTCGCGCTCGAGGGCGTCACGAAGAGCTTCCGCCGCGGCGACGAGGAGGTCGTCGCCCTGGCAGGAGTCGACCTCTCCGTCGCGCGCGGCGAGCTGCTCCTGATCATGGGGCCGTCGGGCTCGGGCAAGAGCACGCTGCTCCATCTCCTCGGCGGGCTCGAGCGGCCGACGCGCGGCCGCGTCGTCTTCCGCGCGAAGGCCGAAGGCGCCGCTTCCGCGGCAAGTGACGGCGAGGACCTCGCGCGCCTCGACGACGAGGCGCTCGCGCGGCTGCGCCGGACCGCGATCGGCTTCGTCTTCCAGGAGTTCCACCTGCTGCCGACGCTCTCGGCGGAGGAGAACGCGATGCTGCCGCTGCTGCTCGACGGCGCAGCGACGGCGGCGGCGCACGGGCGCGCGCGCGCGATGCTCGAGCGCGTCGGCCTCTCCGCGCGGCGCGACCACCTGCCCGACCAGCTCTCCGGCGGCGAGCGGCAGCGCGTCGCGATCGCGCGCGCGCTGGTCGCCGATCCGCCGCTCCTGCTCTGCGACGAGCCGACCGGCAGCCTCGATTCGGCGCGCGGCCGCGAGATCTTCGCGCTGCTGCGCGAGCTCGCCGACCGCGAGGGTAGAGCGGTCGTGGTCGTGACGCACGATCCCGCCGCGCTGCCGTTCGCGACGCGCGTCGTCGAGCTGCGCGACGGCCGGATCGTCCGGGAGCCGGCGCGGCCGTGAGCGCGCGCGCGCTGCAGCTGCTGCCGCTGCTGTCGCTGCGCCACTTCCGGCGCCACCGGCTGCGCACGACGCTCGCGCTCTCGAGCGTGGCGCTCGGCGTCGCGGCCTTTCTCGCAATGGTGGCGTTGAATCGCGGGATCCTCGACTCGTTCGAGCGTGCCGCGCGCATGCGGGCGGGCGGGGCGGAGCTCGTGGTGCGGGGCGGGCGGGGCGGGATGAAGCCGGCGCTCGCCGACGAGCTGGCGAAAGTCGCGGGGGTGCGCGCCGCGGTGCCGGCGGTGGTGCGGACGATCGAGACGACGAAGCCCGTCGCGCTCACGGCGCTCCTGATCGGCGTCGATCCCGACCGGATGCCGGAGGAGGGCGGGGTCGTCGCGCGCGACGTCGTCGCCGCCTTCGCGAGCCCGCTCGCGCTGCTGCAGGGAGGCGTGCCGATCTTCGTGCCGGAGCGGCTGCGCTCCGAGCCCGCCTTCGCGCTCGGTGCGGCGCTCGAGCTCGCGACGCCGCGCGGCCTCGCGACGATGCGCGTCGCCGGCTACCTGCGCGACGGCTGGATGCCGGGCGCGTTCGGGCCCTACGCTTTCGGCGCCCGCCTCGCCGACGCGCTCGAGCTCACCAGCCTCGACGGCTCGGTCGACCGCATCCAGCTCTTCCTGCGCCCCGGTGCGGACGCCGCGGCGGTGCGCGCCGGCGTCGAGCGGATCGTCGCCGGCCGCGCGATCCTCTCCGATCCGCTCGAGATCGCGCGCGAGTTCGACGCGACGCTCGGGAGCTTCCGGCTCGGGCTGCGCTTCCTCTCGATGCTCTCGCTCCTGATCGCGGCGTTCCTCGTCCACAGCACGCTCTCGATGGCGCTCGCGGAGCGGCGCCGCGAGCTCTCGATCGCGCGCTGCCTCGGCCTGCCGGCGGCGGGGCTGCGCCGCCTGCTCGTGCTGGAAGGCGCGGTGATCGGGCTGTTGGGGGCGGGCGGCGGGTTGCTGCTCGGGCAGCTCCTCGCGCGCCTCATGTCGCAGCTCTTCTGGGACACGGTCGGCAGCACCTTCGACCGCATCGAGCCGGTGGTGAGCGCGCCGACGCTCGGCGAGTCGCTGCTCGGCGCGGCGGCGGGGCTCGCCGCCGCCCTGGTCGCGGTCGTGCCGCCGGCGCTGTCGGTCGCGCGCCGCTCGCCGCTCGAGGGGCTGCGCGCGGAGCGGACCGAGGCGCGCGCGGCGCCGCCGCGCGTCCTGCTGCTCGCGGGCGCGCTGCTGCTCGCGACGGCGTCGGTCCTCCTGATCCGTTCGGGCGGGCTCGGCGTGCCGCACGCGGGCTACCTCGCCGCGCTGCTGCTGGTCGCCGCCTTCGCGCTCGGCGCCCATCCGCTCCTCTCGCTCCTGCTCGCGCGGACGGGGCCGCTGCTGCTGCGGCTGCTCGGTCCGGCGGGACGGCTGGCGCGCGACCACTGCGAGCGCGCGGTCGGCCCGACCTCGCTCACGGTCGTCGCCATCACGCTCGCCTTCGGGCTGGTCTACTCGACCGACGTCCTGGTCAAGAGCTACGAGCGGATGCTCGACGACTGGTTCGACGAGACGGTGGGGGAGGACCTCTTCGTGATGAGCCGCGACTTCCTCACGTCGGGTCTGCAGGGGGCGAGCTTCGACGCCGCGCTCGCCGACGACGTGCGCAAGATCCCGGGCGTGCTGCACGTGCACGCGCTCCGCTTCTCGCGCATGCCCTACGAGGGGGATCGCGTCCTGCTGCTCGCGCTCGACGGCGCCGCGCCGCCGAAGGCCGGCCACGCCCACCTGATCGAGGGGGAAGAGGGCGACCGCGCGCGGCTCGGCCGCGGCGACGGGGTCTTCGTCAGCGAGGGGTTCGCGCGCCGCTTCGGGAAAGGGCGCGGGACGTCGCTCGAGCTGCCGACGCCGCAGGGGCGGCGGTCGTTCCCGGTCCTCGCCGTCGTCGCCGACTACAGCTGGCCGCGCGGCGTGATCTGGATCGACGACGACTGCTACCGCGCCGTCTGGGGCGACCACGAGGCGCAGGAGTTCGGCATCACGCTCGACGACACGCGGCCGCTCGACGCGGTGCGCGTCGACGTGGCGCGCCTCTTCTCCTCCGTCCATCCCGGCGTCGTGATCGACCAGGCGACGGTGCGCGCGAACGTGATGGCGATCTTCCACCGCTACTGGGCGCTGCTGCTCGCGCAGGAGGGGCTCGCGGTGACGGTCGCGTTCCTCGGCACGCTCCACACGCTGCTGATCTCGGTGCTGCTGCGGCGGCGCGAGATCGCGCTGCTGCGCGCGCTCGGGGCGCCGCGCCGGCTGATCGGCCGGATGATCCGCACCGAGGGCGTCCTGCTCGGGCTGGCGGGCGGCGCCTTCGGCGTCCTCTTCGGGATCGGGACGGCGGCGGCGGTGCTGCGCCTCCTGTCGCTCGAGGAGCAGGGCTTCAGCGTCGTCGTGCGGCCGTCGGGGGCGATCGCGGCGGCGACGCTCGCCGGCGCGGCGCTGACCGGGCTGCTCGCGGGCCTCGCGCCGGCGCGCGCCGCGGCGCGCGCGGCGCCGCGCACCGCGCTGCTCGATACGATGGCCTGAACATGAGCGGCGCGGCGATCGAGGTGACCGGGCTGACCAAGAGGTTCGGCGAGCGCGTCGTCCTGCGCGACGTGAGCTTCCGGATCGAGCCGGGCGAGGTGGTCGCCTTCCTCGGGCCCAACGGCGCCGGCAAGTCGACCACGATCCGCATCCTGACCGGCCAGATCGAGCGCGACGGCGGCGAGGCGCGCGTGCTCGGGCTCGATCCGCGGACCGACGCCGACGCGATCCGCCGCCAGCTCGCCTTCCTGCCCGAGCAGGTGCCGCTCTACGACGTCCTGACGCCGCGCGAGCAGCTCGAGTTCGTCGCGGGGGTGCGGGGCCTCGACGAGCGCACCGCCGCGGCGCGCGCCGCGTCCCTCATGGACGCGCTCGGCATCACCGAGCTCGCCGACCTGCCGCTCGCCCACTGCTCGCGCGGCAACCGGCAGCGCGCCGCGCTCGCGTGCGCCTTCGTCGACGACCCCAAGCTCGTGATCCTCGACGAGCCGCTCTTCGGGCTCGACGCGGCGACCGTGCTGCTGGTGAAGGAGATCCTGCGGCGGCTCGCCGCTCGGGGCGTCGCGATCTTCTATGCGTCGCACCTGCTCGACGTGGCGGAGAACCTCGCGACGCGCGTGGTCATGCTGCGGGAGGGGGAAATCGTTGCCGACGCCGCGCCCGCGCAGCTGCTGCGAGACCAGGGCAGGGCATCTCTGGAGGAGGTCTTCCGCGAGCTCGCGCAGGAGCGCGGCGTCGAGGAGCGCGCGGAACGATTCCTCAACGCGACCCGTCTCAGGCCGTAGATTGCCGCGGCTTCGGGAGAGCCCCGAGGCGCGCACCGAGGAGCTTCGATTCCATGGCTCGTCCCGATCCAAGACTGCACGGCGCGCCGCTCCGTGCCTTCGCGTTCGCGGGCGCCGTCGCGTTCGGCGCGATCGCCTGCTCCACCGCGCAGGAGACCCCGCCGCCGCCCCCCGCGCAGGAGCCGCCGAAAGAGCCGGCCAAGGAGCCGGCGAAGGAACCGGTGAAGGAGCCCGCGAAGCCGGCGCAGGACGCGGCGCCGAAGGACGCGCCGGCGCCCGCGCCCGAGCGCAAGATGCACGTGAAGAAGTGCACCGTGCCCGGCGCCGACCCGTCGGGCGAGCTCTACCTCGCGGCGCTCGGCAAGGACGGCCGCAGATCGGAGTTCGGACCGCTCGCGCCCGAAACCGCCTTCGAGGTCTGGCTCGAGGGGCTGCCGCCGCAGAAGGTCACGACGCAGGAGCCCGATCCGGCGAATCCGGGCCAGACCCATCCGGTCGAGCACCTGAAGGTCCCGGTCGCGCCGGTGTCGTTCGCGGAGTTCGACGGCTACTTCGCGAACGCGCGCTCGATCAGGCCGGTCTCGAACGAGGGGATGTTCTTCAATTCGCTCCTCGCGAGCCTCCTCGAGCAGCGCGCCGTCGTCCTCTACTACTACGACGTCCTCCCCGGCATGAAGGAGCGGCTGCAGCGGGCCGCCGACAAGATTGACCGCGGCATCGCGTTCGACAAGGTCATCAAGCAGAACAGCGAGGACGACCAGGGGAAGATGACCGGCGGCTGGTTCGGCGACAACTTCCGCGGCGAGAACCTGGGGCGCTACCCCTTCGAGCAGATCGTCTTCGGCCTCGAGCCGGGCGACGTGGTCGGTCCCGTCTTCGACCGGTGGTTCGCCTACCTGATCACCTGCGAGAAGCGCTCGCTCGTCGACGAGAAGCACCCACAGGAGCGGGTGCTGACGCGCACCGTCAACGCGCGCTACGCCGTGAATGGGTTGACCCAGAAGGATTTCGGCCGGATCTTCGCGTCGATCCGCATGCGCAGCGACAAGGAGCGCATCCTCCGCGTGCTGCCGCCGGGCGTGCAGGTGCCGCCGCCGAAGACGTTCGGCCCCGACGACGTCGCGCCGCTCGGCAAGCCCGACACGCCGCTCAAGCACCGCAGCTCCGACGACGCGAGCGACAACAAGGCGCGCACGGACCATTGATGGGTCGGCGCTTTCGCGCCGTGGTGTTCCGGCGTAGGAACGTCGCCGCGTGAAGGCGACGAACCGGGCGCTCCTCCTGCACTGCGTGCGCCTCGACGTCGTCGAGGCCGCGGGGCGCGGCGAGTCGTCGCTCTTCTCGGGCGTCCTGCTCTCCTCGCTGGTCGGCGTCCTCGCGGGCGGCGCGACGCGCGGCATGGCGTCCACCGAGGGGCTGCCGCTCGCGTTCCTGTTCGTCGGGCTCTTCGCGCTGCTCGACGCCGTCGGCGACGCGGCGACCACGTTCCTCGATCCGCGCGACGTGCCGCTGCTGCGCACGCTCGCGGTCCGGCCGGGCGCCTACCTGCGCGCGCGGCTCACGGCGCTGCTGCTGCCCCTCGTGATCAAGGGAATGGCGCTCGCGCTGCCGCTCGCGCTGGCGGGCGCGATCGGGGGAAGGCGCCTCGCGCCGCTCGCGCTGGTGCCGGTGGTGCTGCTGCTGGAGGTGTGGCTCGCGGCGGCGGCGGTCGCGCTGCTGGTCGCGGCGCGCCGCGTCGTCCCGTCGTTCGTGCGGCTGCGCGACCTGCTGGTCTGGGCGCGCGTGCTCTTCCTGCTGGCGGGAACGGGGGCGTGGCTGCTCTTCCTGCGCGGCTCGGCGGGCGGGAGCGGGCTCGCGCGCTTCGCGGAGCTGCGCGGCCTGCCGACCACGTGGTTCGCCCATCTCGGCCTCCTCGTGACCGGCGATCCCGGAGCGCAGGCGCCGCTCGCGGCGGCGGCGGCCGCGGCGTGCGCGCTCGCAGGCGTGCTGCTCCTCGTCGCGGCGCCCGGCTACGTGCGCCTGCTCGACCGCTTCGAGCAGACGGAGCCGTCGCGCGCGCGGCCGCGTCGGCGTTGGCTCGCGCGCCTCTTCGAGCGCGGCTTCGTCCATCCGGAGGAGCGGCCGACGTTCCGGCTCGGCATGGCGCTGCTGCGCCGCGAGCGGACGTTCCGCATCCAGACCTATCCGCTGCTGGCCTACCCGCTCCTCTTCCTCGCGCTCGGGCGCGGCGCCGACGACCACGGCCTCTTCGCCTTCCTCTTCGCGAACCTGCCGGCGCTGGTGATGGCGCTGGCGGCCGCATTCCTGCGCCACAGCGACGCGCACCGCGGCGGCTTCTGGCTCGCGTGCTTCCGTGCGGAGCGCGGCGCCGCCCTCGCGAGCGGCACGCGCAAGGCGCTCTGGCTCGCGGTCGTGCTGCCGCTCGAGCTCCTGGTCACGCTGCTCGTCGCGTCGGACCGCGGCGTCGCGTTCGGGCTCGCGGCGGGCGCGGTGGCGCTCGCGTTCGCGACGGCCGTCGTCGCGACGGCGCACGCGCCCGAGCCGGAGCTGCCCTTCGCCGCGCCGTTCCGCGGCCGCATCGACCCGGGGAGCGACGGCGCGCGCGTCTTCGCGCTGCTCGTCGTCGTCGTGCTGCTCGCGCTGCTCGAGGTCGCGGTCGCGAAGTGCGGGGACGGCGGGCTCGCCGGGCTCGCGGCGGCGGGCCTCGCGGCGACGGGGGTCCTGCTGCGGCGGCCTCCCCGGCCGCGGAGCGCCGCTCCCGACGCGCCGCGCTGGAGCGAGGGAGACGAGGTCGCGCCCGCCAAGAACCGTGCGCCGTTCCCCGTCCGACTCAAGCGGGAACTGCTCGGTCTCGCCGTTTTTTTCGGCCTATCCGCGGTCGCACTGACGGTGCTCTTCGCCTTGGTCTGAGACCCGTTCCGCGCGCATGAAATCGGGGGTCGGTCGGCGATAATCCCCCCCTTCGATTTCGCGACGAGTCGGGCGGAGGAGCGAGCACCATCGTGTCGGACACACCGGCGATCCCGAACGCGGAGAGGCCGCTCCTGCTCGAGCAGGAGATGAAGGACAGCTACCTCTCCTACGCGATGTCGGTCATCGTGAGCCGCGCGCTCCCCGACGTCCGCGACGGGCTCAAGCCGTCCCAGCGGCGCATCCTCGTCGCGATGAACGACCTGAACCTCGGGCCGCGCAGCAAGCAGCGCAAGTGCGCGAAGATCGCCGGCGACACGAGCGGCAACTACCACCCGCACGGCGAGTCGGTGATCTACCCGACGCTCGTCCGCATGGCGCAGCCGTTCAACATGCGGTACCCGCTGATCCACGGGCAGGGCAACTTCGGCTCGATCGACGGCGATCCGCCGGCCGCGATGCGCTACACCGAGGCGCGCATGACGTCGGCCGCGGCCGCACTCATGGAGGACCTCGAGCTCGACACGGTCGACTTCATCCCGAACTACGAAGGGACGCGGCAGGAGCCGACCGTCCTGCCGAGCCGATTCCCGAATCTGCTCGTCAACGGGAGCAACGGCATCGCGGTCGGCATGGCGACCTCGATCCCGCCGCACAACCTCGGCGAGGTGTGCCAGGCGCTGCGGGCCGTGATCGAGCGGCCCGACATCACGGTCGACGAGCTGATGGAGTTCGTGAAGGGGCCCGACTTCCCGACCGGCGGGGTCCTGTGCGGCACGTACGGCGTGCAGATGGCCTACCGCACGGGCCGCGGCGCCGTCACGGTGCGCGGCAAGGCCGAGTTCGAGGAGGCCGGCCGGGGCAACCGCCAGCGCATCGTGATCACGGAGATCCCGTTCCAGGTCAACAAGACGGTCCTGATCGAGAAGATCGCCGACCTGATCAAGGAGGGGCGCCTCGAGGGGGCGTCCGACGTCCGCGACGAGAGCGACAAGGACGGCATCCGCATCTGCGTCGAGTGCAAGCAGGGCGAGGACGCCAACGTCATCCTGAACCGGCTCTACGAGTTCACGCCGCTGCAGGAGAACTTCTCGATCATCAACATCGCGCTGGTCGACGGCCGGCCGCGCACGCTCTCGCTGAAGGAGCTGCTCGCCGAGTTCATCGCCTACCGGCGCAAGGTCGTCGTCCGGCGCACGAAGCACCTGCTCGGCAAGGCGCTCGAGCGGCTCCACCTGCTCGAAGGCTTCCTGATCGCGCTCGACCGCCTCGACGAGGTGATCAAGCTGATCCGCGCGTCGGCCGACCGCGCCGACGCGATCCGCAACCTCGTGAAGCAGATCGCCCTGTCCGAACGGCAGGCCGAGGCGATCGTCGACATGCGGCTGCACCGGCTCACCGCGCTCGAGCGCGAGAAGATCCAGGAGGAGCACCGCCAGGTCTCGGCCGAGGTCGCCTACTACCGCAAGGTGCTCGGCGACCCCAAGGAGGTCGACCGGATCGTCAAGGAGGAGATCGAGAAGACGGAGAAGGAGTTCGGCGACGCGCGCCGCACCGAGATCGGCGCACCGCTCGACGACACCGTGCCGGAGGACCTGATCCCCGACGAGGAGATGACCGTCACGATCAGCCGCATGGGCTACGTGAAGCGCCTCTCCTCCGGCGAGTACCGCGCGCAGCGGCGCGGCGGCAAGGGGATCATCGGGACCGACGCGCAGGACGACGACTTCGTCGAGCAGGTCTTCATCGCCAACAACCACGACTACCTGCTGCTCTTCACCGACGGCGGGCGCGTGCACTGGCTCAAGGTGTACCAGCTGCCGCTGCTCTCGCGGTATTCCCGCGGACGCGCCATCGCGAACCTGCTGCAGCTGCAGGGCGAGGAGAAGATCACGCGCGTCATCCCGGTGCGCGACTTCTCGACCGGCTACCTCGTGATGTGCACGAAGCTCGGCGTGATCAAGCGCACCGAGCTCTCGGCCTTCTCGCGGCCGATGCGCGGCGGGATCATCGCGATCGGGCTGCACGACGACGACGCGCTCGTCGGCGTGCGGGTCGCACGGAAGGACGACCAGATGCTGATCGCGTCCAAGGACGGCTACGCGATCTGCTTCTCGTCGGAGGACGCGCGGCCGATGGGGCGGCCGGCGGCCGGCGTGCGCGGGATGAAGATGCGCGAGGGCGACACGGTGGTGAGCCTGATCCTCGCGCCGCCCAACGCGACGGTGATGACGGTGTGCGCCAACGGCTTCGGCAAGCGGACGCCGCTCGCCGAGTACCGCGTCCAGGGTCGCGGCGGCATGGGGATCATCAACATCAAGACGACCGAGCGGAACGGCGACGTGGTCGCGGTCCTCGAGGTCACGGACGACGACGACCTGCTGATCGCGACGCAGCGCGGGCAGGTGGTCCGGACGCCGGTGCGGGACATCTCGACGCTCGGGCGCGCCACGCAGGGCGTCCGCCTGGTCCGCTTCAAGGAAGATGACGACAAGGTGGCGTCGGTCGGCCGGATGCTCCACGAGGACGAGGAGCCGACGCCGCCGCCCGTTGCCGAACCGGGGACGCCGCCGGCCGCGTGAAACGTCGGCCGGGAAGGGATTTCACCGAGAAAGCGGCGATTGGCGGCCCGTCCGGTCCGCGACGCTTCTCAATGCACGGCGACTTCGGTACGACTTGCGGCCTCTTCGAACGACGCATCAGGTCGGCAATACGAGGTTGAACCATGGTCCATCGGCGTTTCTTCGCGTCCGCGCTCCCTCTCCTCCTCGCCGCCACCGCCTCGGCGCAGTCGATGAACGACACGCGCCTGCGCATCGACACGTGGGCGACCGGACTCAAGTACCCGACTGCGTTCGCGTTCGTCGGACCCGAAGAGATGCTCGTCTTCGAGAAGGACACCGGGAAGGTGCGGCGCGTGAAGGGGGGCCTCGTGCGGAACACCGCGCTCGACCTCGACGTCGACCGCTCGTCGGAGCGCGGCGGGCTCGGGCTCGCGCTCGACCCCGACTTCGCGAACAACCAGTACGTCTACCTCTACTACTCGATCTCCTCGGCCGGCAGCGACACGAGCGGCCAGTGGGCCGACAACCGCGTCGAGCGCTACACCTTCGACGGCCGCAACCTCGGGCAGGTCTTCGGTCCGCTCGTCTCCTTCGTGCAGGACAGCGGGCAGGGGGGCAACGGCCCCAACCACGACGGCGGCGTCATCCGGTTCGGGCCGGACGGGAAGCTCTACGGCGTGACCGGCGACCTGAACCGCGGCCGCATCGGCAGCCCCGCGCGCATCGAGCAGAACACCGCGGCGACCGGCAGCGCACGCGTCGGTGGCGTGTTCCGCATCAACACTGACGGCTCGATCCCGTCCGACAACCCCTTCATCAACGAAGCCGACGCCAACCTCCACCTCTGGTACAGCTACGGCCTGCGCAACTCGTACGGGATGGCCTTCGACCCGCTGAACGGGAACCTCTGGTACACGGAGAACGGGCCCGACCAGTACGACGAGATCGACCGCTGCCCGAAGGGGATGAACAGCGGCTGGCTCCTGATCATGGGTCCCGACGCGCGCAACGCCTCCTACAGCGAGAACAACAACCAGTCGTACGACGCGTCGCAGCTGGTGAGCCTCGCCGGCTCGGCCTACCTCGACCCCGAGTTCTCGTTCAAGACGCCGATCGGGATCACGGCGATCCAGTTCCTCCACAGCAAGCGCTTCCCGGTCGACCTGCGCGACAACGTCTACGTCGGCGACAACAACAACGGGAACATCTACTACTTCAAGCTGAAGGCGGCGCGCGACGCGTTCGTGCTGAAGGGCACGGTCGCCGACAAGGTCGCCGACAACGGCACCGAGGTCGGGAAGGTGCTCGCCGGCAACGGCTTCTCCGTGATCACCGACATGCACGTCGGCGCGGACGGCTACCTCTACGTGACCAACCTCGGCACCGGCAAGATCAACCGCATCCGGCCGGTCGTCGACCTGCTCGAGACGAACGACTTCAAGGTGACGAACGGCGTTTTCGCGTTCGGCGAGGTGACCGACCTCGAGGAGAGCGACGACGTGAGCGTGCGCCTCGCCGCGGACCCGGCCTCGACCTTCCCCGACTCGATCCTCGCCACGGCCTCGTTCGTCCTGAACGAGCTCGCTCCGACGTCCGTGACGCTCGACCTCGAGTCGCGCTGCGACGGCATCGTCGACCAGCAGATCCTCGTGCACAACGTCGTGACCGGCGCCTGGGACGAGCTCGACGCGCGCCGCCTCACGCACCTCGACCGCCACCACACCCTGACGCTCGCCAATCCGGCCGACTACGTCCGACCCTCGGACAAGGTGATCGAGTTGCGGCTCGTCGCGACGGCGGTCGACGGCAAGACCGGCGCGCCCGGCGACGCGTTGCTGCTCGGATCGGGCGGCGGCAATACCCTCCCGGCGCGGCCGGGCGGTCCGCCGGGCACCGGCAGCGGGCCGGCGCGCGCGAAGTTCCACCTCTGGATCGACCAGCTCCGGATGAACGTGGACTATCCGTGACCGTGCAGAAGAGCGCCGGCCCGGCCGAGCTCGAGGCACGTCGCAAGGTCGGGCTCGCGGGCGCGGCGCTCGTGCGCTCCGGGATGGTCGTCGGGCTCGGCACCGGGTCGACGGCGGCTTTCGCCATCGAGGAGCTCGGGCGGCGCGTCCGCGAGGAGAAGCTCGCGATCACCGGCGTGCCGACGTCGTGGTCGGCGGCGGAGCTGGCGAAGAGGGCGGGGATCGACGTGCGCAGCGTCAACGACGTCGCGCAGCTCGACCTCGCGCTCGACGGCGCTGACGAGGTCGGGCCCGAGCTCGCGCTGATCAAGGGCGGCGGCGCGGCGCACACGCTCGAGAAGATCGTCGCGACGGCGGCGGCGCGGTTCGTCGTCCTGGTCGACGAGGCGAAGCTCGTGAAGCGGCTCGGCGAGAAGTGGCCGGTGCCGGTCGAGGTGCTCGCGGTCGCGCTGCGGCCGGTCGAGCGCGCGCTCGAGAAGCTCGGCGCGTCGGTCGAAGTGCGCAAGGGCGGCGGCAAGGACGGGCCGGTCGTCACCGACCACGGGAACCTGGTGGTCGACGCGAAGTTCGCCGGAATCGACGATCCCGCGGCGCTCGCGCGGGCGATCGACGCGATCCCGGGAGTGGTCGAGCACGGCCTCTTCGTCGGTCTCGCCGAC
>DASRRB010000367.1:0-8867 GCA_035695985.1 Planctomycetota bacterium | reverse complement strand
CCGGGACCAAGGAGTACGACCCGGACAAGTCGGCGCAGCTCTGGGAGCACGCCGCCATCGTGACCAAGAGCCCGAACATCGTGAACGGCATCGGGATCCTCGGCTCCCCGAACGGCGGCTACTCGCGCTTCCGCTGGCCGGTCGGGCTCGGCAGCTACGTCTACGGTCCGGCCCTCTCGCCCGGCACGGCGGACTTCTCCGTCGGCGGCGAGAAGTGGCAGGGCCAGTCGACCGACCTCGGCAACACCGGGACGCCGATCCCCGGCATCAACGAGATGTCGAGCGGCTTCGAGATGCTGGTCCGCAACGCCGACGGCGAGGTGCTCCTCACCGGCTCGTCGGGCGACGTCGGCAACGTGTCCGACCTCGTGATGGGCGAGTTCCTCGACGCCGGGATCTTCGACACGCAGAACGTCTTCTCCTCGGTGAACTTCCACGCCTCCGGCTTCTGGGGCGCGGGCATCACGCGCAACAACATCGGCGACCCGCCGATCACCAACCCGCCGCCGTCGCGTTTCTGGGTCGGCCTCAATCCCATCAACATCCTGATCGACCAGAACGACCCGCTCGGGACGGCGCGCCTGATCGAGGGCGACGAGGTCTGGAACGCGAAGCCGCGCAGCTTCTCGCTGGTGCGGCCGAGCTCGCTCACCCCGACCAGCATCGACGAGCCGCCCTTCGCGGCCTTCGGCAACGGCCCCGCGCCGCAGACCGGCACCGGCGCCAGCGGCTTCGCCGCGCGCCAGCAGGTCGGCAACTACCTCTACGCCGTCGACACGGAGAACCGGGCGCTCCAGGTCCTCAACTCGAACACCTTCCAGACCATCGCGACGATCGACCTGCCCGACCCGGCCGGCGTCGGCGTGATGCCGAACAACCGCTTCGTCTTCACGAGCAACGCGGGCGACGACACCATGTCGGTGATCGGCGCCGACCCGACGCTCTCCGACTTCCACAAGGAGCTGGCTCACATCGCGGTCGGGCGCGGACCGAAGGCCATCTCGTGCCAGACCGACGGCGAGGACGTCTTCGTCGTCAACAGCCTCGACGACACGGTGAGCATCGTCCAGCTGAAGACGCTCAGCATCCGCAAGACGCTGAACTCGCTCATGGACGGTCCGCGCGACGTCGTCTGCACGCCGCGCCAGAACGGCTTCGGCTGGAACGCGGGCGTCTACTTCGCCTACATCTCGAACTTCTCCGGCAACAACGTCGTCGTCTACGAGTCGGGCCCCGACGGCCCGCAGGGCATCGGCTGCAACAACGTGCTCGGCACGCTGCCGAGCCAGAGCTCGAACCAGACGATCATCGAGCCGCGCGGCATGTGCTACTCGCCCTACACCGACGCCGAAGGGCTCTACGCCGGCGGCGTCTTCGTGGCGCACCGCGACGAGTCCGGCTTCGGACTCGTCACGCACATCCAGTTCGTGCACCAGGCGCTGTTCGGCGCGCTGCCGTGCGTGCTGCCTCCCGGCCAGTTCTTCATCCCGCCGGGCTTCAACGTCCGCCTCTTCGACATCGTCGGCCGCTGGGGCGACCACGACGGCAGCCGCCTGCTCGGGAGCAAGCCGAGCTCGGTGGTGCTCACCGACTTCCGGACCGACGCCTACCGCATGTTCCCGGCGCAGCCGCCGTCGAACGACCTGCGCGGCCAGCCTGGCTTCGGCGGGGCGAACTCGCGCCACCCGATCCGCTTCCTTCCGCCGTCCGATCCGCGCAACCCGCATATGGCGGTGGTCGAGCCCGACCGCATGTACGTCGCGTTCGAGGACAGCGACACGATCCAGGTGCTCGATCCGATTCGCGTCGGCATCACGGTCGGCACGGTCGAGCCGGCCGGCGTCGGCGTCCGCAAGCTCGTGAACTACTTCGACAGCCAGTGATCGGGGCGGGATCGGTCCCGACGCCAAGACAGGTCTGAACCGAGGAGCCGCGGCCGGCGCGCAGCCGGTCGCGGCTCCTCGCTTTCCCGATCGCAGTCGGGCGCGGCGGGGCGTGGTAGTGTCGCGCCGCACCTGTCGGATGGGCGCGACGTCCCGGGCCGCTCTCGCGGCGGGAGGCCGGCCCCGAGGAACCGTGATGACGTCGACGACGTCCCGCGCCGCGCGCACCCGGCTCGACTTGCGCCGCTACCACGAGCTGACCCGCGGCGTCACGGTCTCCTTCGCCTACCTGATGCCGCTGCTCGCGGTCTACGAGGTGGGCGTCTGGCTCTCGGGCCTCGACCTGCGCAACGCGGCGGAGCTCTCGCTCAAGGGTTTCGCGGGGGTGCTGGGACCCTACGTGGTCTGGGCGCAGCTCTTCGTGCTGCTCGGGACGATCGTCGTGGCGTGGCGGCTGGCGCGGCGCAACGTCCCGGCGCTGCGCATGTTCCCGCTGTTCCTCGGTGAGGCGACTGTCCTCGCGCTGCTGTTCGGGCCGCTGGCGGTGCTGATCGTGCGCGGGATCGGCCTCCATCCGCCGCTCGAGGCCGAATCGACCGGCGCGCGCGTGCTCCTCTCGATCGGCGCCGGCGTCTACGAGGAGCTGGTCTTCCGCTTCCTGCTGCTCGCCGGGGGGTTCGCGCTCCTCGACAAGGTGCTCCACGTGCCGCGCAGGGCCGCCTTCTCGATCGCGCTCGTCGTCTCCTCCCTCCTCTTCAGCGCCTACCACCACATCGGGCCGCACGGGGAGAAGTTCCGCGCGGCGGTCTTCGGCTTCCGCGCCGTGGCCGGCCTGCTCCTCGGCCTCCTCTTCGCCGGCCGCGGGCTCGCGCTCTGCGCCTACCTCCACGCCTTCTACGACATCTTCTGCGACCTGAGCCAGCACGGCGGGGCGTCGACGTGAGCGCGACAGCGACCCGCGTCGTCCTCGCGATCACCGGCGCGTCGGGCGCCGTCTACGGCGACGCCGTCCTCGCCGCGCTGGTCGCCGCCGGAGTGCGCGTGGAGCTGGTCGTGAGCGCGCCCGGCCAGCGCGTCGCGCGCGACGAGCTCGGCCACGGCTGGGACGCCGCGGAGCTGCGCAACCGGCTCGGCCGCGGCGCCGACGCCGTCACGCTGCACGCCCCCGACGACATCGGGGCGCCGATCGCGTCGGGCTCGTTCCCGACCGCCGCGATGATCGTCGCGCCCTGCTCGATGGGGAGCGCGGGGCGCATCGCCGCCGGCCTCTCCGACGGCCTCGTCGAACGCGCCGCGGACGTCCACCTGAAGGAGCGCCGCCGCCTCGTGCTGGTCGTGCGCGAGACGCCGTTCTCCGCGCTCCATCTCGAGAACCTGCTCCGGCTGGCGCGCGCGGGCGCCACCGTGCTGCCGGCCGCGCCCGGCTTCTATGCCAAGCCGCGCTCCATCGACGACCTCGTCCGCTTCGTCGCCGAACGCACGCTCGCCGCGGCCGGCCTCGAGCTGCCGCGCACCGTCGAGTGGAAGGGGGGCGCCCCGTGAGCGCGACCTCGCCGCTGCCGGTGCGCGGCCTCTTCGCGAAGACCGCGCTGACGCTCGAGATGATCAAGGTGGCGCACTCGGTCTTCGCGCTGCCCTTCGCGCTGGCGTCGCTGCTGATCGCGTCGCACGGCCGGCCGGGCCTGCGGCTGCTCGGGCTCGTCGTCGCCGCGATGGTGCTCGCGCGCGCGGCGGCGATGGCGTTCAACCGCCTGGTCGACGCGCGCTTCGACGCCAGGAACCCGCGCACGAGCGGCCGCGCGCTGCCGGCCGGCCGCCTGTCGCGCGGCTTCGCGGCCGGCTTCGTCGTCGTGTGCGCGGGGCTCTTCGTCGCGGTCGCGGCGTCGATCAACGTGCTGTGCCTCTCGCTGTCGCCGGTCGCGCTGGCGGTCGTGCTCGGGTACTCCTACGCCAAGCGCTTCACGGCGCTCTGCCACCTCTGGCTCGGGGTCGCGCTCGCGATCTCGCCGCTCGCCGCCTGGATCTCCGTCACCGGCGTCGTCGACGCGTCGACCTGGATCCCCGGCCTGCTCGCCTTCGCCGTCCTCTTCTGGGTGGCCGGCTTCGACCTGATCTACGCGTGCCAGGACGTCGACTTCGACCGGAGCGAGGGGCTCCAGAGCCTGCCGGCGCGGCTCGGCCCGGCGCGGGCGCTCGCACTGGCCCGCGCGTTTCACGTGCTCACGGTCGCGGGCCTCGCCGGCGCGGGTGCGCTCGCGCGGCGCGGCGTTCCGTGGTGGTGTGCCGTCGTGCTCGTCGCCGGCCTCCTGCTCTGGCAGCACCGGGTCGCCGATCCGGCGCAGCCGCGCCGCCTCGAGCTCGCCTTCTTCCGCCTCAACGCCGCGGTCGGGCCGCTCGTGCTCGCCGCGGTGATCGTCGAGGAGGCGCTGCGGTGAGCTCCACGTCCTTCGCCCCCGGCGCCGCGCTGCCGTCCGCGCTCCTGCTCGCGGCCGGCGCGCGCTGCCTGCTCGACGAAGTGCTCGAGCGCAGCCTCGAGCCGGTGCGCGCGACCGCCGAGATCCGCCGCCTGCCCGCCGCCGCCTACGCGAAGGGCAAGGAGGGCGGGAGCCTGGTCGCCGCCGTGCTCTCCGAGCTCGGCAACGTCTCCCTCTTCGGCGCGCCGCGCGTCGTCGTCGTGCTGGGCGGGCTCGAGCTCCTGCGCGACAAGCTCTCCAAGGCGTGGATCGAGAAGCCGACGCCGCGCGCCACGCTCGTGATCGCATCGGTGCGCGCTCTCAAGGACGGGCCGCCGGTCGTCCCGGCCGGGCTGCCGGTCGCCGCGCTCTGGGAGCCCGGTCCGCAGTCCGACGCCGAGCTGCGCCGCTTCCTCGAGAAGCGCGCGACGGCGCGCGGCGCCCGGCTCGCGCCCGACGGCTTCGACGCGCTGCTCGCGCAGGCGGGCGGCTCGCTCGACGCGCTCGACCGCGAGCTCGAGAAGCTCGCCCTCTACCGCCTCGGCGAGACGATCGGCGCGCGCGACGTCGAGGCGCTCGCCGGCCACACGGCGGGGCGCGACTTCGACCGCTTCTGGCGCGCGCTCAAGTCGGGCCACGCCGGCGAGGCGCTCGGGCTCTTCGAGGCGATGGCCGAGGAGGGGCTGGTGCTGTTCGGCGGCGGCCGTCTTTACGGCCGCGCCGCGATCGCCAACGCGCTGCTGCCGATGCTCCTCTCCCGGATCCGGCGCGCCGCCGCGGTCGGCGTCGGCGACGCCGAGCTGGTGCGGACCGTAGGTGACGCCCTCGGAATGAAGCCCGGATACGTCCGCTTCCTGCAGGAGGACGCGCGCGCGCTCGGCCCGCGGCTCGAGCGCTGGCAGGCGGCCGCGCTCGCCGCCGAGGTCGCGCAGAAGCGCAGCGGCATCCTCGACGAGGAGGAGCTCCTCGAGCGGCTCGTCCACGACCTGGCGCACGCCCGATGACCGGGCTCGCGGGGAGCGCGTCATGACCATCCGCCGCCTGCCGCAGGTCGTCGTCGACCAGATCGCCGCCGGCGAGGTGGTCGAGCGCCCGGCGAGCGTCGTGAAGGAGCTCATGGAGAACAGCCTCGACGCCGGCGCGACGACCGTGCGCGTCGAGGTCGAGAGGGGCGGGCTGCGGCGCATCGCCGTCCACGACGACGGCGCGGGCATCCCGGCCGACGAGCTGCCGCTCGCGCTCGAGAGCCACGCGACCAGCAAGATCGCCGCGGCCGACGACCTCCTCGCGGTGCGCTCCTTCGGCTTCCGCGGCGAGGCGCTCGCGAGCGTCGCCTCGATCGCCCACCTGCGCGTCGCGTCGCGCGCGCGCGGCGCCGACCACGGCGCCGAGATCCTCTGCCGCGGAGGCGTCGTCGAGCCGGTGCGGCCGCACGCGCGCGCGGCCGGGACCACGGTCGAGGCGCGCGACCTCTTCTTCAACGTGCCGGCGCGCCGCAAATTCATGAAGGCCGAGCCGACCGAGCTCGCGCACGTCGTCGAGGCGGTGCTGCGGCTCGCGCTCGCGCGACCCGAGGCCACGTTCGAGCTGCAGGCCGACGGCCGGCGGGCGCTGCGCATCGAGGCGGGCGCGTCGCTGCGCGACCGCATCGCCGCGGGCTTCGGACGCGAGCTCGCCGCCGCGCTGATCGACGTCCAGACGACGCTCCCCGACTTGAAGCTGCGCGGCCTGGTCGCGCCCCCCGACCGCGCCCGCGCGCGCACCAGCCAGCAGTACCTCTGGGTCAACGGCCGCTGCGTGCGCGACCGCACCGTGCAGGGGGCCGTGCGCGCCGCCTTCCGCGACTTCCTCGCCGAGTCGCTGACGCCGGTCTGGTTCCTCTTCCTCGAGCTCGACCCCGCCGACGTCGACTGCAACGTCCACCCGACCAAGGTCGAGGTGAGGCTGCGCCGTTCGTCCGACGTCTATCGCGCCGTCCTCTCGGCGGTCGAGCGCGCGCTGCGCGGCGCCGACCTGACGCCGCGCTTTCGGCCGGTCGCTTCGGGAGCGGCGACGAGCGGGGCGGGCTACGCGGCCGCCGCGGCGGCGCCCGCGTTCGCGCCGCCCGACGCGCGCCTCTTCGAGCCAGGGCCGCTGCGCGACGGTGAGTCGGCGCCGGCGCCGGCGCCTTCACCGGCCGGCGACTCGATCGCCGACGTGCTCGGCGAGCGGAGCGCGCCGCCGCCTGGCGCCGCTCCGGCCGCTCCGTCGACGGCAGCGCGCGCGCCGTCGGCGCGGCTGCTCCCCGGCCGCTTCGTCCAGCTGCTCAAGACCTACGTCGCGACGGCGGCCGAGGACGGGCTCCTGATCTTCGACCAGCACGCGCTGCACGAGCGCGTCCTCTACCGCCACCTGCGCGCGCAATGGCAGGCGAAGGCGATCCGCCGCCAGGAGCTGCTCCATCCGGCGCGCGTCGAGCTCGCGGCGGCCGACGTGCTCGCGCTCGAGGAGCAGGCGGAGCTGCTCGAGAGCGTGGGCGTTCGGGTCGCCCCGTTCGGGCGGACCGCTCTCGCCGTCTCGTCGCTGCCCGCGGTGTGCGAGCCGGCCGAGGTCGCCGGCCTGCTGACGCGCCTCGTGACGCTGTTGCGGGGCGAGCGTCCCGAAGGGCGCCTCGACGACTTCGCCGATCGCATGCTCTTCACGATGGCGTGCCACCGCGCCGTGCGCGCCGGCGACGCGCTCTCCGAGGAGCAGATCGCCGCGCTGCTCGCCGAGGCCGACGCCATCGAGCACGCCCACACCTGCCCGCACGGCCGCCCGACCCGCGTGCTGATCCCGAAGGCGGAGCTCGAGAGCCTCTTCAAACGTCGCGGTTTCTGACGAAACCGCGTGGCGTCGCGGCTTCTGAACGAATCCGCGGAGCGTCGCGGCTTCGGTTTCGGGCGACGCGGCTACTTCGTCGGCGGCGCGAAGTCGGCGTCGGTGAAGTGGGGGGCGAGGTCGAGGGCGCTGACGAAGATCTTGAGCTGCGGCTGCGCGGAGCCCTCGCGGAAGACCTCGATCTTGTGGGGGAACTCGAAGCCGCCGGCGACCTCGTGGCGGGAGAACCACATCTGCAGCGGGTCGCGCCCCTCGAACGCGACGCGCACGCCGAGCAGCTGCGCGTCCTTCTCGGCGAGCTGCAGCCGCAGCCGGGTCGGCGTCTTCTTCTGGTTCATGTCGACCTGCGCGTCGCCCTCGACCACGAGGAGCTTCGCGTCGCCGTGCGTCGCGTCGTCGAGCCGCTTCAGGTCCTTGAGCTCGCGCTGGAGCCGGGCGAGCAGCAGCGCGCGCGCGAGCGCGGAGGTGATCTCGACGTCGCTCGTGAGCTGCTTCAGGTCGTTCGCGTTGTCCGGCCCGTCGAGCCGGCGCACCCCCTTCGGCGCGCCGTAGAACCACGGGAACTTCCCGTCGTAGCCGCTCTGCGTGACCGTCCCGGTCGCCTTGTCGGTGAGCTGCGTCCAGATGCGGTCGGGCGCGAGGAAGCGCCGCTCCGCGTCGAGCACGACGTCGTTGCCCTTGTCGTCGCGGAACTGCAGGTTGGTCTTCGCGAAGAGCACGAGCGGCGTCGCGGCGGCGGGGTCGACGCCCTTGGGCACGCCCTGGCGCGCGATCGCGCGCGCGAGGATCTCGGCCGCGGTCGGCCCCTCCTGCGCCTTCGCCGGAGCGGCCGCCTGCAGCGCGCCGCCGACCGCGGCTGCGGCCGCCGCGGCGACCGCCGCGACAGGCGTCGAGAGGGCCGCCGCAGCCCCCGATGCCGCCGCGAGCACGAGCACGGCGACCGCGGCGGCGCCGCGGCGTCGCGCGCACGCGAGCACCTTGTTATTCATGCGCGCTGCGCGAAGTCCTGCAGAGAGCGTGAGGTCGATGGCATCCATCCCGGTCCCTTCTTTCGACCCGCGTCCGCAGAATGAACCGCTGCTGCCGGAAATCAAGGCTGCGTTCGCGCGCGTCCTGGAGAGCGGGAAGTTCGTCGGCGGCGAGTTCGTCGAGGATTTCGAGCGCGCGGCGGCGCGCGCGCTCGACGTCCCGTACGCCGCGGCCGTCTCGAGCGGCACCGACGCGCTGCTGGTGGCCCTGATGGCGCTCGGGATCGGGCCGGGCGACGTCGTCGTCACCACGCCCTTCACCTTCTTCGCGACGGCGGGCTCGATCGCGCGCGTCGGCGCCCGGCCCGCCTTCGCCGACGTCGATCCGGCCACGCTCTGCCTGTCTCCCGGCGCCGTGGCCGAGCTGCTCGAGAGCGGACGGCCGCGCCGCCCGGCCGGGCGGGTGCGGGCGCTGCTGCCGGTCCACCTGTTCGGGCGCGCGGCCGACGTCGCCCGCCTCTCCGAGCTGGCGCGCCGCCACGAGCTCGCCCTCGTCGAGGACGCGGCGCAGGCGTTCGGCGCGCGGGCCGAGGGGAGAGCGGTCGGCGGCGCCGGGACCTTCGGCTGCTTCAGCTTCTATCCCACGAAGAACCTCGGCGGCGTCGGCGACGGCGGGCTGGTGACCACGCGCGACGCCGCGCTCG
>DASRRB010000366.1:0-1803 GCA_035695985.1 Planctomycetota bacterium | reverse complement strand
CTGGACGATCGACGCGATCGGGCTGCCGGCGCCGCTGCTGCGCAAGATCTACTTCGACAACGCGCGGCGCGTGCTGGCGCGCGGCTGGCCCCCGCCGGAGCTCCATGCGCGTCACGTCGCGAAGGTCGCATTCGACGGGCGCGCGCACGACCCGGCGTGGGACGCCGCGCCGGCGCAGATCGTCGAGCTCACGTCCGACCACGCGCTCGCGCGCCCCGACCTGGCGACGGACGTCAAGGCGCTCTGGAGCGACGAGTTCCTGCAGCTCGCGTTCGTCTGCCCCTTCACGCAGGTCGTGACGCTGGCCGGGACCGACCGCGACCACGAGCGGCTCGGGCTGTGGGAGGGCGACGTGGTCGAGCTCTTCATTGATGTCGACCCAAACCGGGCCCGCGACGCGAACCGGCCCGACGACTACTTCGAGTTCGAGCTCGCGCCGAACGGCGAGAAGCTCGACGTGGCGATCGCCGGCGGGAAGAAGGATTTCGCGTGGAGCTCCGGCTTCAAGACGGCCGTCTGGGTCGACCTGCCGGGCCACGTCTGGAGCGCGGAGATGCGCATCCCGTGGGCCGCGCTCGGCGGCGCGCCGGCACCACGGTCGCGGCTGCGCGCCAACGTCTTCCGCTGCGACGTCATGAACAAGGCGCAGCTCGCGCTGCGGCCGACGCTCTCGAACACCTTCCACCGGCCCGACCGCTTCGCGACGCTCGTCCTGGATCCCGATTGACGCTCGAGCGAGGTTCCGACCGCATGAATGCCCCGACCCCCGCCACCGAACGCCTCGACCGCTCCGACCCGCACCTCCTCGAGTTCGACGCACGCGTCGTCGAGCACGTCGAACGCGACGGCCGGCGCGCTCTCGTCCTCGACCGCTCCGCCTTCTATCCGACCGGCGGCGGGCAGCCGTTCGACACCGGCCGGATCGGCGAGCTCGCCGTCGTCGACGTCGTCGCGGAGAACGACGAGGGCGGGCGAGTGTTCCACTTCGTCGACGTCCCGGCCGGCGGCGCGCTGCCGGCGGCCGGCGCGACCGTGCACGGGAAGGTCGACGCGGCGCGCCGGCGCGACCACCTCCAGCAGCACACGGGGCAGCACATCCTCTCGCAGGCGTTCGTCGTCGCGGCGCAGCTCGAGACGAAGAGCTTCCACCTCGGAGCCGAGACCTCGACCATCGACGTCGACCCGGGCACGACCGAGGCGGTCGTGGCGCGCGCCGTCGCGCTCGCGAACGACGTCGTCTTCTCCGACCGCGAGCTGCGCGTGCACGAGGTCGGCGCCGACGAGCTCGCCCGGTTCAACGTCCGCAAGCAGACGTTCCACGGCGCGAGGATCCGGCTCGTCGAGGTGATCGGCTTCGACGTCTCGACCTGCGGAGGCACGCACGCCCGCCGCGCCGGCGAGGTCGGCCTGATCGTCGTGAAGGGCGTCGAGAAGTCGAAGGCCCACCACCGAGTCGAGTTCGTCTGCGGCGGGCGGGCGCTGCGCGAGTACGAGCGCGGGCGGCGCATCCTCGGCGACGCGGCGCGCCGCCTCTCGACCGCGGACGACCAGGTGGCGGTGCAGGTCGCGAAGCTCGCCGAGCAGGGGCTGGCGCTGCGCAAGCGCGTGAAGCAGCTCTTCGAGATCGCCGCCGACGTGCAGGCGCGCGAGCTCCTCGCGGGCGCGGTCGTGCGCGGCGGGCGGCGCGTCGTCGTCGCGAAGCTCGCCGACCTCTCGTTCGACGAGGCGCAGGTGCTCGCGCGCACGCTCGCGGCGACCGCCGACGGGCCGCCGGTCGTCGGCCTGCTCGGCATCGCCGACGGC
>DASRRB010000365.1:0-10948 GCA_035695985.1 Planctomycetota bacterium | reverse complement strand
CCTCGGACGACATCCCTCCGCGCTCGGTGATGCGCTGCTACGACAACGTCTCGCAGGAAGGCTTCTTCCTGATCGTGAACAAGGGGCCGAACCCCAACACTCCGGGCGTCGACTTCATCGTCATCGGGCGCAAGAAGGATTCGACGCCCGTCAACAACTCCTGGAAGGTCGCGACGACGTTCAGCCCCGACGGGTCGCGGATGTCGGCGATCTACGACGACACGCTCGTCGCCACCACCCCCCAGATGTTCCTGATCGCGACCGACGGCACGAAGCCGTTCAGCAGCAACACGACCGACATCGTCGATGTGACGCCGAGCGGCACCAAGAACCTCTTCGTGAAGGGGCAGATCTTCACGAACAACTTCCTCTGGTTCACGCGTGACACCGGGACGAGCACCCCTCGCGAGCTGTACTCCGTCAACGCCCGGGCTGCGCAGCCGGCGCCGCAGCAGGTCGCGATCCCGACCAACCCCAACTACACGGCGCCCCAGGTCGACCAGATCCCCGACAAGGCGTTCGTGGTGAGCCGGGGCGGCGGGTCGACGCTCTGCTTCATCGCCGGCAACGACTTCAGCCCGGGGAGCGGGCTCCTCCCCGACCTCGTGACGTCGGGCGACTGGTACGCGGTCACCGAGCTCAAGCCGGCGCAGGCGGTGAACCTCACGCAGTTCCCCTCACTCCTGCCGCAGGTGAGCGTCTACACGGCGGGGGACGCATACAACGGCCAGACGGGATTCGCGTCGCTCTCGCCCGACGGCTCCAAGCTCGCGCTCGCCGTGCAGCACAACAACGAATTTGCGCTCACCGACGAGGTCTACATCTACTCCACCAAGGACACGAACAACGACAACGTCGGCGACGACGCCGGCCCGGCCAAGTTCAACAACCCGATCACGAACACGGGCAACATCAACCACGCGGCCACCGGACAGGGGCTGAAGAAGACCGCCGACCTCTTCATGGCCGACAACGACCACCTCTTCTTCCTGTACGGCGCGTGGACGTCGACGCTCCAGAAGGAGATGGACCTCTTCTCCTGGAACGACTCCACGAAGGTGATCGCGAACCTGAGCGTGACCACGGGCGCCACCTTCCCGATCAACAAGAAGGGCAACATCTACCCCGAGGGCTACTTCGTCTCGCCGAACGGTAATTACCTGATCTGGTCGCGCGCCTTCTCGACGCCGACCACCAAGACCAACCTCGTGGCGGTCGAGCTCGCGACCGGCAAGCTGATCAACATCACCGGTGGCGAGTTCGGCGGCGCCAAGACGTCGGACACCAGCAACCCGAACGTCACGTACGGCGAGAACTTCGACTGGCACCTGTCGTTCGCCGGCGGGGCCTATCCGTCGCTCTGCTACTTCGCGACGACGATCGACGGAGCCGGGGGCACCCCGCGCAACCCGTGGGTCTTCGACGCCAACTTCCCGACGACGGCGATCCAGCTCACGACCGACGCGCTCTCCGGCCAGGTCGTCGAGTCGCTCACTCCGAGCCCCGTGTCGCTCGGCTGCGCGTGGTCCCTGGGCACCAACACCCAGGCGGCGGACCTCCAGTACCAGGACCTCCTCTACTACTTCCGCGACGACCTCACGGAGACGGTGAAGACCGGCTCCATGGCGCTCGGCCAGATCTTCTGGCTGCGCGCGGGAAATGCCGGCGACACGACCGGCGCCGCGCCGCCGGCCTTGATCGCGGGCTTCGGGGACGACGCCGCCATCGCCGACGTCGACTACCCGCACGACGGCAAGTTCTATTACTTCTCGCTGAACGGGACGACGAACTACAAGTTCACGAACACGACCGGCCCCGACGCGCCCGGCCACCAGATCGGCACGACGACCGGCGTCATCTGCATCTACGCGGTCACGAAGCCGTAGCCGCGACGATTCGATAGCGTTGAACGCGGGCGGCCCCGAAGCGAAAGCCTCGGGGCCGCTGACGTTCCGTCGCATCCACCTGCCGCGCGACGCGCGCAGCGAAGTATCAGTGGCCGACGTAGCGCGCGTACGTGGCGCGCGCCCGCTCGACCGACGTCGTCCCGCGCACCAGCGCCCGCCCGTCGTCGAAGACGGTGACGACGAGGCCGCCCTCGCTCGCGCCCCCGCCCTTTCCAAGATGGAGCCGCGCGAGGAAGCGCGTGCGCTCGACGGTGCCGAGCCCCTCCCAGCGCTTCACCAGCAGGTCGAGGTCGAGCGACCTGCCGCCGCTCTCCGGCGCCACCTGCACCGTGTCGCGCCCGCAGAGCTTCGTCGTCGCATCGTCGTCGTCGCGCTCGAGCGCCGGGTAGGAGCGGCCCGCGCAGACCGGGCAGTCGGGGGAGGGCCCCCCCGGGTCGAGCGCGACGAGCCGCCCGTCCCACGGCTCGACCTGGAGCAGGCGCGCGGGCCGGCGGTCGCCGGCGAGCCAGCGCAGCGCCTCGCCCGCCTCGAGCGCCCCGATCGCCGCCGTGAGCGGCGAGAAGACGCCGGCCGTCTCGCACGTCTCCCCGCCGAGCAGCCCGTCCGCTCCGGGGAAGAGGCAGCGCAGGCAGGGGCCTCCGTCGGCAATCAGCAGCACGCTGCCGGTGCCGGCGAGCGCGCCGCCGTAGACCCACGGCCGGTGGCGCGCGCGGCACCAGTCGTTCAGCAGGAAGCGCGGCGCGAACGCGTCGAGCCCGTCGACGACGAGGTCGGCCGGCCCGAGCAGCGCGTCGGCGCTGCGGCGCGTGAGCTCGCGCACGAGCGGCTCGAGCCGGGTCGGGCCGCCGATCGCCGCGAGCCGCTCCGCCGCCGCCTCCGCCTTCGGCCGCGCGCGCCGCGCGTCCTCGTCGACGTAGAGCCCCTGGCGCGGCAGGTTGCTCTCCTCGACGACGTCGCGGTCGATGAGTCGCAGCGTGCCGACGCCGGCGCGCGCCAGATGCTCGGCGACCCAGCTCCCGAGCCCGCCGAGCCCCACGACCGCGACGGTCGCGCGGCCCGCGTTCTCCTGCCCGCGCGCGCCGAACGGCGCGAAGCGGATCTGGCGGCTGAAGCGGTCGTCCGGCACGGCCGGGATCGTAGCGGCGTCGCGTTATGCTGCCGCGCCCTTCGCACCCGGCGACTCCGAGGACTCCATGCGCTGCGTCGTCGTCCGCGAGCACGGCTCGTTCGACCGCCTCCTGCACGAGGAGCGCCCGGACCCCGAGCCCGGCCCCGGCGAGGCGCGCATCGCGGTGCGCGCGGCGGGGCTGAACCACCTCGACCTGTGGGTGCGCGGAGGCATCCCGGGCGTGAAGTACCCGCTCCCGATCATCCCGGGCTGCGACGCCTCCGGGGTGGTCGACCGGATCGGGCCGGGGGTCACGACGCTCACCGTCGGCGACGCGGTCCTGCTCGCGCCGGGGCTGGGCTGCGGGAGCTGCGCGCGCTGCGCCGCCGGCGAGGACCAGCTCTGCCGGTCGTACGGCATCTTCGGCGAGACCCGCGACGGCGCCTGCGCCGACTTCCTGGTCGCGCCCGCGCGCAACGTGCTGCGCAAGCCGGCGGCACTCTCCTTCGAAGAGGCGGCGAGCGTCGCGCTCACGTTCCTCACCGCCTACCACATGCTGGTCGCGCGCGCGCGGCTGCAGCCGCACGAGACGGTGCTGATCCACGCAGCCGGGTCGGGCGTCTCGACCGCGGCGATCCAGGTCGCGAAGCGGATCGGTGCGCGCATCGTCGTGACGGCACGCGGCGCCGCGAAGCTCGCGCGCGCGAAGGAGCTCGGCGCGCACGAGACGATCGACTACGGGCAGAAGGAGTTCGGCGAGGAGGTCCGGCGCATCACCGCCAAGCGCGGCGTCGACGTCGTGGTCGACCACGTCGGCCAGGCGACGCTCGACAAGAGCCTGCGCTGCCTCGCCAAGGGGGGGCGCCTGGTCACGTGCGGCGGGACCTCGGGGCCGAAGCTCGAGACCGACGTGCGCCTCGTCTTCTTCAAGGGGCTGTCGATCCTGGGCTCGACCATGGGGAGCCTCGGCGAGCTCCACGTGGTCCTCGAGCACTTCGAGCGCGGCGACTACCGGCCGGTGGTCGACCGCGTGCTGCCGATGCGCGACGTGGCCGAGGGGCACCGGATCCTCGACGCGCGCGAGGTGAACGGGAAGGTCGTCCTGAAGAATGGTTGAGGCCGCCGCCGGCGGCCGTCCGCGGGAACGTGCGAGAGGAACGCGAGAGCGCCATGGATCCGAAGAGCGCGGCAGGCGGCGTGAACGACGCGGGCGAGCCGATCGTCCAGGTGGCGCGGGACGGCGCGCTCGTCCTCGTCATGCTGAATCGGCCGGAGCGGCGCAACGCGCTCGACCAGGCGATGGTCGACGCGCTGCACGGCGTGCTCGACGCGCTGCAGGGCGACGAGACGGTCGGGGCGATGGTCCTCGCGGGCGCCGGGGAGAAGGCGTTCGCGGCCGGCGCCGACATCGCGCAGTTGCGCGACCGGCGCCGCCGCGAGGCGCTGCTGAGCATCAACTCGCGCCTCTTCCAGCGCGTCGAGGAGACGGCCTTCCCGGTCATCGCGGCGATCCGCGGATTCTGCTTGGGAGGCGGTTGCGAGCTCGCGCTCGCCTGCGATCTGCGGATCGCCGGCGACACGGCGAAGTTCGGCCAGCCCGAGGTCTCGCTCGGCATCGTTCCCGGCGCCGGCGCGACCTACCGCCTGCCGCGCCTCGTCGGCGCCGGCAAGGCGCGCGAGCTCGTCTTCACCGGCCGCATCCTCGACGCCGCCGAGGCGCTGCGCATCGGCCTCGTGAACCAGGTCGTCCCCGACGCCGAGGTCCACGCCGCCGCCAAGAAGATGGCCGACGAGATCGTGAAACAGGACCGCCTCGCCGTCCGCCTCGCGAAGATGCTCTTCCGCCTCGACGGCAGCTTCCGGCCCGGCGCCGGCTACCTCGGCGAGGCGCTCGCGCAGGCGGTGCTCTTCGAGAGCGAGGAGAAGGTCCGTCGCATGACGGAGTTCCTCGACCGCTCGAAGACGAAGAAGTGAGCGATCGCGCGAGGAAGAACCCGTGAGAATCGCGCCGGCGCCGATCGTCCCTCTCACCCGAACGCCGGCGCGAAGCGGGCGACGGCGAGCAGTCCCGCGAGCGCGACCGCCAGCGTCGCCAGCGTGATCGGCAGCCCCGCACGCAGGTAGGTCAGGAACCCGATCGGCGCGACGTCCTTCGCCTGTTCGAGGACGATCACGTTCGCGACGGAACCGACGATGGTCAGGTTGCCGGCGAAGGTCGAGGCGGTGGCGAGGACGTGCCAGAAGAGGATCGGGTGGGGGAAGGCGGCGATCCAGTCGCGCGCGAGCAGGACGAACGGGACATTGCTCACGAGGTTGCTGCCGATCAGGGTGAAGAGCGAGAACGAGGTCGCCTGCGCCGCGGTCGAGTCGCCGAGGTGCGGTGCGAGCGAGGCGTGCAACCCGTCGAGCAGCGGCGTCGTCGCGAGCCCGCGCACCACGATGAAGAGGCCGCAGAAGAGCAGCAGCAGCCCGAAGTCGACGCGCGCCAGCGCGCGCGCCGGCTTGTAGCGGCCGAACAGGATCGACGCGATCGCGCCGGCGAGCGCGACGAAGGGGAGGCGCTGCCCCGTCCCGAGCCCCGGGACGAGCCGCTCGACCGGGAGCAGGAAGCCGGCGAGCACGAGCGCCAGGATCGCGAGCACGCGCCGGACGACGACGCCGTTCACGCGGCGCGCGCCGTCGGGCAGGACGCCGAACCGCTCCGGGATGCTCCGCCGGTGGAGCGCGACGAGCAGCGCCGCCGTCACCGCGAGCGAGAGCAGCGCGAGCGGCGCCTGGACGAGCGCGAAGCTCCCGTACGAGATGCCGCTCGAGATCCCGATCAGCATGTTCTGCGGGTTGCCGGTCAGCGTCGCGGCGCTGCCGACGTTGGCGCCGGTGACCAGCGCGATCAGATAGGGGACCGGCGGCAGGCGCGCGGCGGCCAGCGCCTCGAGCAGGATCGGCGTGAAGAGCAGGCAGATCGTGTCGTTGACGAAGAGCGCGGAGAGGATCCCCGACGCGAAGACGACCAGCACGAGGAGGCGGCGCGGCGTCGTCGCGGCGCGCAGGATCCGGTGCGCGACCCACTCGAAGAAGCGCGCCTCGCGCAGGTAGGCGATCGTCACCATGGTGCCGAGCAGCAGCGCGAGCGTGTCGAGGTTGATCGCCGCGTAGGCGGCGTCGAGCGGCAGCACGCCGCACGCGACCATGGCGACGGCGCCCGCCAGGGCGACGGTCGGCCGGTCGAGGTTGAGGAGCGGGATGCGGCGCAGCGACAGCAGCGCGTAGGTCACCGCGAAGATCGCGAGCGCGACCAGCGTCCGCGGCTCCATTGCCGTTCAGGCCGCCGCGACGCGGGCGAGGCCGCGCGCGAGTTGCCGCGCGCGCGCGCCCGCCCCATGATGGCGCGCCGCCGCGCGCAGCACCGATCCGGGCGCGGCCCCCTCCCGGAGCTCGACCCGACGTTGCCACGGCGTCCCCTGAGCCTGTGCGTCATCACGCGCGACGAGGAGAAGAACCTCGCGCGATGCCTCGACTCCGCCGCCTTCGCCGACGACGTGGTCGTGCTCGACTCGGGGTCGACCGACCGCACCGTCGAGCTGGCGCGCGCCCGCGGCGCCCGCGTCTTCGTCGAGCCGTTCCGCGGCCACGTCGCGCAGAAGAACCGCGCGATCGAGCTCGCGAAGAACTCCTGGGTGCTCTGCCTCGACGCCGACGAGGAGGTCTCTCCGCCGCTGCGCTCCGCGATCGAGCGGGCGCTCGAAGCCGAGGGCAACGGCGCGCCCGCCGGGTACGCCGTGGCGCGCAAGACCGCCTACGCCGGCCGCTTCATCGAGCACGGCGGCTGGTGGCCGGAGTGGCGCGTGCGCCTCTTCGATCGTGCGCGGGCCCGATGGATCGGCGAGGACCCGCACGACCGCATCGAGCTCGACGGCGCGCCGGCGCGTCTCGAGGGCGCGCTCCACCACTACGCCTACCGCGACCTCGCCCACCACGTCGAGAAGGTGAACCGCTACACGACCACGATGGCGACGGGGCTGCACGCTCGCGGCGTCCGTTTCCGAGCGATCGACCTGCTCACCCATCCGCCGGCGCACTTCCTCAAGATGTACGTGCTGCGGCGCGGCTTCCTCGACGGCTGGCGCGGCCTCGTCCTCGCGTCGATCGGCGCGTTCTACGTCTTCCTCAAGTACGCGAAGCTCTGGGAGCTCGAGCGCGCGCCGCGTCCGCCGCCGCCGGCCTGAGGTGGGGCGCTCAGGGCTGCTTGGGCGTCATGTGGCGGCCGCGCTGACGGTGTCGGCGCAGGACCTTGCGGCCGCCCTTCGTCTTCATGCGGTACCGGAAGCCGGTCCGCTTGGAGCGCTTCGTGTTCGAGTTGCGGATTTTCATGGCGGGGGAGTGTACGGGCGCGCCCCGCAGGGTCAATCGGCGTCCGCGTCGGGCTCCTCGCGCGACAGCGCCGCCCGTGCCTGCGGTTCGAGCGGCGCGAACGGGTCGTCGTCGGGAGCGCCGGGCGCCGCCGCGAGCGGCTCGGCGAGCCGCGCCTCGAGGTCGGCGACGACGCGCGTGCCCGCGCTCTTCTGCAGCTGCCGCAGCGCCGAGCGCAGGTCCTTGGGGAGCGGCGCGGTGCAGGTGACCGCGGCGCCGGTCGCGGGGCTCGCGAGCCGGATGCGGTAGGCGTGCAGCGCGAGGCGCGCGAGCAGCGGGCGCTCGTCCTCGCCGCGGCTGCGCCGGTAGCCGAACTTGAGCTTCGAGAGGCGCAGCTCCGACTCGCCGTCGTACGTCGCGTCGCCCACGATGGCGTGGCCGAGGTGGCGCAGGTGGGCGCGGATCTGGTGGGTGCGCCCGCTCACCGGCCGCGCGTGCACCAGCGTGTAGCCGCGGAAGTGGAGGAGCGGGCGCACCAGCGTGACCGCCGGCTTGCCGTGGTTCGGCGTGACCACCATCCGGGAGACGCGCCCGCGCCGCGGCGAGAGGTTCGCGGCGACGAACTGCGGCGCGTCGTCGACGTGGCCCGAGACGATCGCGAGGTAGTCCTTGGTGACGCGCCGCGCGGCGAACTCCTCGTGGAGCTGCCGCTTCGCGTCGCGCGAGCGGGCGAAGACGACGACGCCGCTCGCCGGCTTGTCGATGCGGTGGACCAGCTTGATCGCGTCCTGGGGGTGGGCGCGCTTCACGAGTCCGAGCAGGTGGGGCCGCTTGTCGTCCCGTTCGCCGGCGGTCGCGAGGCCGGTCGGCTTGTCGACCGCGACCAGGCTCGGGTCGGAATAGAGCTCGACGAGTCCGGTCTTCTTCGCCGATTTCACCGGCTTCGCCGACCGCTCGACGTCGGCGTCGATCTCGACGACGTCGCCGAAGCGCAGCGGCCGCGAGTCGGTGACCGGCGTGCCGTTCACGGAAACCTGGCCGTCGACGATCCAGCCGCGCAGCGTCCCGTGCGGCGCCCGCGGGAAGCGGACGCGCAGGAAGCGGTAGAGGTTCATGGAGCGGCAGTCGAGGCCGACCACGAGGGAGTTGGGGGCGCCCTGCTCCGACGTCGAGAGGGCGCGGCGACGCGCCTCCTCTTCGCTCTCGTCCTCGGGCGGGTCTTCGCGTCGCGGGCGCGCACGCTGGCTCATTCCGACTATTGTAGGCCGCGCTTTGACTCCGAAGTCCCGACTCTTCGGCGGAGCGGTGCTGATCGCGGCGGCCTGGCTGCTCGCGCCCGCGCTCTCGGCGGGGTTCCGCTCCGAGGACTTCCTCGATTTCGAGTACTACTCGCAGGCGAGCCTGCGCGAAGTCGTCGCCGGGTCGCACCTCGGGATGGAGCTCCTGCGCTTCTGGCGACCGCTCGCGGACGTCGCGACGTGGGGGCTCGTGCACGCGCTCGGGCCGCAGCCGGGGGCGGTCCACTTCGCCCTCGTGCTGCTGCAGGCGGCGACGGCGGCGGCGACGGGGCGGGTGCTGCGGCGGCTGCTCGGGCTGAGCGAGGGGGCGGCGTGGGCGGGCGCGCTGCTGGTGCTGGTCCACCCGTTCGCGCCGGCGGTGCTCACCTACGTCGACGGGGGCGTGCCGACGCTGCTGGCGGGGCTCTTCACGCTGCTCGCGCTCGGCGAACTCGGCGAGTGGCGTGACGGGAACGGGCGCGCCGGACGGCTCGTCGCCTGGACCGCCGCTGCGGCGTTGAGCTACGACCCGGCGCTGCTCGTCGCGCCGCTCCTCTGCGCCGTCGCCTGGCTCCTGCCGCGGAGCGAGCGGCGCGTGCCGTGGCTCCTGCTGCTCGTTCCTCCCGCGGTCGTGGCCGCGCGCGCGCTGCTCGGCGTCGGCTACCTCGGCTACCCGGTCCGTCCCGATCGGCAGATGGTGGTCGAGTTCGTGCCGCGCGTCGCGACGGTCGTCGCGCGCCAGTTCGCGGCGGTCTTTCCCGGAGAGCTCCACTCCGTGGCGCTCGCGGCGCTCGCGTACGCGGCGCTCGCCGCCGTCGTGCTCGGCGCGGTGGTCGTCGCCGTACGTACGCGCATCGGGAGCGTCGCGGTCGCCGTTCGCCAGGCGGCGGCGCTCGCCCTGCTCGTGGTCGGGCTGGTCGGTTTCGCGCCCGACCTCTGGAACCTCGGCGGGCCGCCGGGCCAGCCGCCGACGCGGCCGCAGGAGCTCGTCTTCGCCTACAAGACGTGGCCGGCGTCGGCCGCGGCGGCGCTCGCGCTCGCGTGGCTCTTCGGGCGGGCTTCGGGTCGGCGGTGGTGGGGGGCGCTCGCGCTGGCGCTGCCGTGGGCCGCGGTCGAGCTCGCGCTGCGCGCGCCGATCCAGGCCGTCCATGCCGAGGCGGTGGCCTGGGCGCAGCGCGTCTGCGACGGCGTCGCGGCGCGCGCCGACGAGGCGCGGGCGACGCGGCTGCTCGTCCTCGAAGTCCCGGTTGCGAACGGCGTGGCGCCCGGGTTCGGCGGGACGCGCGTCCTGCAGTACGGGCTCGGCGCTGCGCTGCGGCCGCCGTGCCACACGCCGCCACTCGACGCCTACCCGATCTTCCGGATGGACGACGGCATGGAACGGCTCGCGACCGCCGCCACGATCGACGCGCTGGCCGCCTCGCCGTGGTTCCTCCCGCTGAGCTGCAGCGAGAAGCCCGCCGTCGCCGTCGTCGCGATCGCGCGCCCGCACCCCCGCGCCGGCGCCGGCACGCTGCGCCTCTTCGCCGACGCGAGCGGGCGCGAGCCCGTGCTGGCCGCCGACCTCTCCGACGCGCCGACCGTCGTCGTCGACCCGCGTGAAGAGATCGAGTTGTTCGTCGCGGGCGACGCGCCCGGCAGGCTTCAGCTCGTGGTGGTCAATCGCATCCAGCCCGTCTTCGTCACCGCGTTTCCCGCGCCGCCGCTGCCGCCGGATGCGCCGCCGCGCCCGCCGCCCGCGATGGACCTCGTGCGCGAGCGACGGGAGAGCGGGCCCGACCGGCTGGTCGCGCGCCTCGCCGATCCGGGAGCGTGGTTCCGCGAGATCGCGACGCGCTACCCCGGCGACGTCGTCTTCCTGGTGCTCGAGGCGCGTCCCGATGCGGCGCGCTCGCCGGGGACGGAGCTCGCGGTCACGACCTCGAACGTGCTGCCGGTGCGATTGACGCGGGGCGCCGGCGCGCGCCACTGACGGCGCTCGACCCTTTGCGCTGGGTGCGAGGAGGGGGAGTTGAACCCCCACGGATTGCTCCACCGGATTCTAAGCCCGGCGCGTCTGCCAGTTCCGCCATCCTCGCGCGCGGCGCATTCTGCGAAAAACCAGCGCGGCGTCCACCGTCGCGCGTGTGGCGTACAGCGCCGCGCGTGCAGCGTGCAGGGTCGGGCGTGCGATGCGCCGGCCTACGCGCCGGCGACCCTCACTTCGAGCATTCGGCGTTCAGGAAGCGCGTCACCAGCGGATTGCTGATCTCGGCGTGGATGCGGCCGGGCTGCTGCAGGACGGCGGCCTGCAGGATCACCGTCGC
>DASRRB010000364.1:0-8543 GCA_035695985.1 Planctomycetota bacterium | reverse complement strand
TCGCGAAGCCGATCCCGCTGTATTGGCAGCGCGACTCCTCGCTCTCGATGGACGCCTTCACCAAGGATGCGTCGACCGAGCCCGAAGAGATCCCGATACTCCTACGCGACACCTATGTCGTTTCGATGTTGCGCGGAGCCGCCGAACTCGAGCCCGACCCGTTCACGATCGCGTCGGTACAGGATGTAACTGTCGAGTGGCTCGACCGGGAGTCGCTCCTGTACTTCGCTCGAGAGAAGCGCGCCAGGATCGAGGCGGATTGGAACGAGGTCGTCGCGGCGCTCATCTTCCATTTCCGCGTCGAGGGCCCGCTCCCGTCGCGATACCCGCCTTCGATCACCGTCGAGTTCATCGACGAACGCGGCGTCGAATTGCGAAGGTCCGACCCGCTGCCCGAGCCGCCGTAGCTACACTCCGCGCCCCCTTCGCGACCACTTCGAGCCCTTGAAAACGATGAAGATCACGTCGGTCCAGCTGACGCCGATCGCCGTGAAGCGGCGCACCGGCTTCACGTCGCACCACGTGGTCGTCGAGCTCGCGACCGACGAGGGGCTGACCGGCCTCGGCGAGATGTCCGACCTCGGCCACCTGCCGCTCTACATGCCCGACGTGCGCGACCTCGAGCGCGGCTTGAGGCGCCTCCTGGTCGGCCGCGACCCGATGCAGACGAACGCGCTCGTGCAGCTCCTCCTCGAGATGTTCCCCGAGGAGATGTTCATGTACGACATGAGCGCGGTGATCCGCTGCGGCGTCGACGTCGCGCTGCACGATCTGGCCGGCAAGAAGCTCGGCGTGCCGGTCGCGCAGCTCCTCGGCGGCGCCGTCCGCGACCGGCTGCGCATCTGCTACCCGATCTTCCGCCACCGCTCGAAGGCCGAGGTCGACTACAACGTCGCGAACGTCGGCGAGCGGCTGAAGGAAGGCTTCGACATGATCCGCCTCTACGCGGGGCTGGATCTCGACGCCGACGAGGCCTTCCTGCAGGGGGTGCGCGAGAAGTACGGCAAGAAGGTCAAGGTCAAGTCGCTCGACTTCAGCAACCTGGTGCCGTGGCGCCGCGCGGTCGAGGCGACGCGCCGGCTCGCGCCGTACGGCGTCGAGCTGATCGAGAGCCCGGCGCCGCGCAACGACCTCGACGGCATGGTCGAGGTCCGCCGCCGCGTCGACCTGCCGGTGAGCGAGCACTGCAACAGCTTCTTCCAGGCGCGCCTGCTGCTGGAGAAGGGCTGCGTCGACATCTTCAACATCTGCACGGTCTTCATCGGCGGCATCGCGCCGGCGCGCCAGCTCTTCACGCTGGCCGATTCCTTCGGAGTGCAGTGCCTGATCGGGACCACGCAGGAGCTCTCGATCGGGACGGCCGCACAGGCGCACCTCGGCGCGAGCTTCCCGCGCCTCGACCACCCCGGCGACCCGGTCGGGCCGCGCCTCTACTCCGACGACGTCGTCAAGACGCGCGTCGACTACAAGGACGGCCACCTGATCGTCCCGCGCGGACCCGGACTCGGGCTCGAGCTCGACCCGGAAAAGGTGCGCAAGCTCGAGGCGCCGCTGCAGTGGGGCGAGGAGTCGCTCCCGTCGATCCAGGATCGCACGACCCCGGCGGCCGGTCCGGCGCCGCGCCGCCGAACGCGCAAGTGACCGCGTCTTGGGAGCGCTCGCCGGCATCTTCCCCGTCCTCTGCACGCCGTTCGACGAGCGCGGCGCGCTCGACTGGAAGAGCCTCGACCGTCTCGTCGACTGGACGCTCGCGCGCGGCGGCGACGGACTCGCGCTCGGCGGCATCGCGAGCGAGGTGATGAAGCTCGACGACGAGGAGCGCCGCACGCTGGTCGCGCGCGTGCTGCGCCGCGTCGGGCGCGCCGCCTCGCGAGGCAGGCGCGTCCCGGTCTGGGTCGGCACGGGCCACCAGGCGAGCGTCCCGGCGCTCGACCATGCACGCCACGCACAGGATCGTGGCGCCGCCGGCGTGATGGTGATGCCGCCGTACGTGAACAAGCCCTCGCTCGGCGCGCTGCACGACTTCTTCGGCGACCTCGACGGCGCGCTCTCGATCCCGATCATGGTGCAGGACGCGCCGCTCGCCTCGGGGATCACGCTGCCGGTCGACTGGCTCGCGACGCTCGCGCGCGACTTCCGGCGCGTCCGCGCCGTCAAGGTCGAAGCTCCGCCCACCGCGGCCAAGATGGCCGACCTCGCGGCGGCGACGCGGGCGAAGCGGACGAAGCTCGCGCTCTTCGGCGGGCTCGGCGGCGCGAACTTCGTGGGCGAGCTGCGGCGCGGCGCGGCCGGCACGCTCCCCGGCACCGCGTTCCCGGAGGTCTACGTGAACATCGACGCGGCGTGGCGCAGGGGCGACGAGGCGGCCGCGCAGGCCGGGCACGACCGCGCGCTGCCGCTGATCCGCTTCGTCTCGCAGTCGGTCGAGTGGAGCTGGCACGCCTACAAGCGGATCCTCGTGCGGCGCGGCGTGCTGGCGTCGGCGCACGTGCGCCGGCCGACGTGCCGCTTCGACGACGTGGCGCAGCGCGAGCTCGACCTGCTCTGCGACGCGGCGGGGATGGAGCGGCGCAAGTGACGGCGAGCACGGGACATTCGATCTGGATCCATCCGACCGACGTCGCGGCCGAGGGCGCCGACGCGGTCGTCGCGGCGGTGAAGGAGATGGGGCTCGGCGCGATCTCGCTCGCCGCGACCTACCACGCCGGCCGCTTTCTCCTGCCGCACGACCCCAAGAGCTCGGTCAAGCTGCTCGAGGACGGCGTCGCCTGGTATCAGCCGAACGCCGCGACCTGGAAGTCGCAGAAGCTCCAGCCGAAGGCGGCGGCGGAGGGCGAAGGAAAGGACCTCGCACGCGCGGCGCGCGACGCGGCCGTGAAGGCGGGGCTCTCGGTGAACGCGTGGGTCGTCGCGCTCCATAACTCGCGCCTCGGCGAGGCGCACCCTGATTGCACCATCCGGAACGCGTTCGGCGACGCCTATCCGTGGGCGCTCTGCCCGAGCCACCCCGACGTGCGGCAGTACGCGGCCACGCTCGCGGCCGACGTCGCGGCGCAGCTCGAGCCGGCGGCGCTCGAGCTCGAGTCGTTCGGCTTCATGGGCTGGGCGCACCAGAGCCACCACGACAAGGCGGGCGTGAAGCTCGACGGCGCGCACGAGTTCCTCCTGTCGGTCTGCTTCTGCAAGGAGTGCGCGAAGCGGATGGCGGCGCGCAAGGTCGACGCGGAGGGCGTCGCGGCGCGCGCGCGCAAGCTCGTCAAGACGCACCTCGACCGCGGCGGGGCGCCGCCCGGCGCGCCGGCCATGAAAGCGGAAGAGATCGGGCCGTGGCTCGCGAAGGAGATCGGCGCGCTCGAGGCGGCGAACGTGATGTCGGCGCGGCGCGAGACGGTCGTGTCGCTGATCGGCGAGGTGCGCAAGCGCGTGCCGCGGAGCGTCGCGCTCCACGCGATGGCCCACCCCTCCCCGTTCGTGACCGGCGCGGCGATCGGCGGCGGCCTGCTCGCGCTCGGCGAGTGGGTCGACGCCTTCATCCTGAACCTCTTCCGCGAGGAGCCGGCGCAGGTCCGCGCCGACGTGAAGAGCGCGCGCACCGCCGCGACGCCGACCACGCGCTTCCTCGCCAACCTGCGCGCCTTCGCGCCCGACAGCGCGACGGCGGAGTCGTTCCGCGCGAAGGCCGCGGCCGCGCTCGAGGAGGGGGCGGTCGCGCTGCGCGTCTACCACTACGGACTCATGCCGCGCGCCCACTTCGCGTGGGTGAAGCCGGCGCTCGCGGCGAAGAGGGCGGGAGCGGAGAAGCGATGAGGCTCGCCGGAAAGGTCGCGCTCGTGACCGGCGCCGGCGCGGGCATCGGCGCTGCGATCGCGGCGCGCTTCGCGGCGGAAGGCGCCGCGGTCGCGCTCGTCGACGTCGACGCGCCGGCGGCCCGCGCGCGGGCGCGCGAGATCGCGCGCGCCGGCGGGCGGGCGCTCGCGCTGCACGGCGACGTGTCCCGCGAGAGCGACGCGCGCCGGACCGTCCGCGCAACGGTCGCGGCGTTCGGCGCGCTGCACGTCCTGGTCAACAACGCCGGCGTGAACGTCATGTCGACGGTCGAGCGCGCGACCGCGCGCGAGGTCGAACGCTGCCTCGGCGTCGACCTGAAGGGCGCGTGGCACTTTTCGAAGCACGCGCTCCCCCACCTGCGGCGCGCCGGCGGCGGCAGCATCGTGAACGTCGCGTCGATGCACGCGTTCCGGACGGTGCCGCGCGCGTTCCCCTACGCCGCGGCGAAGGGCGGCCTGGTCGCGCTCACGAAGAGCCTCGCGCTCGACGCGGGGCCCGACGGCGTGCGCGTCAACGCGATCTGCCCCGGCACGATCGCGACGAAGCTCACCATCGGCTGGTTCTCGGCGCAGCGCGACCCGGCCGCGGCGCGCAAGCGCTTCCTCGCGGCGATCCCGGTCGGGCGGCTCGGCACGCCCGACGACGTGGCCGCGCTGGCGCTCTTCCTCGCGAGCGACGAGTCGTCGTTCGTGAGCGGCACGGCGATCCCGATCGACGGCGGCCGCGACGCGCTCTCGGCCGCCGGCGAGATCTCCTGAACGGAGCAGCCCCATGATCCCGACGTCCAAGACCGCCCCCCTCGCCGCGGCGAGCCTCGCGCTCGTCGTCGCGACCCTCCTCGCGCAGGAGAAGCCGCCCGCACCCGCCGCGCCGCCCGCGCAGACGAAGGCCGAGCTCCCGCCGCCGCTGAAGGCCAAGGTGCTGCAGCTCGTCTTCGATCCGCCGATCGCGAGCGAGGGCGGCAAGCGGCTGCACGAAGTCATGGAGTGGAGCGACCCGGAGCAGAACTCGAAGCAGTACGCGGCCGACCTCGAGGAGGCGAGCGGCGGTTACGCCGACTACCAGATCGTCGAGTCGCTGCACGTCGACGAGTTCCCGCTCCTGCACGACGGCTTCCGCTACGACTTCGCGACGCTGCGCGACGTGCTGCAGGGGAAGACCAAGCCGCACCAGCCCGAAGGCTTCGGCTACCTCGCGCTGCTCGACCGCTTCAAGGTCGCCGAACGGGTCGAGAAGGGGGAGATCGACGAGGTCTGGCTCCAGGCGATGCCCTACGCCGGCTGCTACGAGTCGACGATGGCGGGCGACGGCGCCTACGACTGCAACTCCGGCCCGCTCGAGAGCGTGAAGTGCAAACGCCTCTTCGTCGTGATGGGCTTCAACTACGAGCGCGGCGTCGGCGAGATGCTCGAGGACTACGGCCATCGCACCGAGGCGATCCTCACGCACGTGTTCGGGAGCTGGGACCCGCCGAAGAAGGCGCACGCGTGGGACCGCTTCACGCTCTACGACCTGCTCGCGCCCGGCGAGGCGGCGTGCGGCAACGTCCACTTCGCGCCGAACAGCACGCGCGACTACGAGTGGGGCAACGAGACGCCGGTCGCGAGCACGTGCGACGACTGGCTCGCCTACCCCGATCTCAAGGGGACGAAGCGGACGGTCACCTGCGCCGAATGGGGCGACGGCGACATGCGGCTCCATCACAAGTGGTGGCTCGCGCATCTGCCGCGCGCGGCCGGCCGCAGCGACGGGAAGCTCAACCACTGGTGGGCCTACGCGGCCGACTTCAACCGCTGGCCGGAGAGCGGCGGCCACGGAGCCGCGCCGGCCGCGAAGTGACCTCGGGCGGCGCGCAGCGACCGCCCGCGTGCGTGCGCCCGCCGGCTATCCTCGCGCGGCCATGAACCGCTCTCCCGATGCCGCGGTCGCCGCCAACGTCGGCGACGTCGTGCTCTGCCCCGACGCGCGCTACCGCGCCGACCTCAAGATCCCGGGGGAGCTCGGCCTCGTGCTCGAGACGACGAAGGAGCGCGCGCGCGTCCACTTCCCCACCGCGGGCGGCGAGCCGTGGATCGCGATGGAGCACCTGGCGCGCGCGAAGGACCCGGACGCCGCGGGCGTCCCGTCCTGGATGGCGCGCGCCTGCTTCCTCGCGCGCACGCTCGAGGCGATCCGCATCGAGATCGCGCAGCGCGACGCGGAGACGTGCGCGCTCAAGATCTTCCACGGCGAGGTCGACCTCGCGCGGCTCGACCGCATCCGGGCCGAGCTCGGCGACGCGCTGCGCTGGTTCACGCTGAGCCCGGCCGGCCTGCACAAGATCGAAGCGGCGGTCGCGTTCGCGCCGGCGCGCACGGCGACGCCGGCTTCGTCAGCTTCGCCGTCGGCGCCGCGCTGACCATGGGCGCGCGCCTGCGCCTCGCGTGGGTCGACGCGCGCGGCGGCCTGAAGGCCGTCGAGGTGAGCGCCAGAGTGCGCATCGGCCGCGCGCCCGAGTGCGAGCTGCTCCTGGACGAAGACGGCGTCTCGCGCATCCACTGCGAGGTGAAGCCGTGCAGCGAGGGGCTCGAGCTCTCCGACCTGCGCTCGACCAACGGCACCTTCGTGAACGGGACGCGCGTGCAGGAGGCGACGCTGCGCGCCGGCGACCGCGTCACGATCGGACGGCGGCTGCTCTGCGTCGAGGACGCGGCGGCCGCGGCCGCGGCGTCGCCGCACGAACGCACGACGCTCGCGCCGGGCGGGGAGGTCGAGGTCGCGCTGGATGCAGGCGCCGCGTATCCGCCCGCGAGCCTCTCGCTCGAGAGCCAGCGCCGCCACCTCGAGTCGCTCTACGGGATCCTGCGCACGATCGGCGAGGCGCCGTCGGTGCCGGAGATGTTCGGCGGGATCCTGCGCACCATCCTCGACACGCTGCCGTTCGACTCGGGACACGTGTTGATCGGCGCGCGTACGGAAGGGAGCGAGCCGGAGCTCGTCGCGATCGCGTCCCACGCCAAGGCGGGCCGCGCGCCGCCGGCGAGCCGCACGGTCGTGCGGCGCGTCGTGAAGACGGGGCAGGCGGTGCTCGCCAACGACGTCCTCGCCGACACCGGCCTCGCGGCGGCGAAGAGCATCGCGGCGGCGCGCACGCTGCGCATCGCGTGCGCCCCGATCCCGCTGCGCGGCCGCGTCGGCGTCCTCTACGTCGCGGCGAGCGGGCTCGCCGCGCCGGTCGGCGCCGAGGACGTGGCGTTCCTGAACGCGGCCGCGCGCCAGATCGGGCTCGCCGCCGACGCGCTCACCGAGCGCGAGCTCCTCGTGCGCGAGAACGAGCTCCTGAAGCGCGGCGCGCCGACGCACCGGCTCGTCGGCGGTTCGCCCGTGATGCAGCGACTGCGCGAGATGGTCGAGCGCGCGGCCGCGGTCGACGCGACCGTCCTCATCACCGGGGAGAGCGGCACCGGCAAGGAGCTCGTCGCGCGCGGCGTGCACGACGCGAGCCCGCGCGCGGGCAAGCCCTTCGTCGCGCTCAACTGCGGCGTGCTGCCCGGCAACGTCGTGCAGAGCGAGCTCTTCGGCCACGAGAAGGGCGCCTTCACCGGCGCGACCGCGCGCCGCCGCGGGCTGGTCGAGCTGGCGCACGGCGGCACGCTCTTCCTCGACGAGATCGGCGAGCTCGTGCCCGAGATCCAGGTCATGCTGCTGCGCCTCCTCGAGGAGAAGCGCTTCTTCCGCGTCGGCGGCCAGGAGGAGGTGCGCGCCGACGTCCGCTTCGTCGCCGCGACCAACCGCGACCTCGAGGCCGCCTGCCGCCAGGGGACCTTCCGGAGCGACCTCCTCTTCCGGCTCAAGGTCGTCGAGATCCGGACCCCGGCGCTGCGGGAGCACGCCGAGGACCTCGAGGAGATCGCCCGCTTCGTCTCGGATGAACTCGCGCGGGCGACCGGCCGTAGCAGGCGCGCGCTCGGGGCGTCGGCGCTGGAGCGCCTGCGCCGCCACTCCTGGCCGGGGAACGTCCGGGAGCTTCGCAACACGCTCGAGCGGGCGCTCCTGCTCTCGCGGGGACCGCAGATCGAAGCGGACGACCTGGGACTGATCGAGACGGCCGGCCCGTCCGCGGGGAGCGCTCCGCCCGCGGCCGGAGCGCCGCGCCTCGTCAAGCTCGACGAGGTCGAACGCGAGCACATCCGCCACGTCCTCGCGGCGACCGGCTGGAACAAGACGAAGGCGGCCGAGATCCTGGGGATGGCGCGCATCACCCTCTACGAGAAGATCCGCGCCTTCGACCTCCAACCTTGAGCAGCACGCCGACGCGTTTCTTCTGCCGGTGCGGTCGCCTCATCTCGGTCGATGCGACGACGCGGGAAGTGGTCTGCCCGACCTGCAAGACGCGCAACCAGGTGCCGGGCCTCGACGCCGCGCTCGCCCCGCCGCCCATCCCGTCGATCCCGTCGCTCGCGCCCGCGCCCCCCTCGCCGGCGCCGAGCGCGCCGAGCTCTCCGGCCGCGGCCGCCGCACCGGCGCCCGCAAACGGCGCCGCCACCGCCGTCCTCGACCTGCGCATCGGCGCGCGGCTCGGCCGCTTCGAGCTGGTGCGCGTCGTCGGCCACGGCGGCATGGGGACGGTCTATCACGCCCGTGAGGAGCCGACGGGCCGCGACGTCGCGCTCAAGGTCCTCCATCCGGTGCTGCAGAGCCGGCCCGACTTCGTCTCGCGCTTCCAGCGCGAGGCG
>DASRRB010000363.1:0-14979 GCA_035695985.1 Planctomycetota bacterium | reverse complement strand
GCGGCGTCGTCGAGCGGCGCCGCCGCGTCGCCCTCCGTCGCGTTCGCGACGACGTGCACGCGCTCCGCGGGAACCCCGAGCCGCGCGACGATCTTGCGCGCCGAATCGTCCGACACCGTCACGACCGCAGCGAGCGAGCGCGCGAGCCTCGGAAGCCAGAGAACCGCGCCGACGTGGCGCGGCGCCCACTTCGTCCACGGCGCGCCGGTCGCCGCGCGCGGCTCGGACCAGCGCAGGTCGTGCAGCGTGAGCAGCGCGGGGACGCCGGCCGGCGCGCGCGGCGGGATCGTCTCCGAATGCCAGAGCCGGGCGGCGCGCGCGAGCGGGCTCGCACCGGTGCTGCGCCGCGGCGCGAGCGCGCGCCGGACCGGTCCGCCGGGCGGATCCCCCTCTTCGACCGCCATCGTCCCCAGCGAGAGTCCGTCGAGCAGCCGCGCCCCGCGCGCGACCACGACGCCGAGCCGCGGCGCGGATTCGAGCCGCGCGTACGCGGCGAGCAGCCCGCGCAACCGCGTGCGCGCCCCGCTGTACGCGTCGGGGACGGCGGCGGCGTCGACGACGATCACCGCCGCGGTCCGCTCACGCGCCCGCCGCGGCCGCCTTCGCCCCCGCCACGGCATAGAGCTCGAGGATCTGCTGCGTCGCGCGCTTCCAGGAAAAGGCGCGCACGCGCTCGAGCCCGCGCCGCCGCAGCTTGACGCGCAGATCCTCCTCGGTGAGGACGCGCCCGATCGCGTCGGCGAGCTGCTGCGGGTCGCCCGGCTGGACGAGCAGCGCCGCGTCGCCGACCACCTCGGGGATCGCGCCGCCCGTCGACGCCACCACCGGCGTCCCGCACGCCATCGCCTCGAGCGGCGGCAGGCCGAACCCCTCGAACTGCGATGGGAAGACGAACGCCGTCGCATGCTGGTAGAGGTCGACGAGGTCGTCGTCGCCGACGTAGCCGGGGAAGCGCACGGCGTCGGCGATGCCGAGCTCCTTCGCCCGCGCCTCGAGCCCGCACTCCTTGGGGTTGCGCACGCCGGCGAGCACGAGCTGCGTCGCGCCGCGCGCCGAAGCGCCGACGCGCGCGAAGGCGCAGAGCAGCACGTCGAGCGCCTTCTTGCGACGCGGCGCGCCGACGAAGAGGAGGTAGGGCCGGTCGGGGATGCCGAGCGTGGAGAGGATCGCGCCGCGCTTGCTGCCGTCGGGCGCCGGCGTGAAGCGCGCCTCGACGCCGTGGCGCACCACGACGACCTTCTCCTTCGCGTCGGGGTAGAGGCGCAGGATGTTGGCGCGCGTGCGCTCGCTCACCGCGATGATGCGGCGCGCGTAGCGGACGTTGAGGAAGAGCCAGACGCGGCGCGCCGGCTCGACCCGCGACGAGTGGCGCTCGAGCCACGGCACCTCGTGCACGGTCGCGATCTTCCCGAACGAGCCGCTCACCGGGATCGCCGAGACCGGCGAGTGGAAGACGTCGACGTTCTCCTTGGCGAGCAGCGTCGGGAGCAGCCGCTCGCGCCAGAGGTAGCCGGGCTTGAGCGGCGAGAGGTCGACGAGGCGGAAGTTGGGCGGCAGCGCGAACGGCAGCTGGATCGGCCGGCGCGACAGCAGCAGGTATTCGTTGTCGCGGTCGACCTCGGTGAGCTCGCGCACCATCGACCGCTGCGTCCGCTCGACCCCGGTCAGCCACGGCGTGTCCTGGATGCTGAGGTCGAGCGCGATCTTCATGGGCGGCGCAGTCTACGACCCTGCCGCGGCGCGTTCGACCGCGAGCGTCGCCTCGGCCGCGCGCGCCCACGTGAATGCGGCGGCGCGGACGCGGCCGGAACGGGAAAGCTCTTCCCGTCGGCTCCGATCGGAGCCCAGCCGCAGCAGCGCACGCGCGAGCGCCGCCTCGTCCTCCGGGTCGACGAGCTCGGCGGCGCCGCCCGCGATCTCCGCGGTGGACGAGCGATCCGAAGTGAGGACCGGCACGCCGAGCGCGAACGCCTCGGCAATCGGCAGCCCGAAGCCCTCGTAGAGCGACGGGTAGCACAGCGCGAGCGAGTCCTCGACCCAGGCGCGCAGCTCGCCGTCGCTCACCGCGCCGCGCGCGACGAAGCGGCCGCCGTCGTCGCCGCGCGCGAGCTCCTCGTCCCACTCGCGCGTGAGCCAGCCGCGCGGACCGACGTGCACGAGGTCGGCGTCGAGCCCTTCACGACGAGCCCTTCTCCAAGCTCGAAGCAGCCGGACGAAGTTCTTCCGCGGCTCGAGCGTGCCGACCGCGACGAACCACGGGCGCGGCGCCGGCCGCGGATCCTGCCGCGGCGCGCGCGCGACGCGCAGCGCGTGGTCGGCGCCGAGCGGGACGACGGCGATCTTCGCCGCGTCGACGCGCCAGCGCGCGACGAGGTCCGATCGGGTCGCGACGCTCGGGACGATCACGCGGCGCGCGCGCGCGACCACGCGCTGCATCCGTTCGCGCACGCGCTCGTGGAACCCCTCGTCGTGGAAGGAGCGCGACACCTCGAAGGCGAGGTCGTGGATCGTGACGACCTCGGGCGCGCGCCAGCCGTGCACGTAGACGAGGTCGGTGTGGTGGAAGACGTCGAGCGGCCCGGTGCAGAGCTCGGCGCGCCAGCCCGGCACGCGCGCGAGCCAGTTCATCAGCTTTGCCGGCCGCCGCGCGGCGTCGACCTTCACGCGCGGATGCTCGATCAGGTCGGCCGGCAGCCGCGCGGCGGCGCCCGGCCCTTCGCGCGTCGCCGCGTAGAGCAGGAGCTCGATCGTGTCGTCGGCGGCGAGCAGCGCTCTCGCGAGCTCGAGCGAGTAGCGCGTGATGCCGCACGGCCCGCGCAGCGCGGCGCGCACGTCGAGGCCGATGCGGAACGGGCGGCTCACCGGCCGGCCTCCGCGTCCCCGAGCCGCAGCCGCAGCGGCAGCGCGCCGGCGAGCGCGACCGCGGCAACGATCAGCAGCGCGGCGAGCGGCGCGACCGTGAGCGGAGCGAGGTCGCGCAGCGGCCAGGCGATCGCCCCGGCGGCCAGTGCCGGCAGCAGCGGCCGGAGCAATTGGCGCGAGAAGACCGCTCCGCCGACCGCGCGCGCGAGCGCGACGCTCGCGACCGCGCAGACGGCGCACTCGACCCCGAGCGTCGTCGCGGCCGCGCCGACCACGCCGAACTCCGCCACGGTGACGAGGGAGAGCGCCGACTTCAGGACCAGCGCCCCGCACGAGATCGCGCAGAGCAGCTTCTGTTTCGAGAGGGCGACGAGCGCGTTCATCTGCGGATAGGTGAGGTAGATCGCGACCGCGGCGGCGGCGAGCAGGCGCGCGCTCCAGATCTCGTCGCCGTGCGTCGCGCGCCACGCCTCGAATTCTGCCGCGCCGTGCGAGCCGTGCCGCACCCACAGGAGCCAGAGCACCTGCGCGCTCCACGCCGGCGCGAGCGCGGCGACCGGGAGGCAGAGCCCCGCCAGGACGGCGCCGACGCGCCGCGTGATGCGGACGACCTCGGAAGCGCCGCGCTCCGACGCGCGCACCAGCGACGGGACGAGCGCGGAGGTGAGGTTGCTCGGCACGTTGACCGAGAAGGAGAGCAGCTGGAACGCGTGCATGAAGCGGCCGACCGCCGCGTCGTCCCGGAAGCGGCGCAGGAAGGCCGAGTCGAGGCGGAAGGACAGGGTCGCGATCGCGCTCGAGATCCCGAGCGGCGCCGCCTCTTGGAAGAGCTCGCGCACGAGCGCGCGGTCGCCCGTCGAAAACGGGTTCGCCGCCCCCCACCCGAGCTTCACGTGCGCGCGTGTCGCGGCCCACGGCACGAGCGACTGCACGACGATGCCGGCGCCCCACGCGACCAGGAAGGCGCCGGGGTCCTGGTTGCCCGCGGCGCGCAGCAGCAGGCTGGCGCCGAGCCACGCCGCCATGCCGAGCACCGGCGAGAGCGCGAGCCACACGAGCCGCACGCGCGTCTGGAGCCACGCGCCCGTCGTCGCCGGCACGATCGCGAACAGATGGCACGCCGCGAGCGCCGGCAGCAGCGCGTCGCGCGCCGTCGCCTCGACGGCGAAGGAGAGCGCGACCAGGACCGCGACGCAGACGACGATCGCGCGCATCCGGATGCGGCAGGCCGCCCGCAGGATCGCCGCCTCCTCGCCGGGCCGGCGCGCCGACTCGCGCACCGCGATCGTGAACGTCCCGAGGTCGACCAGCGTCCCGGCCACCACGAAGAGATTCATGTGGAAGGAGAAGCGGCCGAGACCGGCTTCGCCGAGCCAGCGGAAGTTGAGCGCCGAGGCCGCGAGCGAGCAGAGCGCCGTCGCGATGCGCGCGACCAGGTGCAGCCCGGTGCCGGTCAGCACCCGCCGGTCGATCGGATTCTCGGGCGGATCCAAGCGGCGCAGAGCGTAGCGCCCGCGCTAGGCTCGCGGCGCATGCTGATCGTCTTCGAGGGGATCGACGGGACCGGCAAGACGACGCTCGCGAAGCGGCTCGCCGAGAGCCTGCGCGCCACCGGCCTCGACGTCGTCGAGACGCGCGAGCCGTGGACCTCGCGCCACGGGAAGGAGCTCGCGAGGCTGCTCGCCCAGAAGGAGCGCACGTCGACGCGCGAGCAGGAGCTCCGGCTCTTCCACGCCGACCGCGCCGAGCACGTCGCGCAGGTGGTCCGCCCCGCGCTCGCGCGCGGCGCGTGGGTCGTGCAGGACCGGACGTTCTGGTCGACCGCCGCCTACCAGGGCCGCCCGCGCGCCGACGCGACGGACGAGAGCCCGCTCACCCTCGAAGCGATCGTCGCGCGCAGCCTCGAGATCGCGCCGAAGCCCGACCTCACGCTGCTCCTGCTGCTCGCTCCGGAGCAGGCGCTCGCCCGCATCGCGAAGGGGCGCGCCGCGACGACCAGCTTCGAGAAGCTCGTCACGCTCCAGGCCGTCGACTGCAACTACCGCCACCTCGCCCGCGGCGAGCGCTCGATCGTCCCGATCGAGACCGACCGGCCGGTCGACGAAGTCTGGCAGCAGGTCGAGCGGACGTGTCGCGAGCGGGTCGGGAAGCCGTAGCTCTGCGCGCGCCGCTCTGCGCGGCGTCAGACCTTCACGCGGGATTGCGCGAGGGCCCGCAGGAAGACGCCGACGTCCTTCAGCTCCCGCTCGATCGCGTTCAGGGATCCCGGAGCGTCCGCGAGCTCGCCGCGGCGAACCCCCTCCTCGAGGCGGCGCGCCGGTGCGGCGACCTGCACGGCGCCGAGGTTGAGCGCCGCGCCCTTCAGTCGGTGGGCCGCGCGGCCGAGTCCGGCGGCGTCGCCCCGCGTGAACGCGGTCTTCATCGTCTCGACCATCTGCGCGGCGTCGTGCAGGAAGAGCTGCGTCGTCTCGAACAGCTGGGCGGGCTCGTCGGTGAGCCCGAACTCCCGCAGCCGCGCCACCAGCTCCGAGTATTTGGCGCTGTCGTCCATCGCGCTCCCTTGCTCCTGTCCCCCGCACGTTTTTCGACGGAGGGGCGGCGCCGCGGGGTCAGGGAAAGCTCGGAGCGCCGCGGCGCCGGCAAATCTTTCGGCTCGCCGGCGCGGCGGCTCGCCGGCGCGGCGTCACGCGTGACGGAACGACCGCGCCAGCCACGCGAGCGCGAGCAGGCCGCAGAGCAGCGCGACGGTGAACTGCGCCTCGTTCTGGTTCGAGACGTTGCCGGCCACGAAGCCGGCCACCGAGGCGGCCACCGCGACGAGCGGCGCGACCACGAACATCGGCAGCGTGGCGCGGCAGACGTTCTTCGCGACCAGCGCCGGCAGCACGAGCAGCCCGAACGAGAAGAGCATCCCCGCCGAGCGGATCGTCATCCCCATCACGAGCCCGAGCCAGGCGGCGGCGGCGCCGTCCCAGATGCGGCTCACGCCGACGGCGCGCGCCATCAGCGGGTCCATCGCGAAGAGGACCAGCGCGCGCCGCCGCACGAAGACCGCGACCGCGGTCACGAGCGTGAGCCCGGCGAAGATGCGGACGTCGACGGCGGACGCCCCGATCACGCTCGAGCCGGCGAGCTTCTGCACTTCGTCGAGGCCGTGCGGGCTGCGGGCGATGACGAGCACGGCGGCGCTCGCGCCGAGGAGGTAGACGAAGCCGGTCACCGCCTCGTGGCTCTCCTTCCCGATGCCGCTGCTGCGCGCGATCAGGAGCGCCGCCCCCACCGCGAACGCGACCGCGACGACGGAGAGGAAGGCGTCGCTGCGCCAGACGCTGCCCTCCTGCGCGAAGGCGGCACCGACGCACATGCCGAGCGCGATGCCGAGCGTCGAGGCCTGCGAGATGGCGGCGCCGACGAAGATCTGGTCGCGCGCGACGACCAGCACGCCGACCAGCCCGAGCAGCGCCGCGATCCACCACGCCGCGAGGTAGGTCTCGCGGAAGAGCGGCCAGGAGTCGAAGAAGGCTTGCATCAGACGGTCGCTCCGATCGGCGCCTGCCGCGCCGGCTCCATCCCGACCAGCGGGACGATGGTGACGGGCGCGCCGTAGGCCCGCTCGAGCAGGTCGGGCTTCAGCAGTTGCGCCCTGGGTCCGACGTCGGCCGCCCGCCCGTGCACGAGCGCGACGTGCGTCGCGAAGTGCGCCGCGACCGAGACGTCGTGCGTGACGAAGACGACGGTGAGCCCCTCGTCGCGGTTCTGGCGGGCGAGCAGCGAGAGCAGGTTGCGCTCGGTCACGAGGTCGAGGTTGTTCATCGGCTCGTCGACGCACAGCAGCCGCGGCCGCCGCGCCAGCGCGCGCGCGACCAGGACGCGCTGCCGCTGGCCGCCCGACATCGCCCAGTAGCTCTTTCTCTCGAGGCCCCCGAGCCCGACCTCCGCCAGCGCGTCGCGCACGCGGACGTCGCGCTCGGCGCGGTCGACGGCGAGGCCGACCAGCCCGAGCGAGACGAACTCGTGCGCCGTGGTCGGCAGGTTCGGCGCGAGGTCGCAGCGCTGCGGCACGTAGCCGATCGCCGCGCGGTCGAGCCCGCCCCCCATCTCGAGCGCGCCGCCCTTCTTCGGCAGCACGCCGAGCAGCGTGTTGAGCAGCGTCGACTTCCCCTGCGCGTTCGTGCCGAGGAAGAACCAGAACTCGCCCGGCCGGATGGAGAGGTTCACCCCTTCGAGCACGGTCTTGCGGCCGTGGCCGGCGGAGAGGTCGACCGCCCGCAGCAGGAATTCAGATCGTTCCACGGGAGTTCCTCGCGTCGTCATGGCTTGTTCAGCGCCGCGGCGATCTGCTTCACGTCGTAGTCCAACATCTCGAGGTACGAGCCCGCCTCTTCGAGCGCGCCGACCTCATGCGCGAGCACGAGGAAGCGGATGCCGGTCCGGCTCGCGACGAACTCCCCCGACTTGGGGTCGAAGCCGGGCGAGGCGATCACGAGCTTCACCCCCTGCTCGGGGATGAGCTTCACGAGCTCGCCCAGGTGCGACGTGGTCGGCGTGATGCCCGGCTTCGGCTCGAGGTAGCCCGCCATCACCAGGTCGAAGCGGTGCGCGAAGTAGACCCACTGGTTGTGGTCGCTGATCACCTTCGTGCCGGCGAACGGGAGCAGCGCGCCGAGCCAGCCGCCGAGGTCGGCGCGCTTGCCCTGCTTCTCGAGGAAGGCCTGGAGCTTGCCGCCCTCGTTCAGCTGCGCGAGCTTCATCACCGTGTCGGTCGGGTACTCGCCGGCGAGCTTCGCGCCGACCAGCGCGACGCAGATCTTCTTCTCGAAGGCGGCGCAGCGCTGCTCGAAGGCGGCGCGCTGGTCGGGTCGCAGGTCGATGAGCTTGTCGCGGATCGCCCGCGCGACCGCGATGCCGTTCAGGGGATCGGTCATGTAGTGGGGATTGCCGGCCTGGTGCACGTCCCCCATCGAGCGGTCGACGGCGCCGGTCGGCCGCTCGAGCGGCGTGATCGCGGTCGACGCGTCGAGGAAGCCGGGCGCGCCGGGCTGGACCTTCGCGTTGCGCGACTGCTGGAGGATCACCGGCGCCCAGCCGAGCTCGAGGTCGAGCCCCTGCTGGATGAAGAGGTCGGCGCCGGCGAGCGTCTTCACGAAGCTCGGCCGCGCGTCGATGAAATGCGGGTTCTCGGCGCCCTTCGCGAAGCTCGTCACCTCGCAGGCGTCGCCGCCGATCTCGCCGGCAATGGATCCGAGCGAGCGCACCGTGCAGCAGACGACGAGGCGCTCGCGCGGCGGAGGCGGCTCCTCGCCGCGCGCGCTCTTGCGCGGGACGAGCAGCCCCGCGGCGAGCGCGATCAAGGCCGCCCCCGCGATGGAGCGGAGGCTCGGGAAGTAGGCGATCATTTCGTTCATCCTGTTCTCGGGGAAGGGGACCGCATCGGGGTTCGCATCCATGGTTGGCTCCGGGCGCTCAGTACTTGTGCGCCGGGTGCGACCCGATCAGGAACTCGATCCTGAGGAAGATCGAGCTCGCGTCGTGCGACAGGTGGTCGGCGAAGTCGAGGTTGTATTGCAGCGAGACGCGCGAGAAGTGCGTCGGTTGCCAGATGAGCAGCGGCGAGATGCGCTGGCGGTCGTCGCGCAGCGGATCGTCCTCGCGCGGGAGCGCGCTCGGACCCGACGCGGTGGCGAGCTCGTAGCGGAGCCCCGCGATCCAGTCGCGCTCGAAGCCCCACAGGAGGTACGTGTAACCGCCGGTGTCGTGCGTCGTGCCGCCGGGCGCCGTGAACTCGTCGCCGCTCGCCGGGATGCCGTCGGGGTCGACCGCCTGCGTGTCGCTGCCGAGGTTGCGGCGCAGCGCCTCGGTCTGCCAGATCACGAAGGGCCAGCCGTCGTCGTTCTTCGGCGGCTGCCACTTGATCTTCAGATCGGCGCCGAGGATCGACGTGCCGGTGCTCGCGCCCGCGGCGTTGGGTCCGACCGCGCCCGACATCCCGAATTGCGTGACGACGGAGTCGCCCGTGTCCCACGACTGGAGCAGCCGCGCGTTGTACATGAGGTCGCCGCCGCTGCGGAGCTCGCGGTTGTTCTGCACCTGGCCGCCGGGAAACGTCGTGTCGGCGTTGCCGAGGAAGCTCGTCATCTGCGGCCCGTCGGCGTTCTGCACGCCGACGATGAGCTCCGAGTACCAGGGCGTCGGCGCGAGCCAGCTCACGCGCGCACCCGGAGAGCGCATGCCGTCGCCGCCGAACACGCGGCCGAAGATCACCGGCTGGTCGACGAAGTCCCACGCGTGCGGGTGGGTCGAGTTGATGCGGCCGAACTCGGTCAGGTACTGGCCGCCCTTGATCTGCAGGCCGTAGGGCAGCGCCGACGTGGTGAAGAACGCCTCCTCGAGCTCGACGCCGGTGTCGCCGGTGTCCGACTCGATGCTGGTGACGAGGTGCATCTCCGCCGTGAAGTAGGGGTCGACGGCGCCTTGCAGCGAGATCTCCGCCTGGTTCAGGCGGAAGCCGCGGCGGTTGGGGTCGTGGTCGCCGAGCTGGAGGTTCTGCATCTCGCTCGAGCGCTCGGTCGACCCGGCGAGGCTCGCCAGCACGTCGAGCGAGATGTCGAGGAGCTTGAGCTGCGCGCCGCCCGGCAGGTCGACGGCGGCGGGCGTGCTCGGCTTGGCGGGATTGGCGGACGATGGCGCCTTGCCGAGCTCCTGATCGAGCGCCTTCGAGAAGTCGTCCTGCGCCGCCGGCGCGACCGGCGGCGCGGCGGGTGGCGGGGACTGCGGCGGCGTCTCCTGCGCGTTCACGAGTCCGCAGAGGCTCGCGAACGCGGCGACGGAGGCGCCGCGAATGCGACGATTCCTCGAGTGCATGGAGTCCCTTCGAATCCGACCCGGAGCGTGACGCGACGAGGCGCGCGCAGCTCGACGGGAGGGAGGGGTCGGGACCCGCCTCGAGGATCGTTACGGAACGATCGCCGTCATCCGATGCATTGCGCGCCGACGATGGAGCCGCCGGGCGACGGCGGTGCGCGCGCGAGCGCGAAGACGTGGCGCTCGGCGGGCGTCGGGACGCGGGCGGGAGCGACGACCGTGACGACGGCGCTCCGCGGCGAAGAGAAGAGGAAGAAGGGCAGCTCGCTCGCGCGCTCGAGGCTCGAAGCGCAGGCGGGGCAGTGCGTCGCGTCGTGCTGGTAGGGCGAGTGGTGGTGGTGCGACGGGTTGCGGCAGTTGTCGCCTGCGGTGCAGTCGGCGTGGACGACGGCTCCGTCGTGGTGGACGACCGCCGCGTCGCACACGCCGCTGCTGCCGTGGCCCCCGTCGCTGTGGTTCGCCTCGCCGGAGCTCGCGTCGACGTCGAACCGCTCGTGCAGCGCGGGCGCGAACAGGCTCAGCGTCCAAGTGAGTAGCAGGACGAAGAGCGGCGCGTCGGGACGTCGAATCGTTCGCAACACGTCGCGCGAGGCTAGGAGCGCCACTCCCGCTGTCAATGCGGGCGCGTCATACTCTCGCGCTTCCTTCCCCGCGGTCCCCCACGATGCAATTCCTTCCCGTTCCCTTCGTCGCGGCGCTCGCCCTCCTCCAGGACGGAGCGAAGCCGCCGCCGGCGCACGTCGGCGGGAACAAGGACGCGCCGGCGCCCGCCGAGGCGGTCGCGGCCGCGCGCCGCATCGCCGCGCAGCAGCCCGCCGAGCATCCGCTCCCCGCGCGCACCGTCGACGTCCTCCACTACGTCGTGCGGGTCGCCGTCGACCTGCGCGCGCACAAGGTCGAGGGGAGCGGCGAGCTCACGCTCCACGTCGCCGGCGGCGCGCGCCGCACGATCGAGCTCGACGCCGACGAGCTGATCGTCAAGGGCGTCGTCGACGGCAACCAGCAGCCGCTCACGCACACGCAGAAGGGGACGACCCTCTCGATCGACCTCGGCCGCGACGTCCCGCCCGAAGAGGAGCTGCGCCTGCGCGTCGACTATTCGGCGACGCCGCGCCGCGGCCTCGTCTTCGTCGACGGCCCGCCCGCCAGCTGCTGGAGCCAGGGCGAGTGCCAGATGAACAGCGCCTGGTTCCCGTGCCGCGACTTCCCCGACGACCGCGCGAGCAGCGAGCTCTACGTCACCGTCGCCGACGGCCTGCGCACCATCAGCAACGGCGTCCTGATCGAGACGCTGCCGGCCGACGTCGGCCGCCACACCGACCACTGGCGGATGGACTTCCCCCACCCCGCCTACCTCACCAGCCTCGTGGTGGGGCCGTTCGTCGAGATCGACCTCGGGCGGGTGCGCGACCTGCCGCTGCTCGCCTACGCGACGGCCGACCGGAAGGACGCCGTCGCCGCCGCACTCCAGCCGACCGGCCGGATGGTCGAGCTGCTCGAGGGGCTCGCCGGCGTGCAGTACCCCTATCCCGCCTACCGCCAGATCGCGGTCGCCGACTTTCCGTACGGCGGCATGGAGAACGTCGGCGCGACCACGCTCTCCCAGGAGGACCTGCCGCCGGCCGACCGGCTCGCGGAGGGGCGCGACGACGTCGACGCGCTCGTGGTCCACGAGCTCGCCCACCAGTGGTTCGGCGACCTGGTGAACGCGAACTCGTGGGCCGACATCTGGCTGTCGGAGGGGTTCGCCACCTTCGCCGAGCCGTGGTGGATCGAGAAGACGCAGGGCACCGACGCCGCTGTCTCAGCGTGGTTGGCGCGTAGAGAAAAGGCGGTGAAGCACCGCCTCGAGACGCCGCGGCCGGTCGTCTCCTCGACCTACTTCGAGCCCGACGACGTCTTCGACCCCACCATCTACGAGAACGCCGGCTGCTTCCTCGAGCTGCTGCGCCGCACGGTCGGCGAGGAGAAGTTCCTCGCCGCGACGCGCGCCTGGATCGCGCGCGAGCAGGGCAAGGCGGCGACGACCGCCGACTTCGAGTCGGTCTTCGCCGAGGTCGCCGGCGCCGAGCTCTCCGTCCTCTTCCGCGAGTGGCTGCACGGCGCGGGCGTGCCGCAGATCGAGTTCCGCTGGAGCTTCGACGAGGCCCAGAAGAGCCTCGAGCTCACCGCCGAGCAGAAGCAGGCGGGGCCGGGCGTCCCCGAGGTCTTCCACGTTCCCGTCGACGTCGCCTACGTCGTCGGCGGCGCGCGCAGGACCACGCGTTTCGCGCTCGACGGACGCAAGAGCCGCGCGAGCGTCCCGTGCGACGCCGCGCCCGCCTGGGTCCGCTTCAACGACGGCGGCGGGCTCTTCGGCGCGCTGCACGTCGAGCAGCCGCCCGCCGCCTGGTGTGACCAGCTCGCCGGCGACGCCGACCCCTACGGGCGCGTCGAGGCGGCCGACGCGCTCGCCGAGACGTGGACGGCGCTCGCCGCCGACGACGCGCTGCGCAAGCGGACGCTCGCGGCGCTCGCGCGCTCGCTCGTCGAGGACAAGGTCGTCGCGGTGCGCGCCGCGGCGGCGACGGCGCTCGGCGCGCCGGGCAAGGCGGCGGTCGGCGCGCAGCCGGGCACGCCTGCGGCGGCGAGCGGCGAAGTCGCGCGCACGGCACTCTGCGCCGCGCTCTGGGACGAGGTGGCCGACGTGCGCTCGGCGGCGGCGGAGGCGCTCGGCGAATTCGCGGGCGACGACCTCGCGACCGGCGCGCTGCTGCGCCGCTTCGAGAGCGAGGCGCGCCTCGACGTGCGCGCCGCCTGCATCGAGGCGGTCGCGGCGGGCGGCGCCGGCGACGTCGGGAGCGCGCTGCTCAAGCTGGTCGACAGCGATCGCTTCCCGGCGCTCCTGCGGGGCGCGGCGCTCACCGGGCTCGCCTCGATGGAGAAGCTCGACGACGACGTGCGCGGGCGGGTCGTCGAGCGCGCGACCCGGCTCACCTCGGCCGGCCAGACGAGCGAGCTGCGCAAGGCGGCGGTCAAGGCGCTGGGCACGCTCGCCAAGAGGAGCGACGCCGCGGCCTTCGCGCTGGTCGGCCTGCTCGACGACCCCTCGCTCGCGGTCAAGTCGGCGACGCTCGACGCGCTCGAGGAGGCGGAGAGCCTGCGCACGCTCGCCGGATTGGTGCGCTTCTACGAGACCGCCGCGTTTCCCGACCAGCGCAGCCACGCCCGCCGGATCCTCGCGGCGCTGCTCGCGTCCCTCCCGCCGTGACGGAACCGATGCGCTACCTCGGGGGGATTTCGGACTAAACTCCGAAGAGCTTCGGAACGTACGGGGGCGCGAGACTCGGGGGGAAAGGGTCGGCACCGGGGGGCGCGCGCACGTCTGACCGTTCCCGGGGCGGCGAACGCGGCGGCGGCGTGAATACGGCCCGCTCGCGAGCGTCTCATCGGATCCGACGCGCCCGGCTGCACGCCGACCGGTCCGCGCCGTGGGCCGGAAGCACCGCGACGAACGGAAGCGCGACGCTTTGAACGTCGACTCCACGGGGGATCGAGGAATGCGACCAGCGGGATCGCGGGGCCCGGCGCGGGCCCTGGTGGGTGTCGTCGCCGCAGCCTTCGCCTGCACGACCGACCATTACTCGCGCGACGCCGACCGCGAGGTGGGCGGCATCCTCGACGAATACAACGACCGCGCGCTGTCGGGCCGCGCCAAGACCGTGCAGATGCCCGAGCCGGAGAAGCCGCCGGCGGCGCCGGAGCCCGTGCCGCCGGGCGAGGTGCCGCCGCCGACTCCGCGGGACGTGGTCCCGGAGCCGCCGGCCGAGCCGCTCAAGATCGATCTCGCGAAATCGCTTTCGACCGCGCTCCATTTGAGCCGCAACTTCCAGGCGCAGCGCGAGTCGCTCTACCTCGCCGGGCTCGGCTTCACGCTGACGCAGTTCAACTACGGGCCCAAGTTCGCCGCGGCCGTGACCGCGCTGTGGGGCAAGGGCGAAGGGACGCCGCGCACCGATTCCTACGGCGGGTCGTTCGGCGTGTCGCAGCTCCTCCCGACCAACGGCACGATCGCTCTCACGTCGGGGCTCAATCGCTCGGTCACCGTCGGCAGCACCGCCGGCGTCCAGGACTGGTCGAGCAACGTCGGCGTGGCGCTCTCGCAGCCGCTCCTGCGCAACGCCGGCTACGACCAGTACCGCGAGTCGCTCACGCAGGGCGAGCGCAACATGGTCTACGCGGTGCGCTCCTTCGAGCTGGTCCGCGAGGCGTTCGTGATCGGCATCGCGACCGACTACTTCGCGCTGGTCAGCCGCAAGAAGCAGCTCGTGATCCTGGAGCGCCAGCTCACCCAGGCGATCATCGACCAGGAGAGGACCGAGGCGCTGCGCGACATCGACCGCAAGCGCGATCAGGACGTGATCCTCATCAAGCGCACGCGTCTATCCGTCGAACAGGACGTCCTGAACGCGCGCACCGACTACAAGCGTCAGATCGAGCAATTCCTGGTCGACCTCGGCCTCGACCCCAAGATCCCGGTCGAGATCATCGAGAACGAGCCGGAGTTCGAGAAGGTCGCGTTCGACCCCGACTCGGTGGTGAAGGTCGCGCTCGCGAACCGCCTCGACGTGCAGACGCGGCGCGACCAGCTCGAGGACTCGGAGCGCCAGCTGGCCCTGCAGCGCCAGTCGTTCCTCCCCGACCTGAACCTGGTCGCGAGCACGGGGCTCGCCGGCTCGGCCAATTCGCTCTCCAAGGTCGCTCCCGACCAGTGGAGCCGCCAGGCGGGGCTCTCGCTCAACATCCCGCTGCAGCAGATCAGCGAGCGCAACGCCTGGCGCGCGGCCGAGATCTCGCTCGACCAGCAGAAGCGCGACTGGGACCAGTTCCTCGACGACACGCGCAACGGGCTCGAGTCCGACCTGCGCTCGCTCAAGAACCTCGAGGACCGGATCGTCCTCGACGAGCAGAGCATCGACGACGAGCAGAAGAACGTCGAGCGCCTCGAGGTGCAGCAATCCAACGGCGACGTCAGCAGCCGCGACCTGTTCGAGTCGCGCCAGGCGCTGGTGTCGGGCCAGAACCAGCTCATCGCCGATCGCGCGTCGCACTTCATCGCGCGGCTCAACTTCTTTCGGAACCTCGGGCTGCTCTTCGTCGACGACGAAGGGCGCTGGAGCATCGGCCACCCGGTGGCGGAGGATCGCAGATGAAGTGGTTGCTGGGACTCGTGCTGACCGCCTGCTGCGGCGGCGGCGGCTGGTGGTGGTGGAACTC
>DASRRB010000362.1:0-19005 GCA_035695985.1 Planctomycetota bacterium | reverse complement strand
CGGAAGCGCGGGTCGGGCGTCATCGTCGCGCCCCAGATCGGGAAGAGGTCGCCGTGCGACGTGAAGCCGTCGCCGTTGCCGAGATTGCAGACCTGCACCTCGATCCCGCGCGTGAACGGTCCGCCCAAGGCGGGCAGTGGATCGGCCCACACGAAGAAGCCGGCGTTGCCCGGCTCCGCGAGGTGGCGCCACTCGAATTCGCAGAGGAAGTTCTCGTACATGCAGTCGCTGCGCAGGATGCCGGTCGGCTTGCCGGTCGAGTGGATCATCACCTCCTTCGCGTCGTCGGGATCGGGGACCACCGTGAAGGTCTGCCCGCGCGCGACGTTGACCGGAACCCAACGGTCGAGGCCGAGCTTCGCGTCGACGAGCGGCTGCCAGCCCGGCTCGCGCGGCGGCTCGTGCGACTTCCTCTCGGCGACGATCTCGAGCACCGTCTTCGGCTGCGGCTCGAGCGGGACGAGCGTGCGTCCCTTCAGCGCCGGGTGGTCGGGCCCGATGCGCGTCGCGCGGAAGAGGCTGTAGAGCATCTCGGTGTCGCCGCCGTCGCCCGGATCGCCGAACGGGTTCTTCCAATCCCACGCGATCTTGCCGGCGCTCGTCACCTCGAACGCGCGGCCCTCGGGCCCCGAGCAGACGAGCGTGTTGCCGTTGCCGAGGCGATGGACGCCCGAGATGAAGCTCGCGTAGAAGCGGTCGGGCGCGGGCGGGTCGTAGACCCAGCACGGCGCGGCGGGGCCGAACGGCGTCCCCTCCTCGCGCGCGTAGCTGCCGTCCTCCTGCAGCGGCGGGGCGATCTCGAAGACGCGCGACCACTCGCCCTCCGGCCGCTCGCGGCCGTTGTTGAAGATCGTCAGGTGGCCGGCGCCCGGCTGGCCGGGACGGACCCAGCTCACGTCATGCTGGTGGAAGAGCTGGCGATCCTTGCGTCCACCCTGCTGCCAGTTCTGCGGGTTGCCCCAGCGCCAGAGCAGGTCGCCGCCCTTCCCCTGGCGGCCGCCGCTGCTGCCGCGAGCCTCGTCGCGCGTCGTGCCGTGGTCGATGATCCAGACCTCGCTCAGATGAGCGGAACTGAGCACGATCTGGTCGAGCTGCGAGTTGTAGTCGACGGCGTTCAGGTGGAGCCAGTCGGCGCGCTTGCGCCAGCTCTTCTCCTTGTCGTCGAGGTCGTCGTCGGCGCCGATGTAGCCGATCTTCTTCAGCTGCGCGCGCTCGGCGTCGGTCACCTCGCCGTCCGGCGCGCCCGCCTTCGGGATGTCGGCGTTGATGTTCACGCGCTCGGGATGGTCGGCGACGTTCCCGTAGTTCGGCAGATCGGGATCGAGGTCCTGGATCAGGTGGTCCCAGACGTGCCACTCCCAGACGACGCGCGCGCCGATCGGCGGCAGCGGCTCGATCTCGAAGACGGCGCACGGCCAGAGACCGTGGTCGCCGATGCAGCTCGGCAGCCGGCCGACGTCGCGCGCCTGCTCCCGCGTGCGTGCCTCCCAGCCGATCACGAGGACGTTGCCGTTCGGCAGCGGTTCGACGTCGTGATGGTGGAAGGCGAGCGTGCTCGCGAGGTGGTACTGCCAGAGCAGCTCGCCGTCCCACGAGAACATCTGCAGCCCGCCCGCGCGCCCGCCGGCCTTGATCGGCAGCGGCGTCTCGACTGCGATCCCGCGCAGCAGCCGGCCGTCGTCGAGCAGGTAGGACGAGAGGCCGGGATGGTAGGCGCTCTCCCACTGATGGACGACGCGGCCGTCGAGATCGACCAGGTAGGTCGTCGTGTTGCTGAACGGACTGACGAGCGTGTAGCCGGGGCAAGCCTCGGGCGTGCGCAGCACGACGCCGCGCGCGTCGCCAGTTGCCGCTGCGGGGGCCCGGGTCTCGGCGACCGCCGCGGCCTGCGGGAGCGCGGCGCTCCACGCGGCGCGGGCGAGCAGGCCGAGCGTCAAGCACGTCGTCGCGGCGCGCAGCATCCCTCGTCTCACTTCCGGACGAACACGCCGCTCGCCGCGATGGTGATGTTGCCGGAGGAGTCGCGTTCGACGCGGCCCTGGACGACGACGGTCTTCAGGTGGTCGAAGCCGTTCCAGCCGAGGAGGTCGGCTTCGAGGGCGGAGCCGCCCTGGCGCAGCTCGACGGAGGCGGCGACTTTGCGGAGCTCTTCGGGGGGCGTGCAGCAGTAGTCCCACGGGGTCGTGCAGGCGTCGGGCATCTCCATCTCACTGCACGCCTTGAGCGACGCGTCGACGAGCCGGAAGGCGGCGCGGCCCTTGATCTCCTCGCCGACGCGGCCGATGGCGACCACCTCTTCGCCGTCCTTGGCCTTTTGCAGGACCTCCTTCACCGGCTGCGCGCCGGGCGGTTCGTTCTGCAGCACGAATGAAACGGGAGGACGGGCCCCCTTCGCGGCGGAGTGCGACGCGCCGGCGGGTTCTTCCTTCGTGCTGCACGCGACGGCGAACACGGTGAGGACGACGAAGGAGGCAAGTGACGACCCGAGGCCGCGGCGGGCGGCGCTGCGCGCGACCCAGTTCGATCGACTGGACATTTCACTCTCCTCGTTCATGGTTCATTCCTGCTTGAGCGCGAGCGCGACCGGTTGCCGCACCGCGCGCAGCGCTGCCGGGATGATCCCCGCGGCGCCGAGAAAAAGAACTCCCGTGAATCCGACCAACACGCTGGCGGGGTCGACTTCGAGGGTGAAGGCGCTCATGGCGAGGCGGACGCTGCCGCCGTTCACGAGCAGGCGGGCGAGCGCGAGGCCGACGAGCCCGCCCGCCGCCGTGAGCACGAGCGACTCCTGGCCGAGCGCCCAGACGAGCGCGCGCGCCGGGTAGCCGAGCGCCCGCAGCGTCGCGAGCTCGCGCCCGCGCTCCTGCACGGCGGCGTTCAGGGTGTTCGCCCCCGAGAGCAGGGCGGCGAGCCCGATCAGCACGGCCATCGCCCACGCGAGGTGGCGGATCGGGTCGAAGTAGGCCGCGAGGTCGCGGTAGTAGCTGGTCGAGGTCATCGCGAGCAGCTCGAGGTCGAGACGGCGGCGCGCGAAGAGCTCGAGCTCGCTGAAGCCGTGGTCCGGGCCGAGGCGCACGAAGACGGCCGAGACGTCGTCGCGCTTGACGCGGCCCTTCAGCGGATGGAGCGGCGCCCAGATCTCCGAGTCGAAGGTGGTGCCGGGCGCAGAAAAGACGCCGCTGACGCGCCACGCGGCGCCCTCGAAGCGGAGCGTCGCGCCGACCTCGAGGCGCGCCGCGTCGACGCCGAGCTTCGCCGCCGCGAGCCGCCCGACCAGCACCTCGTCGTCGCGCGGCAGCGCGCCCCGCAACACGGTCACCTTCGGATGGACGAGGTACGCCCGCTCCGTCACGCCGCGCACGAACGCCGCGAAGCGCGGCGCGTCAGCGCCGAGCTGGACGTACGTCGCCATGTGGATCTCGGGCGAGACGGCGGCGACGCCGTCGACGCGCGCGATCCCCTTCACGTCGGCCGCGACCGTGTCGGCGACCGCGAGCGGGACGGCGCTGCGCACGACGTCCTTCTGCGAGGCGACCGAGAGGAGGATCGCGGTGTCGGACTCGGCGGTTGCCGCGTAGCTCCGCTCGAGCCCGCGCACGAACGCCGCCGTCGCGACGAGCAGCAGCGCCACCAGCGTCGCCGACAGCCCGGTGAGCAGCGTGCGCGCCGGCCGCCGCGCGAGGTTCAGCACCGCGTAGTCGAAGGGGAGGAGTCGTCGCGTGAGCGCCATCGCGTCTCGCCTCACGCCGCGCCGCGCAGCGCGGCGGCGACCTCGCTCCGCGTCGCGCGCCACGCCGGCAGCGCCGCGGCGGCGACGCCGGCGATCGCCGCGACGGCGAACGCGCGCACGAAGAGCGCGGGCGACGTGGAGAAGCTCACCAGGACGCCCTCGACGCCGATCGAGAGCGCGGTGAAACGGATCACGAGCAGCGCGCCGCCGAAGCCGAGCGCGGCTCCGGCCGCTGCGAGCAGCAGCGACTCGCCGACGATCAGCCGCGCGAGGCGCCCCTCGCGATACCCGAGCGTGCGCATCACCGCGAGCTCGCGCACGCGCTCGCCCACCGCCATCGCGACGGTGTTGGCGACGACCACCAGCACGACGAGAACGCAGCCGAGCCCGAAGAGGCGGCCGAAACGCAGGATCTCGCGCAGGTCGGCGGTCGCGCTCTCGAGGAACGCCTGCTCGAGCCGCGTGTCGGTCGGCGCGGAGCTCGATGCTAGGACCTTGTCGATTTCGGCCGCGATCTCCTTGGCGCGCTTGGGGTCGTCGACCTTCACCTCGAACTCGGTCACGGTGCCCTGCTGGTTCACGCGGGCGTTCCGCTGCAGGAACTCGAGGTGGGTGACGATCAGGTTCTCCTGGATCGGCTCGGACGACGCGTAGATGCCGGCGACCGTCACCTCGAAGCCGCCGAAGCGGAAGCGGTCGCCGACCGAGAGGTGGCGCCGAGCCGCGAACCCCTTCCCGAGCAGCGCCGCGTCGCCGCGCGCCTCGAACGCCGCGCGGTCGCCTTCGAGCAGCTCGATGCGCCGCGCGTCGAAGAGCTGCTTCGCCGGCACGCCGTGGAACGCGATCACGTCGAGGCTCGCGCGGCAGTTGCTGAGGAAGATCTTGACCGGCAGCACGCTCTGCACGCCCGGCACGCGCGCGATCGCGGCGGCGTCGTCCTGCGGCAGGAACGAGGTCTGGGGGCAGTAGCGGTTCTGGCGGTAGACGATGAGCGTGCGCGCCGCCTCGCTGCCGGAGAGCGCGTCGTCGAGCCCGCTCGCGAGGCTTTCCACCAGCACCAGGAGCAGCACCGCGACCGCGACGCCGCCGATCGTCAGCGCCGTGCGGAGCTTGCGCCGGCCGAGGTTGCGCCACGCGAGATTCGAGAGATTCGCGAACTTCATGGCGTGCTCCTCGTCGGCGCCGTCGCGGGCGCCTCCTCTCGCAGCGAACCCTTGTCGAGGTGGACCACGCGCGTGCCGTGCGCCGCCGCGTGCGGGTCGTGCGTCACCATCACGATCGTCTTCTTGCGCTCGCGATGGAGGCGGTCGAGCAGCGTCAAGACGCCGCTCGCCGATTCCGAATCGAGGTCGCCGGTCGGCTCGTCGCAGACGAGCAGCGGCGGGTCGGCGACGATCGCGCGCGCGATCGCGACGCGCTGCTCCTGTCCGCCGGAGAGCTGCTTCGGTCGGTGGTCGGCGCGGTCGGTGAGGCCCACGGCTTCGAGCGCGAGCGCGACGCGGCGGTGGCGCTCGGAGGCCGAGAGCGGGAAGAGGAAGAGCGGCAGCTCGACGTTCTCGTAGGCGGTCAGCACCGGGACGAGGTGGTGCTGCTGGAAGACGTAGCCCACGTGCTCGGCGCGCCAGTCGGCGAGGCGCGCGCGCGCCAGGCTCGCGACGTCGACGCCGCCGACGCGCACGACGCCGGAGTCGGGCTTGTCGATGCCGGCGAGCAGGTTCAGGAGCGTCGTCTTGCCGCTGCCGGAAGGGCCGAGCAGCACGAAGAACTCGCCCTGCTCGATCGCGAGCGTGACGTCGCGCAGCGGCGCGATCTCGCTGCCGCCCTTGCGGTAGGTCTTGGTGACGCCCTCGAGCTCGAGGAAGGCCATGTCAGCGTCCTCCCTCGTTCGTGATCTCGAGGCGGCGCCCGACCGCGAGTCCCGCGCGGCCGCCGTCGATCACCTTGTCGGAGAGGTCGAGCCCGCGCGTGACGAGCGCGCGCTCGCCGTCGCGCGTCGCGACCTCGACGGTGCGGCGCGCGGCGCGGCCGCTGGCCGCGTCGACGATCCAGACGGCGCCGTCCTCGATCAGGCGCGCGGGGATCCAGACGGCGCGCGTCGCGGGCGTTTCGCTCGCGGCGCCCGGTGCGCCGACCGCGGCTTCATTCGCCTGAAAGGAGACCTCGACCAGCATCTCCGGCCGCAGCGCGGCGTCGGGTTGCGCGATCTTCACGTGGACCTGGAGCGTCACCTTCTCGACGTTCGCCTGCGCGACGATGCGTGTGACTTCGCCGTCGTAGGGCTTCCCCGGTCGCGTCGGCGCGGCGATGCGCGCGTGCTGGCCGAGCGCGAGCTTGCGCACCTCCGACTGCTCGACGTCGACGCGTACGCGCAAGTGCCCGGGGTCGAAGAGCGTCGCGACGACTTCGCGGCCCTCGCCGCCGACGGACGATCCGGGAGCGACGAGGCGCTGCGCGACGACCAGCGACGCCGGCGCCGATGGGTCGCCCGCGCCCGGCGCGCGCACGACGGTGCGTTCGAGCGTGAGCGCGGCGCGCTTCGCGGCCGCCGTCGCCTCCGCGACCGCCGCCGCGGCGACGGCCACCGCCGCGTCGGCCGACTGCACGCGCAGCTTCTCGGGCAGGCGCAGCTCGCGCTCGCGGCCGGCGCGGGCGAGACGCGCGGCCGACTTCTCCGCTTCGGCGTGCGCGAGCGCGGCGTCGGCCTGCATCTGCGCGAGCGCCGCCTTCTCGACGTCGACCTTCGCTTCCGACAATTCGACCTGGCGGGGGCCGGCGCCGCCGTGTTCGGCGAGATAGCGCTGCACTGCGAGCTCCTCGGTCGCGACGCGCACGCGCGCGGCCGCCTCGGCGGCGGCGGCGTCGCGCTTCTGCGCCTCGGCCGTGCGCGCGGCGGCGTCGGCGCCGGCCGTCGCGACGAGCTCGGCGATCTCGAGCGCGGCGTCGAAGCTCGCGTGGGCGTTGTCGCGCTCGACCTGTGCCTTCGCGAGCTCCGCCTGCGCGCGCGCGAGCGCGGCCTGCGCCGTGTCGACGTCGAGGCGCGCCGAATCGTCGACGAGCGTGGCGATCGGATCGCCGGGATGGACGGTCGCCGCTTCGAGCACGACCACCTGCTTCACGATTCCGGCAGTGAGCGCGGTCGCCTGGATCGGGAACGGGTCGGGCTCGACCCAGCCGCTGCGCTGCAGCGTCGCGCCGGCCGCCGCGGCGACCCCTTCCGCCGCCTGCGGTCGGGCGACCGTGACCTTGGTGACGCCCGCGAAGAAGTCTCCGAGCGTCGAGACGAGCACCGCCGCGAAGCCCAGGAGCAGGAGCAGCGGGACGATGATGCGCAGCTTGCGCCGCTTGGGCGGCGCGACCGCCGCGACCGGCGCGCGCGCGAGCGCCGCAAGGTCGATGTCGGGTCGCACGTCGCTCATCGCGCGTCCTCCCCGCGCGCCGCCTCGAATTCGAAGCGGGCGCGCAGCGCGGCGACGCGCGCTTCGTTGCGCGCCGTGAGCGCCTCCTCGCGCTGGCCGAGCGCCATGGTCCATTCGTTCAGGGCGGCGGCGTCGACCGCGAAGCGCGCGCACGCGGCGTCGAAGCGGCGCGCGCTCGCCTCGTCGATCTCGCGCGCGTGCTCGTCGGCGGTGGCGCGGGCCGCGTCGCGCGCTCGCGCGGCGGAAGCCTGGCGCTCGATCGCGGCGGCGTACTCGTCGGCGAGCACGCGCTGCACCTCGTCGCGCCGCGCGCTCGCGGCGTCGACCGCGGCGGAGGCGGCGCCCGGCCACGGCAGCTCGAGGCGCAGCAGTCCGCCGAGCAGGAGCTCGTCGGCCGTGAAGCGCGCCTTCGGTCCGACCATCAATGCAGGCCAGCGCTCGGCGCACGCGATGCGCAGCTCCGCTTCGGCGACCACCCAGCGCGCCCGCGCGACGGCGAGCGTCGGCTGCAACTCGAGAAGCTGCGTCGCCTCGCGCGGCGCGGCGTCGCTCGCCGCACCCGCTTCGAGATCGTCGAGTTGCACGAGCGCGTCGTCGTCGAGCCACGGGCTCCGCGGCGAAAGCCCGCTCGCCTTCACGAGCTCGAGGCGCGCGCGCGCAGCCGCCGCTTCGAGTGCGGCGCGCCGCGCTTCGAGGTGGTGCGCCATGGAGCGCGCCATCGCGACGTCGCCCGGCGCGAGCCAGCCGCGCGAAGAGAACAGCCCGATCCGCGCGAGCGAGGGTTCCGCCTCCTTCTCGAGCTCCGCGATCCGCTGCGCGAGGCCGCGTGCCCCGCCGAGTTCCGCCGCCGCGCCGAACAGCGCGCGGCGCGTCTCGGTGCGAGCCGCCGCGAGCTCCGCGCGGGCGAGCGCCGCCTGCGCGTGCGCGCGCGCCCGCGTCGCGCCGCTGCGGCCCGCGCCGACCAGTCCGGCGACGTCGAGCGCGAGCGCGAACTCGGCCTCGCGCACGCCCGGCTCGCCGCCCTTGCCGTCGGCGAGGTAGCTCGCCTCGAACCCCGGCGCGACGCCCGGTCCGACCGCGCGCGCCTCCGCGTCGCGCGCCGCGACCTCCTGCTGCGCCGCGCGCACGGCGGGCGCGACGCCCTCGGCGACCGCGCTCCAGAACGCGACCGGATCGCGCGTGCTCGCCACCGGCTCGAGCGCCTCGGCACGCACGCTCCACTGCGCTTCGAGGTCGTGCGCGAGGTCGGCGACGGGCGACTCGGGTGTCGCGCGCAGCGGCGGCTCGGGGGTCGAGCAGCCGCCGGCGATGCCGACGCAGAGCATCGGAATGGAGACGATCGGGACGGAACGGAAGCGCGGGAAACGGAACATCGGAGGCCCTCGTCCGCGGGAGATGGGCGCGCTCCGGCCTTCGCGACGCCGCGAAGAGATGCGGAGGCGACCGCGGCGAAGCCTCGCTCCTAGAGGCGGAGCGGCAGCGCGATCGGGACGGGGTGCGCGCGCGGCGCGACGAGCGGTCCGCGCGAAGCGAAGGCGAAGCGGCCGTCGGCGGCGACGCTCGTCGCGAAGTCGTCGGGAGCGAAGAAGAGCGGCGTCGCGAGCTGCGCGAGCGTGCGCTGCGCGTCGACGCGCGCCTGCGCGCTCGAGTCCGCCGCGCCGCCGATCTCGGGCAGCGAGACGCAGCACTTGTCGAGGTCGGACGAGCGGTGGGATCCCTTCGTGGCGACCGAAGCCGCCGATTCGTGCCGCTCGGCGCGCACGGCGCGGCAGCAGCAGTCGTCGCACTTCGCCTTGCTCGCGGCATCGCCGCCGACGCCGAAGAGCCGCGCGAGGCAGTAGCTGCCGCCCTGCGGCAACAGGAGCCCCGGCACGACCACGAAGGCGAGGAGGAGGCGGGCGAGCTGGCGCATGAGGGATCTCATCGGCCGGGCGAGCCTACCACCCTGCGTGCCGCAGCGTTGGATTCCGGTCTCGGAGGAGCAGCCCCGCCGCGGCAGGCGCGCTGCGGATTCCGGCGCGCGATCTCCCCGGGAATGCGGACTTCCCCGCACCTTCATCGAACGCCGATAACATCCCCCGCCCTTCGCGGAGCCCTGCACGTGCTCCGCGCGCTGGAGTTCGACGTGAACGATTCGTCCGGAGCCGCCACTCCGCTGCCGGTGAAGGTCGACCTCGCCGACCCGCGGCTCTACGTGAATCGCGAGCTGTCGATGCTCGAGTTCCAGCGGCGCGTGCTCCTGCTGGCGGTCGACGCGGAGATGCCGCTGCTCGAGCGGCTGCGCTTCCTCACCATCAGCTCGAACAACCTGGACGAGTTCTTCGAGATCCGCGAGGCGGGCATCCGCGAGCAGTTGATGCAGGGGATGGCGCGCACCGGCCCCGACGGCCTCACGCCGAGCGAGCTCCTGCGCCGCATCGGCAGCGTCGCCCACTACCTCGTCGCCGAGCAGTACCGCGTGCTGAACGAGGTGCTCCTGCCGGCGCTCGCCAAGGAGGGGATCCGCATCCTCCGGGTGAGCGACTGGAGCGCGAAGCAGAAGGAGTGGGCGCGCCAGTACTTCCTGAAGGAGGTGCTGCCGGTGCTGACGCCGGTCGGGCTCGACCCGGCGCACCCGTTCCCGCGCATCCTGAACAAGTCGCTGAACCTGATCCTGAAGCTCGAGGGGAACGACGCGTTCGGCAGGAATGCACGGCTCGCGGTCGTGCAGGCGCCGCGCTCGCTGCCGCGCGTGATCCGGCCGCCCGCGAACGTCGCCGAGAAGCCGTGGGACTTCGTGCTGCTCTCGGCGCTGATCCAGGCGCACGTGGGCGAGCTCTTCCCCGGCATGAAGGTGACGAGCTGCCACGAGTTCCGCGCGACGCGCGACTCCGACCTCTGGGTCGACGAAGAGGAAGTCGACGACCTGCTCGCGGCGCTGAAGGGCGAGCTGACGCGCCGCAACTTCGGCATCGCCGTCCGCCTCGAGGTGAGCGCCGACTGCCCGCAGGTGACGCTCGACTTCCTGCTCGAGCAGTTCCGGCTGCCCATCGAGTCGGTCTACCGCGTCGACGGCCTCGTCAACCTCCACCGTCTCGGCGCCATCTACGACGAGGTCGAGCGCGCCGACCTGAAGTTCCCGCAGTTCGCGCCGGTGATCCCGGCGCGCGTGCGCCAGGCGGGGAACCTCTTCGAGGCGATCCGCGGCGGCGACCTGCTGCTGCACCACCCCTTCGAGTCGTTCGCGCCGGTCGTCGACTTCGCGCTGCAGGCGGCGGCCGACCCCGACGTGCTCGCGATCAAGCAGACGCTCTACCGCACCGGCAGCGACTCGCCGATGGCGGAGGCGCTGATCAAGGCGGCGCGCGCGGGCAAGGAGGTGACGGCGGTCGTCGAGCTGCGCGCGCGCTTCGACGAGGCGGCCAACATCGACCTCGCGACGAAGCTGCAGGAGGCCGGCGCGCGCGTCGTCTACGGCATCGTCGGATACAAGACGCACGCGAAGGCGATGCTGGTCGTGCGGCGCGAGGGCGCGGCGCTCAAGCGCTACGTCCACCTCGGCACCGGCAACTACCACGCGCGGACGGCGCGGGCCTACACCGACTGGAGCCTGCTCACCGCCGACGACGACCTCTGCGAGGACGTCCACTTCCTCTTCCAGCAGCTCACCGGGCTCGGGCGCGTCGCGAAGCTGAAGAAGCTGGTGCAGTCGCCGTTCGCGATGCAGGAGAAGATGCTCGCCCTGATCGCGCGGGAAGCCGAGGAAGCCCGCGCCGGCCGGCCGTGCGCCATCCAGGCCAAGATGAACGCGCTCACCGAGCCGAGCGTGATCCAGGCGCTCTACCGCGCGTCCCAGGCGGGCGTGCCGATCGACCTCGTCGTGCGCGGCACGTGCTGCCTGCGGCCCGGCATGGCCGGCATCTCGCAGAACATCCGCGTACGCAGCGTGATCGGCCGCTTCCTCGAGCACAGCCGCATCTTCTTCTTCCACGCCGGCGGCGAGGAGATCGTCTACCTCGCGAGCGCCGACTGGATGGAACGCAACCTCCAGCGCCGCGTGGAGACCGCCTTCCCGATCCTCGACAAGAAGCTGAAGGAGCGCGTCCTCAAGGAAGGCCTGCGCCTCTACTTCGACGACAACCAGGCCTTCGAGATGCAGCCCGACGGCAACTACAAGCGCCTCGACCCCGGCCGCAGCAAGAAGAAGGCGGCGCAGATGGTCCTGCTGGATCAGGTGCACGCGTAGCGACGGCCCCGCGAACCTCGGAGAGGAGCGCCATGGGGAAGAAGGACGCGCGGCTCGACGCCTACATCAAGAAGGCGGCGCCCTTCGCGCAGCCGATCCTGGCGAAGCTGCGCCAGCGGATCCACGCGGCGTGCCCCGCCGTCGTCGAGACGGTGAAGTGGGGCCACCCCTCGTTCGAATACAAGGGGATCCTGTGCGGGATGGCGGCGTTCAAGCAGCACGCCGCCTTCGGCTTCTGGAAGCACGACCTCGTCGTCGGCAAGGACGCGAAGTCGAAGGAGGCGATGGGGAGCTTCGGCCGCATCACGAGCCTCGCCGATCTGCCGCCCGCCGCCCGCTTCACGACCCTGGTCAAGAAGGCGATGGAGCTGAACGACGCAGGAGTCAAGGTCGCCCGCGTCAAGACGCGCAAGAAGAAGCCGATCGCGATGCACCCCGACTTCGAAAAGGCGCTCGCCCGCGACGCCAAGGCGCGCACGCACTTCGACGCCTTCAGCCCGAGCTGCCAGCGCGAATACTTGGAATGGATCGGCGACGCCAAGCAGGACGCCACGCGCGAGCGCCGCATCGCCACCGCCGTCGCCTGGATCGCGCAGGGGAAGTCGCGCAACTGGAAGTACCAGAACTGCTGACGGCCGGCGGCGCGCGGCCGCGGATCCGCACGGTCACTCCTGCGCGGTCGACGTCGTGAACGCCGCGGCTGCCGCGCGGGAGCGCGGCAGCCGCGGCCAGTTCTCACGCGAAGGTCAGGGAACCTGCGCCTCGAGGCCGTTCGTCCCGCTCGCGCCGCGGGGCGCGGAGGCGTCGAACAGCCACGCCTGCAGGACGACGTCGATCCCGCTCGGCGTGCCGGCGGGGATCGAGGCGGAGAGCGACGCCTTGCCGCTGCCGTCCGTCGCCAGCGGAACGACGAGCTGGATCGGGAACGGGTAGAGCGTCCCGCCCCTGAACGGGAGCGCGGACGCGGTCGTCGACACCAGCAGCAGGAGCGGCGACGACGGCAGCGCGTTGTCGATCGCGAGCGTGAAGCCCGTGGTGCTGCCGACCGAGAGGTCGCCGCTGCCCGAGAGCGTCGGCGGACCGAGCGCACCGCCGATGCCCGGTCCGAGGTCGACGAACTGCCCCTCGTCGACGAACTCCCACGTGTCGGTGAGGAACGAGCTGCCGTCGTCACCGCCCGCGACGACCACGCGGTCGAGCGCGCCGTCGTACGCCATCACGAACGACTCGCGCACCGGCGGCACCTGACCCGGATCGAGCTGGACCCATTGCGCGCCGTCCCACTTCCAGGTGTCGTTCAGGTCCGTTCCGCCGCTGCCGCCGCCGAACGCGATGACGGCGCCGAGATGGGGATCGAACGCGGCCTGCGAGTAGTAACGGAGCGGCGGCTGCACGAGCAGGTTCTGCGGCGCCCAGTTCGTCCCGTCCCACAGCCACGTGTTGTCGGGATTCACGCTGCCGAGCCCGCCGAACAGGACGACGTTCGCGTGGACGGGATCGAGCGCGACGACGCCGGCGCTGCGCGCGGACGGCGACGTCGTGGGGTTCAACTTGCGCCAGTTGCTGCCGGTCCAGCGATACGTCGTGAGCTGATAGAACTTCCCGTCGTAGCCGCCGTACACGGCGGCGTGGCCGTTCGACGGATCGGTGAACGCCATCGGCCCGGTGACGGCGGGCGGCGAGACGGTCGGCGTCGCCTGCGTCCACGTCGTCGTCGCGCCGTCGAAGATCCAGGTGTCGCCGAGATAGTTCAGGCCGTCGAAGCCGCCGAACAGGATCAGCCGGCTCTTCACGGCGTCGTACGCCATCGACGCGCCCGCGCGCGCCGGCGGCGAGCTCGCGGGCGACAACAGCGTCCAGTTGCCGCCGGCGAACGCCCAGGTCTCCGACGAGTAGTTCGTCGCGTCGAAACCTCCGAACACGATCAGGGACCCGCTCACCGGGTCGTACGCCGACGCCGTCGACGCGCGCTGCGGGAACGGGGTCGTCGGACTCAGCGCATTCCAAGTCACGTTCTGCGCCGGCGCGAGAGGCGCGAGCGCGACGGCCAGACCGGCGACCGCCGCGCTGAACCAGGGACTGCGAACCATGGCCTGCTCCAGGAGATCGAAGGCGAACTCGAAGTCGAGGTCGTTCGACCGGATCGAATGGGGCGCGGCGCGGCCGAAGAGCCAACGGCGCTCCGCGCACCGTCGACCGCGAGCGGCCGTCGCCTCGCGGAACGCACGAGCGGATCCGCTCGCGCGGCTCGGAGTGCCGTTACAGGCCCGTTTCGGCCGCGGCCGGCCTGAAACGATCCAATGGCTGCGTCCTCGACACTTCGAGTCGGGAGAACACGATGCAAACGACGATCGGTTCCAACTTCGGTCGCGCCGCCGCGTGGTGCGTCGCGCTCGGGCTCGTCGCCGCCGCCGCGCCGTTCGCACGACCGCCTGCACCGGTTCAAGAGCAGCCCGGACTCGCGAAGCCCGCGTCGAATGGCGGCGTGCCGCGCGCCATCGGCGGCGACGTGACGGAAGGGATCTTCTTCGCCGTCCTCGAAGGGTGCTACCAGGAGGGCGCCACCACCGAGCTCGTCGACGCCATGCGCGCGGCCGAGCCGAAATCGGGTTACCCGGCGAACTTCGTCTACGCCTGCCCGATCTGCATGCCGGTGCTGTCCGCGCTCGACTTGTATGCCGCGCGCAGCGCGTTCCGCGGCACCAAGACGGACGCCGACACGTTCGGCACGGGCGTCGAGCCGGCTCTCGTGAAGCGGATCCTCGGGAGCGACGCGGCCGACCGGCGCGTCGCGATCGAGACGCTCGTCGGTCGCTGGATCCGCCGCTGGCTCGACGCGCACCGGCTCACCGACGCCGAGCGCGCCGCGTGGGCGACCGAGTTCGCGAACGGCCGCAAGATCGGCATGGAGTACCTCGAGGCCTATCGCCGCGCGTTCCCGGACGCCGGCTTCGACGCGATGAAGACGTGTCCCGCGTGCGAGGCGGCGAACGGGGCGTGCCGTCGCGAGTGACGGAGGGGGCCGCACCGCGCCTTGATGGGCTCCGGGACCGGGTCATGCTTCTGGCATGAGAACCGCCGTGTCCATTCCGGATGACGTCTTCGCCGATGCGGAGCGTCTCGCGCGCCGACTCAAGAAGTCGCGCAGCCAGCTCTACAGCCATGCGTTGCGTGAATACGTCTCGCGGCACTCCTCCGACGACGTCACGGAAGCGCTCGACAAGGTCTACTCCGGCGAATCGAGCGACGATCGCGGGTTCGCCCGCTCCGCCGCGCGTCGTCGCCTTCGGCGGGTCGAGTGGTGATCGCGCAAGGCGAGATCTGGTGGGCCGACCTTCCGGAGCCCGCCGGATCGGAACCGGGATTCCGTCGACCCGTGGTCGTGATCCAAAGCGACGCGTTCAATCGAAGCAAGATCGTCACGGTCGACAAGGGCGACCTGACCAAGCGCGTCGGCAAGCTCCCGAAGTCGAAGCTCCACGCGGTCCTGTTCGGGGTCGACGTCGTCCTGGGGCGGTGATCACGGCCGGGTGCGTCAGAACCCGAAGCTCAACGTCGCCGCGACCTTGAACCTCGTCTCGATCTGCTCGCCGTGGAGGCTCTGCGCGACGGGGAACGACGGCGCGAGCGTGAGCGCGGCGGTGGGGTTGAATCGCACGCGCACGCCGGGGGTGAGATAGAGCGCGGTGCCGCCGCTGTTCTCGTTCTTGGTGCCGTGGTCGTCGTCCTTGCCGAGCCAGACGACGTTGGCCTCGCCGAAGACGCTCCAGTTGGGGAAGGCGGTGATCGAGTCGGTCAGGCGATAGGCGACCGCGAAGCCGGCGTCGAAGCGGTCGCCGACGGTGAAGCCGGCGTGCTCTCCGCGGAGCGTGTAGACGGCGCTCGTGTCGGCGGTGAGGTTTGGGGTGAGGTAGCGCGACCAGGCGAGGCCGGCCTGGCCGTCGAAGGCGCCGGTGCCGGGCTGGCTCGAGGGCTCGAGCTTCTCGCCGTTGCTCAGGCGCTGGTCGTCGTTGCCGGTCGGCAGCTTGAAGCCGGCGAGGACCGCCAAGCTCCCGAATTCATTGTGCACGAAGCGGTACTTGCCCTGCAGCCAGAGGTCGGTGATGCCATGCGGATCGGCGTCGGCGACGTCGACCGTGCCGAAGGCATCCTGCTCGGCCGCGAAGAAGTCGGTGCCGCGGTAGTACCCGATCGACGCGCCGACCTGGAAGTCCTCCGTCACGCCGTACGCGAGCGACATCGTGGTGAGGAAGCTGCGCCGCAGCGCGTCGAAGTCGCCGCTCGTTTGCGCGCGCTGCGCCGCTTCTCGACGGTCGACGTCTTCGAACTCCGTCTCGTCGACGCGCAGAGACAGGTCCCACGCTCCCGCCTTCAGCGTCTCTCCGGACGCGGTCGAGCTGCCTCCGCCGGAGGTGCCGGGGCCGTGGTTGGCGTAGAGATCGCGCAGCGGCAGTGCCGCCGACGCGACGAGAGCGAACGGCCCGACGATCCGGCGGAGACGGGACGAAATCGACATGGAGTCCTGGACCCTTGGGGGGAGAGGGCAGGAGCGATCGAATCGCGTTCCGATCGCGCGGCGGGCTCAGTGGCCCTTCACCGGCCGTCCCTGCGTGTCGAACTTGCCGAGCGCGCGCCCGAGCTCGCTGCCGCCCAAGTCGACCTTGCGCTGCTGCTGCAACATGTGGAGCAGCGACTGGCGCGGCAGCGCGCCGTCGTAGCCGCCCGGCCCGCGCGCGAGGAGGTCCTTGCCGTCGACCTCGAGCGACGGCGGCGGCGGCGGGAAGACGGTGCGGTAGAGCGCGAGCTCGACCGGCTGCGGCCACGGCGAGCTCGACGCGCCGTCGCCCGACACGAAGACCTGCTGGAGGTTCGCGAAGTAGCCGAGCTCGATGGCGCGCACGCGGTTCGTGTCGACGCCGGTGACCTTCACGCCTTCGAGCGCGCCCCACTCGACGGTGAAGCCGGTGCCGCGCACGGCGAGCGTCGCGGACGGCGTGACGACCTGGAAGTCGCTCGTGATGGCGACCGCCTCGACCTTGAACTCGCACTTGCCGCGGTGGACCGCGGCGCGCGTGCGCAGGACGGCGCCGTCCTGGACCATCAACGGCAGCTCGACGCGGCTCGCGCGGTCGACCACGAGCGTGGCGTTCTTGCCGACGCGCAGAGTCACGGTCGAGCGCAGCCCGGTGCGGATCTCCGCGCCGGCGTCGAGCAGGTCGTTCACGGCGGCGGCCTTGAACTTCTCCGCGCTCGCGGCCTTCCACTCCGCCTTGCCTTCGACGGCGATGACCAGGGCCTGCAGGGTCTCCTGCTTGCCTTCGGGAAGTGCTTCGACCTTGGGCGCGGTCGCGGGCGGCGGAGTCTGCGACGGCGCGGGCGCCGGTGCCGGCGCCTGCAGCGCGAGCCAGATCGCGAAGAGCGCGTTCACGACTTGCTCCCGTGCGCGGCGCGCCAGTCCTCGGCGCGGCCGACCAGGTCGAGGAACTCCGGCCCGCGCAGCGCCATGTACTCGGTGCGATCGGGCAGGAGCCCGGCCGCGACCACCTCGCGCGTGCAGTAGCGCCACGAGCGCGGCGCGAGCCGCGTCGTCACGCCGCCGCGCAGCGCGAGCACGTCGCACAGCGCGACGCAGACGAGGCCGACCGCCGCCGTCTCGTCGGGCGCGAGCGATCCGCCGGCCCCGACCCAGCCGCGCCTCCGCGCCTCTTCGAGCCGCTCCGCGAAGCTCGCGCGGTCGTCCTTGCCGTCGGCGAGCAGCAGCAGCCCGTGCAGCGCGTCGTGGTTGGAGAGGAGCGACTGCGTCTCGAGCCGCTGCCAGAAGTCGAGCTCGCTCGCGCTGTCGGGCGCGTGGTCGACCGCGCGGTCGGCCGGATGCGACGCCGCGCAGCCGCCCGCGAACGCGAGGGAGAGCGCTCCCAACAGCGGAACCAACGAAGATCGCCGCCCGCCGCGCCTCTCAGAACACATAGGTCACGCTCCCGTAGAGGAACATGCGAAGGTCGTCCTGCCCGCTCGGCATCGCGTCGCCGGGCAGGAAGAAGCCGGTCCGCGCCTGGAACGTCACGTCGGTGAAGAGCGCCCAGTCGCAGCCGACGTCGAGCTCGGCGCCCACGTAGCGGTGGTCGTCGGTCGGGACGCTGATCGGCGCGTTCGTGTCGAGCTTCACGAAGCCGTAGAGGTCGACCAGCAGCCGCAGCCGGTCGAGCGCGTCGCCGCGCCCGACGAAGGGCGACGTGGCCGTGCCGAGCCGCAGCGTCGCGAGGTTGCTCGGGTCGGGCGCGAGCGCGTAGCCGGTCTGCGCGAAGCCGAGGCTGTTGTAGGCGCGATCGCTCGTGCCGGTGAGGTTGCCGCCGAAGGTGTCGGCCGAGTCGAGGCGGTCGTCGTCGCCGGAACCCACGATCAGCTCGGCCTCGGTGCGCGTGTCGCGGGCGTCGCGCTGCGCGTAGGCGACCTGCAGCTCGGCCGCCCACGCGTGGATGTCCTCCTCCGACTGGACGACGAGCGCGCCGCCCTGTCCGATCGGGCTCGAGAGCGCGCGGCCCGACTCGAGCGAGAGCTCGCTCTGGTAGGCCCACGGGCCTCCGAGGCTGCCGTGCATGCCGACGCCCAAGTACTCCGAGTCGTATTCGAAGAGCGTCGGGTAGAGCACGCCGTTCGCCTGGTAGAGCGTGTAGTCGTGGTCGTTGTGGTCGCGCTGCACGAGGCCGTAGACGTAGGGGACGTGGTCGCCGCCGCGCGCCTCGAGCAGCCCGCCGACGAAGCGGCGCTTCACGTTGGCGTCGAAGCCGGGGCGCGAGACGTCGAAGTCGACCGTGTCGTCGAAGGGCGTGTCCCCGCCGAGCAAGTCGAGCGCGAGTCCGCCATACGTGAGCTCGAGCTGCGCCGCGATCAGCGCCGCCGAGAGCGCGAGGCCGGAGCCGAACTGCACGAACTGCTTGCCGACCTTGAAGTCGACGTTCCACAGCGGGGTCTCTGCGCCGCCGCGCTCGCGCCCGCGCAGGTCGAACTCGTACCACCAGCGCTCGCCGATCGGGTGGCGGAACTCGTCGCCGCGCCCGTCGAAGTCGTCGCCCGTGTTGAAGTCGTCGTACTGGAACTTGAGCCGCGCGTAGACGCGGTGCATGCCGTCGAGGTCGGCGCGCACCCAGGCGCGGCCGTCGTATTGCCTCAGCGTGTGGCCGTGGCTCCCCTCGTCGTCGATGGAGTAGAGGCCAAAGCGCGCTGATGCGCCGTAGTCGAGCAGCAGCCGTTCGGAGAACGTGGCGCCGGCCGGAACCTCGAGACGCCAGGCGTCGTCGTACTGCCGCATCTGTTTTTCGAGCTGCTTTTGCGAGTCGCCCGATGCAGGGACCTGCGCGGGCGCGGCGGCGGCGAGGAAGAGGGAGAGTCCCGGCACGAGGAGGGCGGCACGCCGCGCCGCCCAGGCCCGAGCACCCCGCGTCGGCTTCTCCATCCCGGCCCCTCCCCGCGTCGGACGGACTTCAGCAGATTCTTCCGTTTCGTTTCAGGGTCGCTTCCCGCTTCTTCCGAAGCAAGCGTCAGTGCCCCGGAGGCGAGTCGTCGTGATCGACCCTGCAGCACGCGTGACGAGAGGCCGGCCGAGCCGGATGGCCCGGTTCGGTGAATTCCTCCTC
>DASRRB010000361.1:0-14746 GCA_035695985.1 Planctomycetota bacterium | reverse complement strand
GGCGGCGCACGGCTTCGACGCCTACGTCGAACGCCACCCTTCCGGGTCGCTCTTCCACACGACGCTCTGGCGCGACCTGGTCCGCCGCCACTTCCGCCACCGGCCGCGCTGCCTCGTCGCGCGGCGCGGCGGGCGGATCGCCGGCGTGCTGCCGCTCTTCCAGGTGCGTTCGCTGGCGGGGCGGGCGCTCGTCTCGATGCCCTACTCCGTCTATGGCGGGGCGCTCGTCGACGACGCCGAGGTCGAGCGCGCGCTGCTCGGCCGGCTGCGCGCGCTCGTCGACGCGGAGCGGCTGCGCTTCGCCGAGCTGCGCTTCCGCGAGCTGCCGGCCGCGGGCGCGGGCGTGCCGGGCGAGGGGTTCGCCGCGCTCGCCGGCTCCGACCTCTACTGCACGTTCCTGCGCGAGCTCCCCGCCGATCCCGAGCTCTGCCTCGAGATGATCCCGCGCAAGTCGCGCGCGACGACGCGCCAGGCGCGCGACCGCCACGCGCTGCGTTTCGTCGAGCCGCCGCGCGACTTCGACTCGTTCCGCGCGTTCCACCGCCTCTTCGTCCTGAACAAGCGCCGCCTCGGCTCGCCGGCCTTCAGCCTCGACTGGTTCCTCGACGTGACGCGGATCTTCGGCGCGCGCGCGCGGCTGCACTTCGTCGAGGAGGGGAGCCCGCGCGCGGCGGCGCGCCGCGTCGTGGTCGCGGTGGTCTCGCTGCTGCACGGCGACACCTGGAACCCCTACTGGTCGGGCGCGCTGCCCGAGGCCGACCGCCTCGGCGCCAGCAACTTCGCCTACTGGCAGCTCATGCGGACCGCGAGCGCAGAGGGCTTCCGCCGCTTCGACTTCGGCCGCAGCCGCGTCGACACGGGGCCCTGGCACTTCAAGCGCAACATGGGCTTCGAGCCGACGCCGCTGCCGTACCGCTGGCTGCTGGGCGCGGGCGCGAGCGTCCCGCAGGTCCATCCCGGCAACGAGAAGTTCTCGTTGCCGCGGCGGCTCATCGCGAGCCTGCCCGTGCCGTGGATCGAGGCGGTCGGCCCGCGCCTGATGGCGCTCGTCCCGTGACCGCGGGTTGATCGCGGCGATAGACGCATCGACAATGGGCCGGACCTCGCCCGCTCCGAGCCCGGGTCGTCGCGACCCTCTCCGCCCGCACTTCGCGTCGTCGCGGGACCGACGCCCCCGGAACACCCCTTGAACCGACCGACGCCCGCCGTCGCCCCGGCCGCGAACGGAATCGAGGTCCTGCTCGTCGACGACGAGGAGACGATCCGCGTCACCCTGCACGACGACCTGGTGGCGGCCGGCCACCACGTCACCGCCGTCGCGAACGGCAGCGACGCGCTCCACCTGATCGAGAGCCGCGTCTTCGACGCGATCGTCAGCGACATCCGCATGCCGGGCGTCGAGGGGACCGAGCTGCTCGCGCGCGTGAAGCAGCTGCGGCCCGCGACCGCGGTGATCCTCATGACCGGCTACGGGACGATCGAGTCGGCGGTCGAGGCGCTGCGCGCCGGCGCCTACCACTACGTCGTCAAGCCGTTCCTGAACGACGACATCGTCGCGCACGTGAAGCGGATCGGAGAGATCAAGGCGCTCGCCGAGGACAACGACCGGCTCCGCGAGAAGATGGAGCGCGAGGGGTTCGGCACCATCGTCGGCCGCTCGCGCGTGATGCAGGAGGTGGTGAGGACGGTCAAGACGGTCGCGAAGAGCGACGCCTCGGTGCTGATCGAGGGGGAGAGCGGCTCGGGCAAGGAGGTGATCGCGCGCGCCATCCACGACGCGGGGCCGCGCGCCAAGGGGCCGTTCATCCCGCTCTCGTGCGCGTCGCTGCCCGAGACGCTGATCGAGGCGGAGCTGTTCGGCCACGAGGCCGGCTCGTTCACCGACGCGAAGAAGCTGCGGCGCGGGCGCTTCGAGCTGGCGGGGGGCGGGACGCTCTTCCTCGACGACATCGACGACCTGAAGCTCGAGGTGCAGGTGAAGCTCCTGCGCGCCATCGAGACGCGCAAGATCGAGCGCGTCGGCTCGGAGCGCCTGATCGACGTCGACATCCGGCTCGTCTGCGCCACCAAGAAGGAGCTGCGCAAGCTGGTCGAGGCCGGCGAGTTCCGCGAGGACCTCTACTTCCGCCTCAACGTCGTGAACATGAAGCTCCCGCCGTTGCGCGACCGGCCCGAGGACGTCCCGATGCTGGCCGAGCACTTCCTGCGCGCGCACGGCGGCGGCCGGCCCTACGAGATCAAGCCCGAGACGATGGACGAGCTGATCAAGTACCCGTGGCCGGGCAACGTCCGCGAGCTGCGCCACGCCATCGAGCGCGCCATCGCGCTCGCCGGCGAGTCGCGCTTCCTCAAGCGCGAGCACCTGATCCAGCCGTCGGACGAGTTCCGCAGCGGCGCCAAGATCTCGACGCGCGTGCCGACGCTGAAGGAGGTGGTCGAGGACGCGGAGAAGGAGCACCTGAAGAACGTGCTCAAGCTCACGCGGGGCCACCGCGCGCAGGCGGCGAAGCTCTGCGGCATCACGCGCAAGAACCTGTGGGAGAAGCTGCGGGACTACGGGCTCTCCGAGCTGTGACGCGGGAGTGGTCCGCGGCGTTCGCGGCCGATCTGCACCTGTCGGCGGGCGACGGCGAGGGGCTCGCGCGCGCGGGCGAGCTCCTGGCGACGTGCGCGCAGAAGTCCGCGCGCCTCTTCCTGCTCGGCGACGTCTTCGACCTCTGGATCTCCGGCGACGAGCTCGCGATGCCGGAGTTCGCGCCGCTCTTCGCGTCGTTCCGCGCGGCGGCTGCGGCGGGGCTGCGCGTCGACTTCCTGGCCGGCAACCGCGACTTCAACTTCACTCCGGCGCACGGCGCCGCGCTCGGCGTCGCGGTGGCGGGCGCCGAGGAGCTCGACGTCGAGCTCGACGGGGCGCGGCTGCGGCTGCTGCACGGCGACCAGCTCCTGCTCGACGACGTCGGGTACCAGCGGCTCAAGCGCGTGCTGCGGTCGGCGCCGCTGCGGCTGCTCGCGCGCCGACTTCCCGCGGTGGTTACGCAGGCGCTCGGGCGGCGCATCCGCAGGTACTCGAGCCGCGCGGTGCAGGCGAAGCCGTCGCTGCGGATGCGGATCGTGCCGGAGGCCGTCGACGCGCGCTTCGCCGGCGGCAGCCGCGTCGTCCTGTGCGGACACGTCCACCGCCTGCAGCGCCTCGACTTCGGCGGGGGGCGCGAGCTCCTGGTGCTGCCCCCCTTCTTCGAGAGCGGCCGCTTCGTCGTCCTCGCGGGCGGGACGCTCCGGGAGGCCGACGTCTCGGGCGCGCTCCGCGACCTGCCGGCAGCGACGCCGATCGAGCGGGGGGGAGGGGCGTCGGCCCCGTGACGGCGGGACCCTGACGGCGGCCCCTCGACGGGGCCGTGGGGGAGCGCGATTGCGCTGCGCGCGCTCGATCGATTAACCTCCGCCGTTTCGGAATGGCTCAGGACGACGGACTCCTGCTTCTCGTCACCATCGACGGCCCCGCCGGCGTCGGGAAGAGTTCGGTGGCGCGCCGCGTGGCCGAACGGCTGGGCTGGTTCCATCTCGACACCGGAGCGACGTACCGCGCGGTCACGCTGCTCGCGGTGCGCGCCGGCCTCGCGGCCGAGCGGCTCGACGAGGCGGCCGTCGCGCCGCTCCTCGACCGTCTCGAACTGCGGGTCGAGAGCGGAGGACACGTTTGGCTCGACGGGATCGAGGTGACGAAGGAGCTGCGCAGCCCGGAAGTGACCGGGCTGGTGAGCCCCGTCTCGGCCCTGCCGAACGTGCGGCGCAAGCTGGTCGAGCTGCAGCGCAAGGTCGCCGCCCAACAATCAACGCGCGGGGCAACGCGCGGGGCAACGCGCGGCGCAGCGCGCGTGGCGGAGCGCGGGACCTCGCGCCGCGGAGTGGTCGTCGAGGGGCGCGACGCCGGCTCCTACATCTTCCCGCAGGCGCGCTGGCGCTTCTATCTCGACGCGTCGCTCGCGGAGCGCGCGCGGCGGCGGCTGCGCCAGGAGCTCGAGTCGCGCGAGCCGACGCCGGAGCAGCTGACCGCGGTGATGGAGCGGCTCGCCACGCGCGACCGGATCGACCGCGAGCGCGCCGTCGCGCCGCTCAAGGTGCCGGAGGGGGCGATCGTGCTCGACACGACGCACCTCGGCCTCGAGCAGGTGGTCGCGGCGATCACCGGCACGGTGCGCCCGTGACGGAGCCCGCCGGGTCGAACCTGCCGTCGCGCCGCACCGGCCGCTTCATCAAGGCGCTGAGCCGGACGCTGCACTTCACGTTCAAGCAGCCGCTGCGACTCTACTTCCTGCTCTTCCACGGGCTGCGGGTCGAGGGGGCGCGCCACTGTCCGCGCAAGGGCGGCTGCGTCGTCGTCTCGAACCACCAGTCCTTCTACGACCCGCCGCTGGTCGGCGTCGCGCTGCCGCGCATGCTGATCTACACGCCGCGCGCCTCGCTCAAGACGAGCTGGTTCTACCGGATCGTCACGCGCGGGCTCGATCTCGAGCCGGTCGCGCGCGACGGGCGCGACGTGGGCGCGGCGCGCCGCATGATCGAGCGCGTGCGCGACGGCGAGGTGCTGGTCCTCTTCCCGGAGCAGACGCGCACGCGCGACGGCTCGCTCGGGACGATCTCGCCGGGCTTCCACATGATCGCCGCGCACGCGCCGGCGCCGGTGCTGCCGGTGCTGATCGAGGGCGCCTTCGAGGCGTGGCCGCGCACCGACAAGCGGCCGCACTGGGGCCGGCGGATCCGCATCCGCGTCGGCCCGCCCTTCGAGGTGAAGGGCTTGAAGCGCGACGAGGCGGCGAAGCGGGTCGAGGCGGCGCTGCTCGCGCTCGGCGCGAAGACGCGCGCCGCCGCTCCGGCGGAGCCTGCGGCTCCGGCGGAGCCGACGCACTGATTTGAGGTGAAGGTCGCCGCAGCTCGGACCCGATCCGGTTCCACCCCCTTCCCGGGGGGCCGGCGCGGGCGACGCGGCGAGGGTTCGAGATGCAACGCGGGACGTCGCAGTGCGAGGGACGTCGCGAGTGTTGCGGTACGGAGCCGCGGGGCGGTGACGCCGCGCGGCGCAGGGTGAATTCGATGGTGAAGGATCTGGTCCGGCGTTTCGACGCCGACCCGGCGGCGGTCGACCGCGACGTCCAGGCGGTGCTCGACGCGGCGCCCAAGGACCTGCTCGAGAAGCGCTACGACGACTCGGTCAAGAGCTTCCACTCCGACACGATCATCACGGGCAAGATCGTGCGCGTGCTCGGCAGCGAGGTGGTCGTCGACATCGGATACAAGTCGGAGGGCGTGATCCCGACCGACGAGTTCGAGGACGCGTCCAAGCTCGAGCCCGGTTCGAGCATCGAGGTGCTCCTCGAGCTGATCGAGGAAGACACCGGGCTGATGCTCCTCAGCAAGCGCAAGGCGGACCGCCAGCGCGGCTGGGAGCGCGTGATCGCGACGTACAAGGAAGGCGACGTCGTGAAGGGCATGGTCACCCGCAAGATCAAGGGCGGCCTGCTCGTCGACATCGGCGTGCCGGTCTTCCTGCCGGCGTCGCAGGTCTCGATCCGCCGCACCGGCGACATCGGCGAGTTCATCGGCAAGGAGCTCGAGTGCAAGATCATCAAGATCGACGAGAGCCGGATGAACATCGTCGTCTCGCGCCGCAAGCTCATCGAGGAGCAGCGTGAGCGCGCCCGCACGGAGCTCCTGACCGGCCTCGAGGTGGGACAGACGCGCAAGGGCGTGGTGAAGAACCTCGCCGACTTCGGCGCCTTCGTCGACCTCGGCGGCATCGACGGCCTGCTCCACATCACCGACATGAGCTGGGGCCGCATCCAGCACCCGTCGGAGATGCTGAAGATCGAGCAGGAGATCGAGGTCAAGGTGCTGCGCTTCGACCGCGAGCGCAACCGCATCGCGCTCGGCCTCAAGCAGCTCATGCCGAGCCCGTGGGAGGGCATCGAGACGCGCTACCCGGTCGCCTCGCGCCACAAGGGCACGGTGGTCAACCTCATGCCGTACGGCGCCTTCGTCAAGCTCGAGGACGGCGTCGAGGGCCTCGTGCACGTCTCCGAGATGTCGTGGACGCGCCGCGTGAACCACCCGTCCGAAGTCGTGAACATCAACGACGAGGTCGAGGTCGTCGTCCTCGACATCAACCACAACAAGCAGGAGATCAGCCTCGGGATGAAGCAGACCGAGGCGAACCCGTGGTCGATGGTCGAGGGGAACTACCCCGTCGGCACCGTCATCGAGGGTCAGGTGCGCAACCTGACGAACTACGGCGCCTTCGTCGAGCTCGAGGAGGGCATCGACGGCCTGCTGCACGTGTCGGACATGTCCTGGACCAAGAAGATCAACCACCCGTCCGAGACGCTGAAGATCGGCGACACGGTGAAGGCGGTGGTCCTCTCGGTCGACGCCGAGAAGAAGCGCGTCGCGCTCGGGCTGAAGCAGCTGAACGAGGACCCGTGGAAGCACGCGATCCCGCGCCGCTTCTCGGTTGGCGACTGCCTCTCCGGAGCGGTGACCAAGAGCACGAACTTCGGCGTCTTCGTCGAGCTCGAGGACGGCCTCGAGGGCCTGCTGCACATCAGCGAGCTCGGCCCGAAGAAGGTGCACTCGCCCGAAGAGGTCGTGCGCGTGGGCGACAAGGTCCAGGTGCGCATCCTCAAGGTCGACCCCGAGGAGCGGAAGATCGGCCTCACGCTGATCCAGGTCGAGGAGCGTGCTCCGCTGCCGCCGCCGGGCTCGGAGAAGCCGGCGGAGAAGGCGGCCGAGGCCGCCGCCGCGGGCGAGGGCGACTCCGCCAAGGTGGAGCCGGGTTCCGCCGCGGAGGAGGGGGCGCCGAAGGCCTGATCCGCGCGTCGACGGAGGTGGCCGTGGCCGCGAATCTTCGACCGTTGCGAACGCTCGCGCCGGTCGTGCTCGCGCCGGCCCTTCTCTGGACGGTCGCCGCGTGCGGGAGTCCGTCCTCGCCCCCGGGTCTCGGGGGCGAGGGCGGGCGCCGTGATTCGCCGGAGGCGGTGAAGGCGCTCGAGCCGCAGTTCGAGGGCGGCGGGGCGCAGGCCGGCGCGCCGGCGCGCGACCGCGCGAGCGACGTCAGGAACTTCTTCGCGCAGCGCGGCGTCGCGTTCGAGGCGGCGGCGGAGAGCGCGTGGGTCGAGCTCGGCGGCGAGGCGGCGCTCGTCGTCACGATCCGCAACGGCGGCGGGCGGCGGCTCACGCTGCTGGGCGAGCGCAGCTTCGGGACGTGGCCCTTCGGCTCGAGCGAGCGCGGGCGCGTCGTGTTCCACCAGCGGACGATCCAGGCGTCGCTCGCGGTCGGCGTGCAGGACCGCGAGGAGACGCGCGTCGAGGAGTGGACCGCCTTCGACGCGGACCGCTTCGTCGTGGAGGCGGGCGCGACGCGCAGCCTCCGCCTGCCGCTCGCGAGCGCGCTCGCCCGGGACGCGCTGGCCGCGGAGATCACCGTCAAGGTCGAGCTCCATCCGCTGGCGATCCAGTTCGAGGGCGAGCCCGACCGGGTCGTCGCGCTGACCTTCGCGCCGGTCGACCTGCGCTTCGCGCCGCCGCGCGTCGCGCTCGGCACGGACGACGGCGGCGCGCTGCTGGAGCGGGCGCTCGCGGAGGATCCGGAGCTGGTGATGGGGGCGGCGCTGCGCACGGCGCAGGCGGGCGTGGCCGACGTGGTCGCGCGGCTGATCCGGTCGCTGCCGGGGCCCGACGCCAAGGCGAGGCGCGCGCGCTTCGTCGCGCTCGAATGGCTGACCGGCAAGCGCTTCGGCGGCGACGTCGAACGCTGGCGCGGCTGGTGGGAGTCGGACGAGGGGATGCGCTTCGGGCGCGGCGGCGACGGGGGGGGCCGATGAGCGACGCGGCGGCGACCGAGGTCGAGCGGCAGTCGCGGCTGCTCCTGCACGGCGTGGTCGACTGCGAGAAGCGCGAGGAGCTCGCGAAGCGCCTCGCGAAGTCGATCGCGAGCGGGAAGCCGCTGCGCGTCAAGCTCGGCCTCGATCCGACCTCGACCGACCTGCACCTCGGCCACGCCGTGGTGCTGCGCAAGCTGCGCCAGTTCCAGGACCTCGGCCACCACGCGATCTTCATCGTCGGCGGGGCGACGGCGATGCTCGGCGACCCGTCGGGGCGCGACAAGACGCGCCCGCAGCTCACCAAGGAGCAGGTCGACGCCAACGCGCGGACCTACCTCGAGCAGGCGTTCAAGGTCGTGCGGCGCGACGAGGCGAACGGCGCGATCGAGGTGGTGAACAACGCCGACTGGTTCCTCGCCAAGGGCTTCGGCGACTTCATCCGGCTCTGCTCGAAGATGACCGTCGCGCGCATGGTCGAGCGCGACTCCTTCGCCAAGCGCATGGCGGCCGGCACGCCGGTCTCGATCCACGAGTTCATCTACCCGCTGCTGCAGGGGCAGGACTCGGTCGAGGTGCGCGCCGACGTCGAGCTCGGCGGGACCGACCAGCTGTTCAACCTGCTGGTCGGCCGCGACCTGCAGTCCGACGCGGGGCAGGCGCCGCAGGTCTGCATCACGACGCCGCTGCTGCCCGGCCTCGACGGCAAGCAGAAGATGTCGAAGAGCCTCGGCAACTACGTCGGGCTCGCCTTCACGGCCGACGACATGTTCGGGAAGGTGATGTCGCTGCCCGACGCGCTGATGCTGCAGTACGCCGGGCTCCTGACCGCGCGCTTCGCCGCCGGCGACGGCGCGGCGGAGTTCGAGAAGATGGCCGCGGCCGACCCGCGCGCGGCGAAGGCCGCGCTCGCCGAGGAGCTCACCGCGTCGTTCCACTCGAAGGAGGCGGCGGCGACCGCGCGCCAGCGCTTCGACCGCGTCTTCCGCGACAAGGACGTCGAGGGCGAGGCGCCGGTCGTCTCGATCCCGGCCGCCGACGCGCCGACCGGTAAGCTGTGGATCGCGGAACTGCTGCTGAAGCTCGGTTTCGTGACGACGAGCAGCGAGGCGAAGCAGTTGATCGCGGGCCGTGGGGTCAAGGTGGATGGCGAAGCGGTGGTCGACTGGAAGGCGGAGGTGGACCTCACGTGCGGACCGCTCGTGCGGGCCGGCAAGCGCCGCTTCGCGCGCGTCGTGCTGGGGCGCTAGGGCGCTCGTCGCAGCCGCGGCGCTGGCCGGCGCGGCGCCCGTCGCGCGCGGCGCGGAACTCGACGCCGCGCTGAAGGCCGAGCTCGCCAGCCCCTACCGCGAGGCGCGCGTCGCCGCCGAGGCGGACCTCGCCAAACGCGCGGTCGAGACGCCCGGCCTCCTGAAGGAGTGCCTCGCCGCGCCCGAGCCGGCCACCCGGCGTTCCGCGGCGCGCGTGCTGGCGGAGCGGCCCGACCCCGCGCTCGCGGAGGCGCTCGCTGCCGCCTTCCTGGCGGAGGGCGACGCGGTGGTGCGCGCGGCGCTGGCCGAGGCGCTCGCGGCGCAACCCGACGCGCTCGCGGCGGTGAAGGGGCGCGTCGTCGAGGCGCGCTCGCCGCCGCTGCGCGCCGCCTTCGACCGCGCCGTCGACGTGGCGCTCGCGACACGGCTCGCGGGCAAGGTGCGCGAGGGCCGGGTGCCCGGCTTCTACGACGACCAGTTCTCCGACCTCTGGTCGGTCGACGCGCAGGCCGCCGAGCGGATCCTCGCGTTCGCGCACGACGACGCGCTCCACCACGTCTTCCGCGTGGTCGCGACGATGGCGATGAGCGAGACGAAGCGACCGGACCTCGAGAAGGAGCTCGGCGACCTCGTGCTCGACGAGCGCGACGAGCTCGACGCGGCGCACGAATCGGCGTTCGAGAGGCGCATCGGCGCCGCCGAGATCCTGCGCTTCCGGTCGTTCGACCTGTCGCGCTACGCCCGCTTCTCGCTCGCGAAGGCGGGGATCACGGCGCCGATCCTCCGGCTGATCGCCGTGATCGACCAGGTCCTCGCCAACCGGTCGGCGCAGGCGATGATGGCGCAGAGCGTGACGTCCGACAGCCCGGCCTTCTACGAGGTCGAGTACCTGCGCGGGCTGCTCTTCGAGAGCGGGTACTACTTCCAGCAGTTCGACGACTACGCGAACGCGGAGAAGCGCTACCGCGACCTGATCAAGAGGTTCCCGACCTCGCAGGCGTGCGAGAACGCCTACTACAACCTCGCCTGCATCTGCGCGATCCAGGGCCGCCGCGCCGAGGCGTTCGACGCGCTGCGCAAGGCGATCCGCGCCGGCTTCACCAACGCGAACTGGCTCCTCGAGGACGGCGACCTGAAGTCGCTGCGCGGCGACCCGGAGTTCAACTCGCTGGTCGAGGAGGCGCGCACCGGGCTGCGCGACGACAGCGGCCGCTTCTGGGCGACGCGCCTGCAGCCCTACCTGCCGGCGGGCACGCAGAGCTTCTTCGACCTGCGCCCCGACCTGCAGGCCGCGGTCTGGACGGTCGCCGGCGACAAGCTCACGCCGGCCGAGAAGCAGCGCATCGTCGACGACGCGCCGCCCGCCGACCGCGCGCGGCTGCGCACGCTGATCCTCGGCGACGGGCACTGACCCGCGCCGACCGCCGCACGGGCTCGGGCCGACGGCCGAATGCTCGGACAGGCTCCTAGTGCCTGCCCGAGAGCCCCGAGTAGAGGCCGGCGTAGAAGCTGACGATCGTCCAGCCGACGGCGACCACGGCCGCGAGGTAGAGCGCCGAGGTCGAGCCGACCACGAGCCGGTCGGTCTGCACGCGCCAGCGCTCCTCGAGGTCGGCGGTGGCGCGCCGCAGCGCGGCGTCGAGGTCACCGGTCAGCGTCGCGTTGGCGAGCAGCGCGCGCAGCGGCGGGTCGAGCGAGCCCATCGACTCGAAGGCGGCCGCCATCGTGGCGCCGCCGCGCGCGGCGGCGGCGGCGCGCGCGAAGTCGTCGACGGGTGCGGCGGGGCCGGCGGCGTCGCGCGCCGCGTCGAGCGCCTCCTGGAAGTTGACGCCCGAGGCGTAGAGCTCGCCGAGCGAGCGGAAGTAACGGACGAACGCGCGGCAGCGCAGGACCGACCCGACCAGCGGGAGCGCGGCGAGCGTCCGCACGTAGCGCGGCTTCGTCATGCCGGCGCGGTGGAGGAAGAAAGCGCCGAGCCCGACGAACCAGATCGCGGCGGTCGCTCCGACGACGCGCTGCGCGAAGGCTCCCGGCTTGGTGAATACGAGGCTCGCCGAGGTCGCCGGAGCGATCGCGTGCAGGAGCAGGAGCGGGTAGGCGGCGCGCTGCCAGATGCGTCGCCGCGCCTGGCGCTCGGCGTCGAGGTCGGCAGCGAGCGACTGAAAGCAGGGGGGGAGGCGGCCCGCCCGCTCGGCCGACGTGAGCGCGAGCCGATGGTCGGCCGGGAGCCCGAATCCCGCCTCGAGCGCCTGCACCAGAGTTCCGCCGCGCTCCACCACGGCGGCCGCCGCGGATCCACCGATTCTCCCCGAGCCGTCCCCAGCCATCCGGAGCGCCTGGGGGACCGGGAGGCCGGCGTCGAGGGCGTGGGCGAGCTGCGTGTAGAGGAGCGACCGCCCGCGAAGCGTCGGCTGGCTACGACCCAGCATCGAATCGTTCAGCCATGGTAGTTCGGAATCGGAACAATTCGGGAAACGAGCCCTTTTCGGCTCGGGCGGTTGAAGCTACCGTTTCCGCCCGCCATCGAGTCCTCGGTTCCTCGACGAGAAGAACACGAATCTTCAACCGGGGAAAGGCCGCGCGCGCGGCGACTTGTGATCGGAAACTTTGGAACCGCACGGTCGCGACGACACGGACGCGTGATACGAAAGTCGAACCCGGAGCCACTTCGAAGACGACGTCCTCAAACCAAAAAAAAGCATTGCGTCTCTTCCGCCGGTCGGAGTCTTTCCCCTCCCCAACCGCCATCTCTGATCGGGTGGAAGCAGAGATGCAAGAGAGTTTCCGCCGTCCGCGGCGGAAACTCTTTTTTTTCGTCCCGAGGTCGCGCGGCGCGTCGCCGCGGGGTCGCGTGCGGTTGCGCAGCGCACTCGAATTGAACAAGTTAGGCGGCCGCGCGGCCGCGCCGGCGCGCGATGCGGGGCGTCGCGCCGCGCGCGACGGGCGGACAGGGGAGGAGCGATGGACGGTCTCGGTGCGCTGCTGACCTATCCGCAGCTCCAGAACACGCTGCGGATCGAGTTCGCCCGCGCGCGCCGCTACTCCTACCCGCTCTGCTGCCTCGTCCTCCAGGTCGACGGGATCGACCGGATCCGCGACCTGCACGGTTCGGCGCCGCGCGACCAGGCGCTGAACCACGTGGTGAAGATGATCCAGGCGCAGGCGCGCGCGAGCGACTCGGTCGCCCTCTACCAGGACCGGATCGCGGTGGTCCTGCCCCACACCGACGCGGCCGGGGCGCGCTCCTTCGCCGATCGCGTGCGCGAGCAGGTCCGGCGCGAGGTCTTCCGGTTCGGCGGGAAGGAGATCCGCTTCACCGTCTCGATCGGCCTCTCGAACTACGCCGAACGGACGACGATCTTCTACGACTCGATCCTGAAGACCGCCGAGAGCGCGCTGCTGGCGGCGGCCACCGCCGGCGGGGACCGCATCGAGACCGCGGTGCCCGGCCCGGCGCAGGGGACGACGCCCCCCTCGGCCTGAATCCCGGTCGGGCCGCCCCTCCGGGATCGCACCTCCGCCGCTACAATTCCCAACCCAACTTTTCGGGGGCCGGCGAGTATGGGTCGGCCTCGCAGGCCGGCACCGCCGGCCTCGGCCGAACCTGCCCGGCTCGACTGCCCGGAGCACGCCGATCGACGGTCCGCGCCTCGGACCTGCGACCGGCCGGTTCCGGGCAGGCGCGTTCCCGGACGGCATCGCGCACTGCCGGCGCGTGCCCTCTCGCCCTCGGTTCCCACGACTGGAGTAGAGCGCGAATGATCGAAGTGAAGCACCTGGTCAAGAAGTTCGGCGAGACGCGCGCCGTCGACGACGTCTCCTTCACCATCGAGCGCGGGGAGATCGTCGGCATGCTCGGCCCGAACGGCGCCGGCAAGACCACGACGATGCGCATGGTGACGACCTACCTCGCGCCCGACTCGGGCGACGCGGTCGTCGACGGTAAGAGCGTCCTCGAGGATCCGATCGAGGTGCGCAGCCGGCTGGGCTACCTGCCCGAGTCGGCGCCCCTCTATCCCGAGATGACGATCGAGCCCTACCTGAACTACATGGGCCAGATCCGCGGGCTCGCGCCCGCCGTGCGGCGCAACCGCATCGCGCAGATGATCGACGAGTGCGCCCTCTCCGACGTCCTCGATCGCGAGATCGGCCAGCTCTCCAAGGGCTACCGCCAGCGCGTCGGCCTCGCCGCGACGCTGCTGCACGACCCCGACCTGCTCATCCTCGACGAGCCGACCTCGGGCCTCGACCCCAACCAGATCGTCGAGATCCGCGAACTGATCAAGCGCATCGCCGAGAAGAAGACGATCATCCTCTCGACCCACATCCTGCCCGAGGTCGAGGCGACCTGCGGGCGCATCATCATCGTCGCGTTCGGGAAGGTCGTCGCGGACGGTTCCGCCGCGACGCTGCTCGCCGCCAAGTCGGGCGGCGGCGTCTTCTCGGTCGCCGTGAAGGGCGACGCGGCGAAAGCGAAGGCGCTGCTGAAGGCGGCGCCGTTCATCTCGGGCGTCGAGGAGCTCCCCGGCGCCTCCGGCGCGTCCCGCTTCGAGATCGCGACGCGCGAGGAGGGGGGAGGCGAGCGCATCTTCGAATACGCCGTGCAGAAGGGGCTGGTCCTGAGCGAGCTCACCGCCCGGCGCGAGTCGCTCGAGGACGTCTTCGCGCAACTCACGCGCGTGGGGGAGCAGTAAGCCATGCGCCACGCCCTGATCGTCGCCTGGAAGGAGTTCCGGACCTTCTTCCAGACCCCCATCGCCTACGTGATCCTCTTCATCTTCACGGTGATCGGGGGCTTCTTCTTCTTCCAGATCGGGAAGTTCTTCGACGCGCGCGAGGCGTCGCTGCGCCCGCTCTTCTTCTACATGCCGTGGTTCTTCCTCTTCCTCGCGCCCGCGCTCTCGATGCGCATGTGGGCCGAGGAGCGGCGCGGCGGCACGATCGAGACGCTGCTGACGCTGCCGCTGCGCGACTGGGAGATCACGCTCGGCAAGTTCCTCGCGGCGGTCGGCCTGATCGCCATCTGGCTCGTGACGCTGCTGCCGCTGGTGGCGGTCGTCTACTGGTTCGGATCGCCCGACCGCGGACCGATCATCGCCGGCTTCGTCGCCGCGCTGCTGCTCGGCGCCGCCTACATCTCGATCGGGCTCGCCGCCTCGGCGACCACCGAGAACCAGATCATCGCGCTCGTGGCCGGTGTCGCGGTGGCGTTCCTCTTCCTGCTGGTCGGGCTGCAGCCGGTCTACTCGGTGCTGCCCGAGGCCCTCGGCGGCTTCGTGCACAACCTCTCGCTCGAGACGCACTTCGAATCGATCATGCGCGGCGTCATCGACTCGCGCGACCTGCTCTACTACGCGTCGTTCACCGCCTTCTTCCTCGTCTTGAACCTCTGGCTGATCCGGCGCCGCCGCGGCGGCGGGACGACCGTGGCGCTGACCGCCGGCGTCCTGATCCTGGTCAACTACCTCTCGACGTCGCACTTCTTCCGCATCGACCTGACGCAGGACGGGCGCTTCACGCTGGCCGAGGACACGCGGCGAGTGCTGCGCAACCTCGACGACGACCTGCGCATCACGGCCTACCTGTCGAGGAACGTCCCGTCCGACTACGCCAACCTGATGCGCG
>DASRRB010000360.1:0-21800 GCA_035695985.1 Planctomycetota bacterium | reverse complement strand
ATCAAGTCGACGTGCTCGTAAACCCTTGCAGTGGAAAGAGAAAAGGACGGGAACGCGACGACGAACGTGAACGCGTGCGGCGTTTCGACCGGCGTGAGCTCGTCGCCTCGTCCCGCGCCGAGTGCGGTGCCGCCGAGCAGGAAGAAGCCGACGTCGGCGCCGACTTCGGAGGCGACGGCGCGCAGTTCCGCCGCGGCGAGCGGCGCGCCCAGCAGGTGCTGCAGCGCGGCGAGCACGAACGCGGCGTCGGAGGAGCCGCCGCCGGTGCCGCTGCCGGGCGGGACGACCTTGCGCAGAGCGGCGCGGACCGGCGGGCAGTGCGGGACGCGCCGGCGGTAGGCCGCGACCGCGCGCAGCACGAGGTTCTGGCCGGGCGGGCCCTCGATCGGGCGGCCGCTCGCCTCGAGCGCGTCGGCGGTCGGAACGGCGCCGTCCGGCAGGAGCTCGAGCGAGAGCTCGTCGCAGAGGTCGATCTCGTGGAAGACGGTGCGCAGCTCGTGGTACCCGTCGGGCCGTCGCCCGAGCACCTCGAGGAAGAGGTTGAGCTTCGCCGGGGCGACGCCCTCGACGCGGCGCTCGCCCACGCGCCGGAAGCGGCCGTCGATCGCGTCGGAGCGCACGTTCATGGGCCGCTCGTTCCCCCGAAGCCCGCGTTCCAGGCTAGCATCCGCCCCCTCGCGTCGGCCCGTCGTCGACGCCGCGGTCGTGAGCGGAGCATTCCGATGCGTACGCCTTCGTGGATCCGGTCGCTGGGTCGCGTCGCCCTGACTTCGCTCGCTCTCGCCGGACTGGCCGGCGGCGCGCGCGCCACCTGGTCGATCATCATCATCGACCGCTCGACCGGCGAAGTGGCGATCGGCTGCGCGACCTGCCTCGAGAACTTCGACCTGCAGTTCTGGGTGCCGGTGATGAAGGTCGGCGTGGGCGGCGGCTGCTCGCAGTCGGCCATCGACACGAACGGCGACATCCGGCGCGCGATCTGGGACGGACTCGACGCCGGCGACGCGCCGCTCGACATCCTGGCCACGATCAAGGGCTTCGACGGCAACTACTTCAATCGCCAGATCGGCATCGTCGACATGCAGGGCCGCGCGCAGACCCACACCGGCGGCGGCTGCGGCGCGTGGGCGGGCGGCGTCAAGAACCGCGTCGGCAAGATGTCCTACGCCATCCAGGGCAACGTCCTCACCGGCAGCCCCGTCGTCGACGACGCCGAGCAGGCGGTCCTCAACACGACGGGCGACCTCGCCGAGAAGCTGATGGCGGCGATGGAGGCGGCGGCGGCCGACGGCGGCGACGGCCGCTGCTCGTGCAGCATCACCGCGCCCGACAGCTGCGGCTCGCCGCCGCCGGGCTTCGACCCGACCAAGGACAAGTCGGCGCACTGCGCCTTCATGCTGGTGGGGCGCATCGGCGACGTCGACGGCGGCTGCGACAAGACGATCGGCTGCGGGAACGGCTCCTACTTCCTCGACCTGAACATCGCCTTCCAGACCGCGAGCGACCCCGACCCCGTGCTCCAGCTGCGCACGGCGTTCGACGCGTGGCGGCAGAACCAGGTCGGGCGCCCCGACCACATCCTGAGCACGAAGGCGGTCACGCCGGCGAGCGCGCCCGGCAACGGGACCGCGGCGGCCTCGCTCGACGTCACCGCCGTCGACTGGCAGGGCACCGCGGTCGGCCACGGCGGCGCGATCGTCACGGTGAAGCACGCGCCGGGGAGCGCCGGCCTCGCGGCGATCGGCACGCCGGTCGACCACGGCGACGGCACCTACTCGATCCCGGTCGTCGCAGGCGAAGGACAGGGGAAGGACCTCTTCGAGGTGGTGCTCGACGACGGCGTCTCGCCGGTCACGCTCTACCCCTACCCGGCCTTCGACGAGACCGCGACGCTCACGAGCGACGTCGCGTCGCTCTCCGCGGCGGCGGGCGGGACGGCCAACCTCTCCCTCTTCGGACCGGAGGGGACGGCGCCGCCCTACCTGCTGCTCGCGTCGGCGTCGGGCACGACGCCCGGCCTGCCGATCGGGCCGGTCGTGCTGCCGCTCAACTTCGACAATGTCCTCGTGCTCTCCTTCCTGCTGCGCAACTCGGCGCACTTCGTGAACACCGACGGGACGCTGCTGGCCGACGGGACGCAGGCGGCGCAGTTCACGGTGGCCGCGAACGAGCTCTCGCCGCTGATCGGCTACGACCTCGCGTTCGCGTACATCACGCGCTCGCCGGTGACGTTCGCGAGCAACGCGGTGCTGGTGAACGTCCAGCCCTGAACGGCGCAGCGCGCAGTGCGCGCGAGCTCAGGAGTCGCGCATCACGAAGCGGTGGTTGTCGACGCCTTCCATCACGAGGACCTGCGGCCGCATCGTGCGCGCGGTCTCCTCGTCGACGTGGACGTAGGTGATGATCAGCAACGGGTCGCCCTTGTTGCCCTTCTTGGCCATGCCGCCGTTCAGCACGCACGCGCCCGAGCCCGGCTCGCTGCGCAGCGCGTAGGTCTCCATGCGCTCGCCGTTGGCGAGGTTGATCACCTGGATCTTCTCGTTGTGCAGGATGCCGGCCGAGTCGAGCAGCCGCCCGTCGATGCCGAGGCTCCCGGTGTAGTGCAGGTTCTTGTCGGTGACGACGATCCCGTGGATCTTCGCCCGCATCATCTCGCGCAGCAGCATCGCCTCTCCTCGTGGTCGTGGCGGCGCGGCGGTCCGCGCCGTGTCATCCCAGCCTTCGCGCCGCGTCGCCCAGCAGCACGTTGTCGATCAGGCGCGTCTTGCCCAGGAACGCGGCGGCGGCGGCGACTCCGCCGTCCGCCAGCCGCTCCGGGAGCGCGAGCGTCACGTCGTCGCGCACCTCGAGATAGTCGAGGCGGAACGCCGCGCTCCTCGCCAGCTTCTCGCGCCCGACCGCGGCGAGCTTCGCCGTCGCGCGCTCGCCGCGGTCGAACGCCTCGCGCACCGCCTGCAGCGCGCCGTGCAGCGCCGGCGCGGCCGCCCGCTCCTCCGCGGCGAGGTAGCGGTTGCGGCTCGAGAGCGCGAGCCCGTCGGCCTCGCGCACGGTCGGCAGGATGCGCAACACGAGGTCGAAGCCGAGGTCGTCGACCATCTGCTGCAGCACGCGCGCCTGCTGGAAGTCCTTCTGCCCGAAGTAGGCCTGGTGCGGCGCGACGAGATGGAAGAGCTTGGCGACGACGGTCGTCACGCCGCGGAAGTGGCCGGGGCGGCTCGCGCCGCAGAGCGGCTCGGCGAGTGCGCCCGGCACGACGTGGGTCTGGAACGACCTGGGGTACATCTCCTCGGGCGTCGTCGTGAAGAGGACGTCGGCGCCCGCCTCCTCGAGCTTGCGAGCGTCGGCGTCGACGTCGCGCGGGTAGCGCGTGAAGTCCTCGTTCGGCCCGAACTGCAGCGGGTTCACGAAGATCGAGACGACCGCGACGTCGCCGTCGCGCTTCGCCTGCCGCACGAGGCCGAGGTGGCCCGCGTGCAGCGCGCCCATCGTCGGCACGAAGCCGATCCGCGTCTTCTGCGCCCGCCAGCCGCGCGCGAGCTCGCGCATCTCCGCGATCGACTCGACCCGCCTCATCGGAGCCGATGCTCCCGGCGCCACTCGTCCCAGAGCTCGCGCGCCGTGCGCCCGAGCCGCGGATGGGTCCAGGCGGGGGCGACCTCGCAGAGCGGCTCGAGGACGAACGCCCGCTCGTGAGCCCGTGGATGCGGGAGCGTGAGCTCGTCGGAGTCGCGGACGGAATCGCCGTGGAAGACGAGGTCGAGGTCGATGGTGCGCGGCGCGTCGCGCGTCGCCGCGGCGCGCTCGCGGCCGCCGGCGCGCTCGATCGCGAGCAGCGCCGTGAGCAGCTCCTCGGGGTCGAGCGTCGTCTCGACGAGCGCGACGCCGTTCAGGAAGCGGCCCTGCGGCGGGCCGCCGACCGGCTCGGTCTCCCGCACGCTCGAGCTCGCGCGCACGGCGACGCCGGGCAGCGCGCGCAGCCGCGCCAGCGCCTCGTCGATGTGGCGCGCGCGGTCGCCCACGTTCGAGCCGAACGCGACCGCGGCGGGGCAGGGCCGCTTCACGGCGCGTCTCCCGGATCCTGCGGCGGAGGGGGCGCGATCTTCGGCCAGAGCGGACGCTTCAGCAGCTTCTCGAGCAGGCTGATCGCGGGGCAGCCGATCGCGTACCCGAGCGAGAGCAGGACGATCGCGTACTCCTTCACGAGGAAGAGCACGAGCGCCGCGAGGACGATCTGCACGATGTACGTGTAGGGTTTGCGGCCGCGGAAGAAGCGGTTGACGACGTGGACGTAGCGGACGCGCGACACCATCAGCAGCGCGAGCGCCGGCATGCAGCCGAGCAGGAACGTGAGGAAGCCGCCGCGGTGGTCCGCCATCCAGCGCGGAGCGTCGTCCTCCCACAGGTAGATGTAGAAGAGGATCCCCGACGCGACCGACAGCGCGGCGGCCGGGCTCGGCAGCCCCTTGAAGAAGTCGTGCGAGTCGGCGTCGTCCTCCGTCTCGGCGGTGAAGCGCGCCAGGCGGATCGCCGCGCACGCGACGTAGAGGAAGCACATGAGGAGGACGATCTTCGGCTTGTCCTCCTTGCCCTCGAACTTGAGCGTCGCCTCGTAGAGGAACTTCATCATGAAGGCGGGCGCGACGCCGAACGTGATCATGTCGGCGAGCGAGTCGAGCATCGCGCCGAACTCGCTGGTCATCTTGGTCATGCGCGCGAGCCGGCCGTCGAGCGCGTCGAAGACGTTGGCGAGGAAGATCAGGCCGCACGCGTAGGCGAAGAGCTTGTGGAAATGGTCGATCAGTTCTTGAGGCGGCGGCGCGGGCGCCTGGTTCATGAGCATGATCGCGTCCGCGCCCTTCGCGATCGCCAGCACGCCGCAGAAGGCGTTGCACAGCGTGAAGAGCGAGGGGAGGACGGCGACCGGCTTCACGATGGCCCCGGGTTCCCGATCGCGACGACGGCGGTCGCCGTCCCGCGCACCTTGTCGCCGACGCGCACGAGGCAGTCTGGCTTCAGCCGCAGCGGGACGTAGAGCTCCGTCCGCGAGCCGAACTTGATCATCCCGATCCGCTGCCCGCGTTCGACCACCATCCCCTCCCGGAGCGGGCAGACGATGCGGCGCGCGATGAGTCCCGAGATCTGCCGCACGACGACCGGGAAGTCGCCCTCGAGGCGGATGTCCTGCGCCTCGTTCTGCGAAGTGGCATCCGGATGGCGTGCGTCCAGGAAGCGTCCGGGGCGGTACTGGAGTCCGGCCACGCGACCCGTCAGCGGAGCTCGGTTGACGTGGACGTCGAAGACCGACAGGAAGATGCCCACCCGCAGGCAAGGCTCGCCGAGCAGCGCCGTACCCGGGACCTCCGCGATGTCCGCGACCGTCCCGTCCGCGGGGGAGACCAGCGCCTTCCCGTCCGGGGGGAGCGTCCGTTCCGGGTCGCGGAAGAAGCTGACGCCGAAGACCCAGAGCGCGGCCGGGAGCAGGGCGAGCGGCCAGAAGGCGAGCGCGAGCCCCCAGGCAGCGAGGCCGCAGACGACCGTGAGGATCGTGAGCTCGCGGATTCCGTGGGGCGAGAGAGGGACGCGCACGCTCGGGGGCACTCCGGACGCCCGGGAGCCTCGCGGGCAGGAACGGCGCAGGTGTGCACCCCGGCGCCGATCCCGATCCTCGCCACGCGCGACCCGGGACGCGCAGCGGAGCCCGACATCGTAACGCTCCGAATCGACGCTGCGAGCGCGCCTTGCGCGGCGTGACCCCCGCGGCCGTCCCCTCCGACGTCGACCTCGTCCGCCGCTGCGCGCGCGGAGACGCGGCGGCGATCCGGGTCCTCTACGACCGCCATGGCGAGTCGCTGCTGCGCTTCCTCGAGAGGATGCTGCGCGACCGGCCGCGCGCCGAGGACGTCTGCCAGGAGGCGTTCCTCCGGGTGTGGCGGCGCGCCGAGCTCTTCGACCCCGCGCGAGGAACGTTCACCGCCTGGCTCTACCGCGCCGCCGCCAACCTCGCGTTCAACCGGCTCGCACTGAAGTCCTCGACCGAGACCGAGCTCTCGGCTCAGTTGGTCCTGCCCCCCGCGGATACGGTGAACCCCTCGGAGGAGGCGTCCCGGAACGAGCGCTCCCGCCTCCTGCACGACGCTCTCGGGGCCCTGAGTCCGCAGGACCGGGCGATCCTGACCTTGCGCCACATCGAGGAGCGGCCGGTCGCCGAGATCGCCGGCATCCTCGACATCCCCGAGGGCACCGTGAAGTCGCGCGTCCACTACGCCATGCATCGCCTGCGCAGCGTCCTCGAGCCGGCGCTGGGCGTGGATCCGGGTACTCCCGCAGCTCCGGAGCAAGATTCCCGTTGATCCGATCGCTCCGCTCGCCGGGTAGAGGAGCGCGATGGGCGGCGACGCGACGGCATCCGGTGACGGCTTCTCCTTGAACGGGAACGGCGGCAGAGCGGGCGGCGGCGCCTGCGGCCTGCTCGCCGAGCGGGTGAGCGACCTCCTCGCCGGCGACCTGCCGCTCGCGATGCGCCGCGAGCTCGAGTCCCACGCCGGCGGCTGCGCCACGTGCTCCGCCGAACTCGCCGCCGCGGCGCGCACCGTCGCCGCGCTGCGCGCGCTGCCGGTCGCGGTGCGCCGCGACGCGGTCTGGAGCTCGCTCGAGCGCGCGCTCGCGCGCGAGCCGGCGCGCCGCCCGCATCTCTTCGCGCTCGAGGCGGCGCTGCTCGGCGTGCTCGGCACCGCGCTGGCGTCGGCGCTCGCGCTGCGCAACGACCGCGTCGTCGAGTGGATCGAGCGCAACGTCCCCGACGCGCTGCGCGAACTGCTGCTGATCGGCTCGCTGCGCGCGTGCCTGCTGCCGACGCTCTTCGCGCTGTTCGGGGCGATCGTGGCCGTCGTCGCGCTGCCCCTGCTCGCGGCCCGCCGTCCGCCGCTGCCCGCCCTCGCGCTCGCGGCGCATCCGGAGAAGGCCTCGTGATGCACGACTGGAACCGTCGCGTCGTCGAGCGGCTCGGACGGAACGGGACGATCGGCGTCGGTGTGCTCGTCTCGCTGGTCTTCCTCGCGGTCGGCGGGCCGCTTTTCCTCGCCGGCGCGACCTCGTCGCTCGCGGTCATCGTCGCGTTCGCGGCGGTGCTGGTCGGCCCCGCGCTCTGGGTCCTGGTCGACGCGCGCCGGCGCGGCGTGGCGCAGCCGTTCCTGTGGGGCCTCTTCGCGCTGCTCGGCAACGTGATCGGCGCGATCGTCTACGTCCTGGTCCGCAACGACCACAAGAGCGCGCGGCCGTGCGCGACGTGCGGCCAGCCGGTCGCGGCGAACCACTCCGCCTGCGCGTATTGCGGCGCGCCCGCCTCGTCGGCGCGGCGCACCTGCCGCAGCTGCCACAACGAGCTCGAGCTCGAGTGGCGCTTCTGCCCGTACTGCCGGACCGAGGTGGGGCAGACCCCGTCGACCGTCTGAGCGGCGCCCGGCAAACGTCAAGATTTTCCCTCACCGCGGCAGGGCGGCCCCGCGACGAGGTGCGCGGACGGGAGTAGGCTTCGCCGAGCTTTCGAACCGATCCCTCCGGGGTGGATGGGATGTCCTGCCGCGCATTCCGGCCCTCATGGGCCGCACTCTTCGTCTTCACCGGAGCCGCCGCTTCGGCGCAGACCGCGGGGGTCGACGGCGCGTCGAGCCCTGTGCGCGACGAGGCGGCCGCCGCGCTGCCGGCGCCGCTCGCGCGCCCGCCCGACGAGCCGGCGCGCGCGCAGCGGCTCGCGGCGCTGCGCGTGAAGAACGACGCGGAGATCGCCGCGCAGGCCGGCTACGGCCATCTCGACGAATTCCTCGCCGCCGCGAAGTCGCGGCCGGGCAACTACGGCCGGATGAAGTGGATGAAGGTCGGCGACGGCTTCGTCTCGACCCTCTCGCTGCAGCGCTACGAGCTCTGGAACACGCCGGAGCCCGGACGAAAGGCGATCCGCGCGCTCGACTTCGAGCTGGAGGACCACCCGCTCGCGGCGCTCGTCGACCTCGATCGCGAGCTGCGCGGGCGCGGCGTCGACTTCGTGCTGGTGAAGTTCCCGACGCGCGCGCAGCTCTACCCCGAGCTCATGGTCCCGGCGCTGCCGGCGCAGGGGATGCGTCCCTTCACGCTCGCGGCGCGGAAGCTCGACGCGCGCCTGCTCGACGAGGGCGTCGAGGTCATCGACCTCGGGCCGCTCTTCTTCGAGCAGCGCTTCGGCGCGAACGGCGACCGCGACGACCTCCTGTTCCTGCGCACCGACCCGCACTGGACGCCGCGCGCCTGCGAGCTCGCGGCGCGCGCCGTGGCCGACGCCCTCCTCGCACGCGGCGTCGCGCCCGGTCCGGCGCAGGAGGGGAAGGATTTCGTGGTCGACCGCCTGAGGGTCGAGTTCGCGCCGATGTCGGCCTACAAGCCGGAGGGCGCGGGGGTCGAGTCGCTGCCGGTGACCCGCGTCCGCACGGCGCGCGGCAAGAAGCTCGATCCGGAGGACGACAAGAGCCCGATCGTCGTGATGGGCGATTCCTTCGTGCGCGTGCACGAAGCGTTCGAGACCGGATTCCAGCGCCAGCTCTACCGCTTCCTGGGGCAGAAGATCGACGCCATCGCGCCCGAGGCGGGCGGCGAGAGCAGCGCGCGCGAGTTGCTGAAGCGGCGGCACGCCGACCTCGCGAAGAAGAGGGTGGTCGTCTGGCTCGCCTCCGAGCAGCTCTTCCGCGTCGGCGAAGGCTGGGAGCGGAGCCGGATCTTCGAGTGAGCGGCGCGCCGGCTACTTCGCGGCCGGCTCCCACTTCACGGGGAAGTAGATCGTCGCTCCCGCGTCGGTGTCGTCGCCCCAGCTCACGCGCTCGAGATCGTGGTGCAGCCGGACGTCCTCGAGCACGAGCCGGTGGCGCAGCCCGGGCGTGAACGAGTTGGCCGCGGTCGCCTGGTGCTTCTCCAGGATCGGGAACGCGACCCAGATGCGCTCGCCGTCGACCTTGCCCGCCTCGACGCCGTCGACGCGGTACTCCATCACGCCGAGGCAGAAGGGGTAGTCCCACTTCGCCGGGTCGATGTGCGTCGTCTCCATCAGCGTCGCGACCACGGTCGCGGGCGGCGCGACGTCTTGTGGCGCGCCCGCGGCGACCGTCCGCTCCGCGCCGGGCTTCGGCAGCTCGACCTTCCGCCACTCCCGGTCGCCGAGCGCCAGCATCCGCACGCCGAACTGCCAGACGACGATTCGCTTGCCGGCGAGCCCGTCGGGGCGGCGCGCCAGCGCCTCGCGCACGCCGGTCGCCGACTTCCCGTCGAGCGCGATCACGTCGACCGGCCGGTCGAGCTCGAACGCGAGCTGCTCGCCGAAGCCGGCCGCCTCGCCCAGGCCGAGCGTCGCGCGGCTGAAGGCGTTGGTCAGGCTGTCGCCGAGCAGGACGACCTCGCCCTCCGGATCGGAGACGAGGGGCTCGCCCGTCGTCTTCCACGCGACCTGCTGCAGAGAGAGGCGCATCGGCGGCCACGCGGGACGCGATTCCGGCAGGCCGAGCATGCGCGTGAGGTCGCCGCCCGCCTCGACCTCGACGGACCGGCGCACGAAGAGCTGGGTCGGCGACGCCTCCGACTCACCGAGCAGCGCGCGCACGCGCTCGGCGATGCGCTGCGTCGCGAACGCCATCGTCTCGGGCGACCAGTGCGTGTCGCGCGGGAGGCCGAGCGACCGCTCGCCGCCGCCGCGCGCCGCGCGGCACTCCGCGAAGATCCGGTCCATCCTCACGAACTCGATCCGGCGCGCCGCGAGCTCGTCGTAGAAGCGCTCGAGGTCGGGGTTCGCCGCGCTCGCGAGCCCGGCCGTCGCGCGCGCGATCCGGTCGGGATCGAGCATCTCCTTGCTGTAGGACGGCACCAGCAGGAGCTTCACGTCGCGCGCCGCGAGCTGGTCGCGGAAGTCGGCGATCGCCTCGAGCGCCGCGCGCCCGCCGACGCCCGGCTCGAGGAAGCCCCGTCCGTACGCGCTCGCGAGGTCGTCGCCGTAGAAGAGCCAGCCGTCCCGGCCGACCACCGCCTCGCGCGTCCCTTGTCCGAACCACCGCACCAGCAGCCGCTGGTACCACGGCAGGACCGCGCGCTTGAGGAAGGAGACGTCGTGCAGGCGCGCCTCGAACGCGCGCAGCCGCTCCGCGCTCGCGAGGTCGCGGCCGAGCTTCTCGATCCGTGCGGCGAGCGTCCCGCCGGCCGGCGTACCGACGAACGGAGCGAGGTAGTCGAGCGCCTGGATCGGCTCGCCGCGCGCGTGCTCGTACGCCGCCTGTCCGATCGGCACGCCGAAGATCAGCAGCACGAACGCGACGGCGAGCGCGGAGAGCGGCGGCGACGGCGGGAGCGCGCTCGGACCGCGGACGCCGAGCGCCGGATCGGTCGATCCGAGCGGCGTGGCCTGCGTTCCGTCGTCGTGGCGCGTCATGGTCGTCGCCTCAGAACTGGAAGTAGAGGAAGGGATTGTCGGCCTGCGCGTAGAGCGCGACCACGCTCAGCACGAAGAGCGCGAACATCCCCGCGATCAGGAGCCAGCTCGTGCGCGCCCGCTCCGCGAGGAGGCGCGCCTCGACCCCCGCCCACGTGACGAGCGCGCACGCGGCCAGCGCGACCACGTGCAGGGGCTGGAAGACGAGCCCGTGCACGATCGCCTGTCCCGACGCGCTGCCGCGCCCGTGGAACATCGCGCCGAGGTAGCTGGCGCCGTCGGCGAGCGTCGCGCACCGGAACACGATCCAGTTGAACTGGAAGACCACGACCAGCGCCGCGACGCGCAGCGGTCGCGGCAGGAACCACCAGAGGCTGCCCTTCCCGCTGAAGCGCTCGAGCACCAGCATCAGCCCGTGCGCCCCGCCCCAGATCAGGTAGCGCCACGCCGCGCCGTGCCAGAGCCCGCCGAGCAGGAAGGTGAGCAGCGTGTTGCGCGCGATCCTCCACTTCGAGCCGCGGCTCCCGCCGAGCGGGATGAAGACGTAGTTGCGCAGGAACGCGGTGAGCGAGAGGTGCCAGCGCTGCCAGAACTCGGTGAAGCTGTCCGCCTTGTAGGGCGACGCGAAGTTCTGGACGATCCGGAAGCCGAACATGCGGCCGAGCCCGACCGCCATGTCGCTGTAGCCCGAGAAGTCGAAGTAGAGCTGGAAGTAGAAGCAGAGCGTCCCGAACCACGCCGCCGCCGGCCCGAGCGCGTGCGCCTGGTCGAAGCAGAGCACGGCCGGCTCGCTCACGGTGTTGGCGAGCAGGACCTTCTTCACGAAGCCGGTCATGAAGAAGAAGACGCCCTCGCGGAAGAGCTCGCCGCGCTGCGGGCGCTCGACCAGCTGCCCGGCGAGGTCGCGATAGCGGACGATCGGTCCCGCGATGAGATGGGGGAAGAGCGCGACGAAGCAGGTGAAGTCGGTGAAGCTCTTCGCGCGCTTCGCCTCGCCGCGGTAGAGGTCGATCGCGTAGGACATCGACTCGAACGTGTAGAAGCTGATCCCCGCCGGCAGCGCGATCTTGAGCACGGGAAGGGTCTCGCGCCCGAACAGCGCGAGGAGGCGGTTCACGTTCTCCTCCGCGAACATGAAGTACTTGAAGAAGGCGAGCAGCGTCAGGTTCGACGCGATCGACATCAGCAGCACCGCCTTCTTGCGGCGCGGCGACGCCCCCGGCGCGCACATGAGCACGCCGGCGGTCCAGTCGATCAGCGTCGACAGCAGCATCAGCCCGACGAACCACGGATTGCACCAGCCGTAGAAGACGTACGAGGCGAGCGTGATGAACGCGTTGCGCCAGCGGACCGGCAGCGCGTAGTTCCCGACCAGCACGAGCGGCAGGAAATAGAAGAGGAAGATCTGGCTCGAGAAGACCATCCGCCCCCCGGTCGCGCGATCGTAGGCAGTGTCGGACCGGCGGCGAGCGCGACTTCAGGCGGGAAACCCCGCTGCTCGCGGGGAGGTCACGCCTCGGCGACCGCGTCGACCTCTTCGACCGGCGCCGCCGGCGCGGCGGGACCCGCGGGTGCGCGCCGCTTCCCGTGGAGCCACGCGAGGACGGCGCTGATCGGCAGGCCGGCGATCGACACCGCGCAGGCGATCCACGCCGCGGCCGCCATGCCGCCGCCGCGCAGCCCGTCGACGAACAGCGAGTCGATCGAGTCGAACAGGCGGTAGAGGCCGGCGTCGATCAGGCTCTTGCTCTGGTACTTCTCGGCGCGGCTCACCACCGTGAACAGCGCCTCGCGCGCCGGCTTCGCGATGGCGTAGTCGACGCCCTTGAAGCCGATCGAGACCCACTTGATCGCGTCGATCGAGAGGTCGCGCGCGAACGTCGCGAGCCCCGCGACCCCGGCCAGCGGGAGGAGCGCGAGCGTCCAGCCCAGCCCGATCGTCGCGAGCAGCCGTGCGCTCAGCAGGAGCTGCCCGGCCAGCGCGACGAGCTGCTGCCAGACGTTCACGTTCGCGAAGTACTGGGTCTGCGCGGCGCGATCGGCGATCTGCGCCTTCACCAGCACGCGCTGGAAGTCGTAGACGAACGCCGACGTGTAGAGCGAGACGAACATGTAGGCGGCGATCGCGAGCAGGTAGGGCGAGCGCGCGAACCGGACCACGCCGTCGCCGGCCGCGAGGATGCGGCGCACGGCGCCCTCCGGCGGCCGCCACGGCGAGGGCGGCGCGTGGCGCGCGAGCCGCAGCGCGAAGAGCGACGCGAGCTCGAGCAGCACGATCGTCGGCCAGATCAGCTCCTTGGGCGCGAGCCAGCGGTGGTCCTGCGAATACTGCGTCGCGAGCGACGCGAGCAGCGCGCCCGCCGTTCCGCCCGCCGCGATCCACGCGAAGAGGCGCCGCCCCTGGTCGCGCGTGAAGACGTCGGCCATGAAGCCCCAGAACTGCGAGATCACGAGCAGGTTGAACGCGCTCACGCCGTTGTAGAAGGCCTGCGCCCCGAACATGAACCGCGGCGACTTCTCGTCGAGCAGGAAGAAGAAGACGACGAAGCTCGCCTCGAAGAAGCGGTGCACCCACGGGATGAAGCGCTGGCGCGGGAAGCTGCCGACCAGCGACCAGTACGGGATCAGCAGCACCGTGCAGGCGACGAGCGTCCCGACCCAGAGGGTCGCGAGCCCCTTCGACGCGGTCCCGAGCGCCTCGCGGTAGGGCTTGACGACGTTGTAGGACGCCATCAGGCAGAAGCTGTACGCCGCCGCGAGCGCGACCGGCGCCGCCTCGCCGCGCCGGAGCTCGACGAGCCCGAAGAGACGTCGCGAGGGCGCGCCGTCCGCCGCTCCGCTCGCGTCGGCCGTCACTTCAGGACTTCTTCGGGCCGCCGCCCGACGGCGACTTCTCGTGCAGCGCGGCCAGCGCTTTCGTCTCGCGCTCGCGCGTGAACGGGAAGTTGCCCTTGCGCTTCGTGGCGCGGTACCAATCGAGCGTGTCGCGCGCCGTCTCGATCGGGCTGCGGAAGACGAGGCCCGCCTTCACGGCCCGCTCGACGCCGAGCGACGTGAGCCCGCCGCCGGGCTGGCGCGGCGAGATCCAGACCGGCAGGTCGCTCCAGCCCGAGATCTTGTTCGCGTCGAGGAAGTCGTCGGACGCCCACGTGAACTTCGCATCGCTCTGCGCCGCCTCCTTGCACGCCTCGAGCATCTTCCCGACCGCCATCCCGCCGAGCGGGCCGGTCGCGTTCATCACGCCGACGGTCGCCTTCTCGATGCAGAGCACGAGGAAGTCGGCGAGGTCGCGCACGTCGATGAACTGGACCGGATCCTCCGGCTTCCCGGGCGCGAGCACCTCGCCGCCGTCGGCGACGCGCACCGGCCAGTAGGTGTAGCGGTCGCTGTCGTCGTCGGGGCCGACGATGAGGCCGGGGCGGACGTTCGTCACCTGGCCCGGCATCTCCTTCTCGGCGGCCTGTTCGCACAGCGCCTTCAACGCGCCGTAGTTGGCGCCGATCGTCTTGGTCGTCTCGGGATCGACGTTGGCGGGCATCTGCGCGAGCGGCGCCGTCTCGTCGGCGCCCGCCCGGTCGATCGGTTGATAGACGGAGATCGTCGAGACGAACACGTACTGGTTCACGTGGTCGCCGAGCAGCGCCGCCGATTCGCGCACCTGCTTGGGGAAGTACCCGCTCGTGTCGACCACCGCGTCCCACTCGCGTCCCTCGAGCGCCTTCAGGTCGCCGGTGCTGCGGTCGCCGCGCAGCTTCTCGAGCTCGGGGAACGCGGCCGGGTCGGTCTTGCCGCGGTTGAACAGCGTCATCGTGTGGCCGCGCGCGACGGCGCGCCGCACGACGCACGGCCCGAGGAAGCCGGTGCCGCCGAGGATCAGGAGCCGCAGCGGCTTCGCGGCCTTCCCGACCGGCGGAGCGGCGGCCGGCGCGGGCTTCGGCGCGGGCGCGCCCTGCCGGGCGGCGGCGAGTCGGTTCGCCGCGAACGCCGCGGCGAGCAGGGAGGACGTGCGCAGGAACTCGCGTCGGGTCGGCACGGGGACGCTCCTCACGGACGGGCGCGGCCGAGATCGGCGGCGAGCGGGGCGCGCCGTCTTACGCGACGACGTCCGCGCGAGTTTCCGAAAAGTCCTCGATCGGCGACCGCCGCGTGCGTCATCATTGCGCTCCGGCGGACGTCGCGCTCGCGGCCCGCCGGGACCCACCGCAGGAACCCGCGATGTCCGCCGACTCCGAGATCGTCTCCGTGCGCGCGCTCGAGATCCTCGACTCGCGCGGCAACCCGACCGTGAAGGCCCGCGTCGAGCTCCTCGACGGCTCCGAGGGCGCGGCCGCCGTGCCGTCGGGCGCGAGCACCGGGACGCACGAGGCGGTCGAGCTGCGCGACGGCGACGCGGCGCGCTACGGCGGCAAGGGGGTGAAGCGGGCGGTCGCCAACGTGGTCGAGCGCATCGGCCCCGCGCTGATCGGCGAGGACGCGCTCGACCAGGGCGCCTGCGACCGCGTGATGCTCGACCTCGACGGCACGCCGCAGAAGGCGCAGCTCGGCGCCAACGCGATCCTCGCCGTCTCGCTCGCGATCGCGCGCGCGGCTGCGCGGTCGAGCCGGTTGCCGCTCTACCGCTACCTCGGCGGCGCCGGGGCGCGGCTGCTGCCGATGCCGATGATGAACGTCCTGAACGGCGGCGCGCACGCCGACAACAAGCTCGACTTCCAGGAGTTCATGGTCTACCCGACGGGCTTCCCGTCGTTCCGCGAGGCGCTGCGCGCCGGCGCGGAGATCTTCCATCAATTGAAGAAGGTGCTGGCCGCGAAGCACCTGAACACCGCGGTCGGCGACGAGGGCGGCTTCGCGCCCGACCTGCCGAGCAACGAGGAGGCGCTGAAGCTCCTGGTCCAGGCGGTGGAGAAGGCGGGCTACGCGCCCGGCAAGCAGGTCTTCTTCGCCGTCGACGTCGCGAGCAACGAATTGATGGAGAAGGGGCGCTACGCGCTGGAGGGCGAGGGGAAGGCGGGGCTCTCGGCCGCCGACATGGTCGACCTCTACGAGAGCTGGATCGCCAAGTACCCGATCGTCTCGATCGAGGACGGTCTCGGCGAGGACGACTGGGAGGGCTGGGCGCTCCTCACGAAGAGGCTCGGCGGGAAGTGCCAGCTCGTCGGCGACGACCTCTTCGTGACCCACCCCGCCCGCCTCCAGCGCGGCATCTCCGGCGGCCAGGCCAACGCGATCCTGGTGAAGATCAACCAGATCGGCAGCCTGAGCGAGACGCTCGACGCGGTCGCGCTCGCGCGCCGCAGCGACTACGGGACGGTGATGAGCCACCGCTCCGGAGAGACCGAGGACACGACGATCGCCGACCTCGCCGTCGCCACCTCCTCGGGCCAGATCAAGACCGGCAGCCTGTCCCGCACCGACCGCGTCGCCAAGTACAATCGCCTCCTCGAGATCGAGGACGAGCTCGGCGCCGGCGCGCAGTACGGGATCCCGCTGCGCCGCGCCCGTACCTAGGGAGCCGTCGAGACCCCCATGGAGCGTCCGAGGCAGCTCTTCCGCGACTGGGGCCTCACGCTGGCGCTTCTGCTCGCCGCGGTCCTGATCTACTGGAAGACGACGGTCCCCGCGCTCGCGCTCAACCGCGAGCTCGACCGCCGCCACGTCGAGCTCCTGGATCAGCAGCAGCAGCGTCGCGACGAGCTCGAGCGGCTCGGCGCGAAGGAGGCGGCGATCACCGACCCGATCGAGCTCGAGCGCGCGCACCGCGAGCAGTTCGGCTCGCTCGGACTCCCGAACAACGAGGTCCTGATCCGGATCGGCGACGACGCCGTTGCGCCGCCGACGAAACCGGGCGGCTGAGCCGGCCGTGCGTGCCGCGCCGCTCCGCGCCGCGTCGCTCGCGGCCTGTGCATCCGTGCTGGCCGCGGCGCCGACCGCTGCGCAGGAGATCGTCCTCCGCGAAGGCGAGGACTTCCTCAACACGACCTTCGTCGGCGACGAGGCCGAGGCGGCGCGCCTCGCCTTCTATCGCGCGGAGGAGCAGCTCGGTGCGAAGCAGCCCAAGGAGGCGGGGCGCGAGATCGTGAAGCTCCTGCGCGGCGAGACGCGCGGCCTCGTCCGCTACGGCGAGCGACTGGTCGTCCCGGTCGAGACGGCCGCGCTGTTCTTCCTGCTGCGGCTGCCCGAGCCGATCCGCGCCGAGCTCGCGCGCGAGGAGGCGGCGGCGGGCGGCGCGACGCCGCCGACCGGACTCGACGACAGCGACGCGCTGCGCGCCTTCGCGCTGCGCCATCCGCTGGCAGCGGCGGGGGAGGGCGCGCTGCTCGAGTCGGGCGTGCGCGAGCTGCTCGCCGGCGAGCCGGGCTCGGCCGCGGCCGACCTCGAGCGGCTGGTCCACTGGCCCTCCACGTGGCCGGGCGCGGCGCGCAACGTCGCGGCGGCGCGGCTGCTCGAGGCGCAGGCGCGCTCGGGCGGCTTCGCGAACGGCGCCATCTCGCACTGGCCGCGCGGCGCCGACGCGACGATCGCGCGCGGCGGCACCGTCACGCGCCTCGACGAGTTGATCGCTGCGGCGCGGCCGCTGCCGGAGCCGCGCGAGGACCTCTCCGAGGCGCCGACCTTCGCGGCCGCGTGGCCGCAGCCGCCGCTCGGCTCTTCGGGAGAGCTGAGCCACGCCGACCATCTCTGGCGCTTCAGCCTGCGCAGGGAGGTGCCGTTCGGCGACGCCGGCGACGCGCGCCGCGACCTGCCGACGCGCGCGCCGGTCGTGCTGCCCGGCCCGGACGGCGACCGCCTCGCGACGGTGGAGGCGGACGGCCTGCACGTGCGGCGCATCGCGGGCGGCGAGGAGGCGTTCGCGCCGCTGCGCTTCGACTTCGACCTCCACCTCGATCCGCGCGTCGCCGTCCCGGTGCTCGACCGCTCCGGCCTCGCGCGCTCCGGCGACCGCCTCTACCTCACGCTCGAGCTCCTGGCGCCGCGGCGCGGCTACGACTGGCGGTTCGGCGCCGAGTCGGCGTCGACGGCGAACTCCGCCATCGAGACGGCGCTCTTCGCCTTCGACCTGAAGCGCGAGTGCTACGTCGAGTTCGCCGTCACCAGCGCCGAGCTCGCGCGTGATACCGCGCTGGCCGGCTACGTCTTCGCGGGACCGCCGGTCGAGAGCGGCGGCCGGATCCTGGTCAGCGCGTCGCGCCTGGTCGGGAAGGAGACCGAGGTCGCGCTGCTCGCCTTCGACGCGAAGAGCGGGGCGCCGGCCGGCCACCTCCTGCTCGCGCGCGCCGCCAACGTGCCGGAGTACAGCGACCGGCTCACCAACGACATCTTCTGGCGCGTCGAGCCGTCGCCCGTCGTCGTGCGCGACGGCGTCGCCTTCGTCTGCACCAACGTCGGCCTGATGGCGGCGGTGCGCACCGCCGACCTCGGGTTCGTGTGGGGCTACCGCTACCACCGGCGCGACTCGCCGGTGAGCGAGAAGTTCGCGCGCGCGTGCCTCTACGTGAACGGCGGCTGGATCGGCCGGCCGCCGGTCGTGCTGGCGGACCGCGTGGTGGCGACGCCGTCCGACTCGAACTACGCCTACGTCTTCGCGCGCTGGCCCGACGCACGCGGCGACCTGATCCTGAACGAGCCGGTCCAGCGGGACTCGCGCGTCGCCCTGGTCGGCGCGACCGCCGACTCCCTCTACTTCGTCCGGCGCGTCGGCGAGCCGGGAGCGCCGCGCTGGTTCGTCGAGGCGACCGACCACGACGGCGTGCCGCGCTGGACCTCGGTCACGCTGCCGGCGGGCGAGCGGATCGCCGGCGTGCCGGTGCTCACGCGGCGCCACCTGTTCGTCGCGACCGACCACGTCGTCTACCCGATCGTGCTCGCGCGCGAGGGGAGCTTCTACGACCGGCCGATCGGCCTGCCCGAGCGCCTCGGCCAGCCGCCGCCCGACGTCGCCGGCTTCGGCGACCTCGCGGTGAGCGGCCGCTACCTCGTCTCGACCTCGGCGCTCTTCACCCTCGTCTTCGAGTCGGCGAAGGAGTGAGCCGATGGCGGCGCGCATGCACGCCCGCGTCGCCTCCTTCGCCGCCCCGGTTGTTTGCGCGGCGCTGCTCGCCGCCGAGGCGCGCGGCCAGCAGCACGCCGTCCCGTCCGACCACGCCGAGCGCCTCGAGCGCGGCACGAAGCTCTTCAAGGACGAGGTCGGGCCGATCCTCGTCGCGCGCTGCCTCAAGTGCCACGGCGGCGAGGTGGTGCGCGGGCAGTTCGACCTGACGACGCGCGAGGGGCTGCTCGCGGGCAGCAAGAACGGCGGCGTGGTCGAGCCGTTCGACGCCAAGGAGAGCCGGCTGCTGAAGCTCGTGCGTCACGAAGAGGCGCCGGCGATGCCGTTCAAGTCGGCGTCGATGCCCGACGAGGAGATCGCGAAGCTCTCCGACTGGATCGACCTCGGCGCGCCCTACGCGGCGCCGCTCGGCGCCAAGGAGCCCGAGGCCGCCGGCAAGCCGGGCGCGCGCAAGCGCGACGAGGTGAGCGACGCCGACCGCGCGTTCTGGTCGTTCCGCACGCTCGCGCGGCCCGCGCCGCCCGACGTCGCCGACGCGGCGTGGTGCCGCACTCCGGTCGACCGCTTCGTCCGCGCGAAGCTCGAGGCGGCGCACGCGGCGCCGGCGGGCGACGCGCCGCGGCGCGTGCTGGCGCGGCGGGCGTGGTTCGACCTGCTCGGCGAGCCGCCGACGCCGGAAGAGGTCGCGCGCTTCGAGGCCGACGCGGCCCCGGACGCCTGGCCGCGACGGGTCGGGCAGCTGCTCGCCGATCCGCGCTTCGGCGAGCGGTGGGGGAGGCATTGGCTCGACGTGGCGCGTTACGCGGAGAGCCACGGCTTCGAGCACGACACCGACCGGCCGAACGCGTGGACCTACCGCGACTTCGTGATCCGCGCGCTCGAGCGCGACCTGCCGTTCGACGAGTTCGTCCGCTGGCAGATCGCCGGCGACGAGCTCTCGCCCGAGGATCCCGAGGCGTGGTACGCGACCGGCTTCCTCGGCTGCGGCGTGCACGCGACGCAGATCACCGCGAGCCAGGTCGAGAAGGAGCGCTACGACGAGCTCGACGACGTCGTCGCGACGATCGGCACGTCGATGCTCGGCCTGACCGTCGGCTGCGCGCGCTGCCACGACCACAAGTTCGACCCGATCCCGACGCGCGACTACTACCGGATGGTCGCGACCTTCACGAAGACGGTGCGCAGCGACTTCGACGTCGTGACGAACGCGGCGGAGTGGCGCGCCCAGACGGCGCGCTGGGAGGAGGAGCACGCGCCGCTCGCCGAGGCGCTCGCCGACTTCGAGAAGCACGACCTGCCGGGACGCGTCGACGCGTGGCTGGGGGCGAAGCAGGCCGACGTCGCGAAGGCGCTGTCCGAAGAATCGGCGGCGGCGCCGTGGGTCGTCGTGCAACCGGCCGGCGCGATCGTCTCGACCGGCGGAGCGACCTTCACCGGCAAGGACGACGACTCGTGGGTCGCCGAGGGCGAGCGCGCCGAGCACGACGCGTATCGCTTCCGGATCGAGGTCGATCGTCTCTTCGACGGTCGCACCGACGTCGGATTCGAGGGCCGCGCCGACGGCGCGTCGGCCGTCGCGGCGGTGCGGATCGAGGCGCTCGCCGATCCGTCGCTGCCGCACGGCGGCCCGGGCCGCGCCGACAACGGGAACTTCGGGCTGACCGAGCTCACCGCGACGTTCACGGACCATGACCGATCGGGCGACCGGCCGGGCGACGATCCGCCGAAGAGCGATCCGGTCGCCTTCGCGCGCGCGCGCTCGACCTTCGACCAGGCGGGGCTGCCGGCGTCCGCGGCGATCGACGGCGTCGACGCGCCCGACTCCCCCTGCTGGGCCGTCGATCCGCAGTTCGGGCGCGACCACGCCGCGGCCTTCGAGCTCGCCACTCCTCTCGATCCGGGGCGCGGCGGCGTCCTCGAGCTCACGCTCCACTTCGACACGAACGTCGGCCACTCGATCGGCCGGCTGCGCGTCTCGCTCGCGGCGGACGCCACCGCCGACCTGCACGCGCCGTCGCGCCGCGCCGCCGTCGCCGCGGCGTTCACGCGCCTCGCCCATCCGACGCCCGCCGATCGCGCACTGCTCGAGAAGCTCGTGCGCGAGCGCGATCCCGACTGGCGCGCGCTCCACGACGCCGTCGCGGCGCACGAGGCTCGGCGACCGCAGCCGAAGACGCAGAAGGCGCAGATCTGCAGCGAGGGCGTGCCGGCGATCCGCCTCCACACGCAGGGGGGCGACTTCCTCGAGGCGACCCACTTCCTGAAGCGCGGCGACCCGGGCCAGAAGCTCGAGGTCGCGACGCCGGCGTTCCTGCAGGTGCTGACGCGCGGCGAGGAGCCCGAGCGGCGCTGGCGCGTGGCGGCGCCGGCCGGCGCGCGCACGCCGGGGGACCGCGCCGCGCTCGCGCGCTGGCTCACCGACGTCGACGACGGCGCGGGCAGCCTGCTCGCGCGCGTCTGCGTCAACCGGATCTGGCAACACCTCTTCGGGCGCGGGATCGTCGCGACCCCCTCCGACTTCGGGTCGACGGGCGATGCGCCGAGCCATCCCGAGCTGCTCGAGTGGCTCGCGTGCGAGCTGGTGGAGAGCGGCTGGAGCGTGAAGCACGTCGTCGCCCTGCTCATGACGAGCCGCGTCTACCTCGAAGCGGGCGGCGACGAGGCGGTGCACGCCGTGGACCCCGACGAGCGCCTCTTTTCGCGCCACTCCGCGCGCCGGCTCGAGGCGGAGGCGGTGCGCGACGCGATGCTCGCGGTGAGCGGCCGGCTCGACGCGCGCCGCTTCGGCGAGAGCGTGCGCGACGTCGCGGATCCGCGCCGCAGCGTCTACCTCTTCGTCAAGCGCAGCCGCCTCGTCCCGATGCTCTCGCTCTTCGACGCCCCCAACGCGCTCTCGGGCGTCGGCCGCCGCCAGGTGACCACGGTCGCGCCGCAGTCGCTCTTTCTCATGAACCACCCGGCCGTGCGCGACTGGTCCGCGGCGTTCGCGCGGCGGCTCGACGACCGGCCCGACCCGGCGGACTTCGTGCGCGGCGCGTACGCGCTCGCGTTCCAGCGCGCGCCGACCGCCGAGGAGCTCGCCGACGCGACCGCTTTCCTCGCCGAGCAGGCGGCCCGGATCGCCGCCGAGGGCCGCTCGCCCGCCGGCGCACTGGCACGCGTCGACTTCTGCCAGGCGCTCTTCGGCGCGCACGAGTTCGTCTACGTCGAGTAGGCACGGCGCCGCGGCTTGGAACTGGAGCGGACGTCGAGAACGCGGGTGAAGCGGGCGCGGGGAGCAGGGGGCGTGGTTGGGCGCGCGACGGGCGGGGGCGG
>DASRRB010000359.1:0-6048 GCA_035695985.1 Planctomycetota bacterium | reverse complement strand
TCGCCGTCGAGTGCGCGCGGAAAGTCGGGGCGAGCTGCCTCCTGCGCGGCGTGCGCGGCGCGGGGGATTTCGAATACGAGCTCTCGATGGCGCACATGAACCGCCACCTGGCGGGGGACGTGGAGACGGTCTTCGTGATGCCGTCCCTTCCTTATTCATTCGTGTCGGCGAACCTGGTCCGAGAGGCGGGCCGATTCGGCGCCACCCTCGAAGGGCTGGTGCCCGAGTGCATCCGGGCCGAGGTGATCCAGAGGCTCCGGCAGGAGGGGCGGTCCCATGGGGGGTGAAGCAATCCGGAGCGTCGCGACGGAGCAGGCGCCGCAGGCGATCGGCCCCTACTCGCAGGCGATCGTCGCCGGCGGCCTCGTCTTCTGCTCGGGGCAGGTCGCGCTCGAGCCCGGCGCCTCCGGAAAGCTCGAGGGGAGCGACGTCGCCGCGCAGACGCGCCGCGCGCTGAAGAACCTCGCCGCCGTCCTCGCCGCCGCCGGGAGCGGACCCGACCGCGTCGTGAAGACGACCGTCTTCCTCACCACCATGGACCACTTCCCCGGCATGAACCAGGTCTACGCCGAGTTCTTCGGGACGCACCGTCCGGCGCGCGCGACCGTCGCCGTGACGGCCCTGCCGAAGGGCGCGCTGGTCGAGATCGAGGCGATCGCCCTGGCGGCCCCGCATGCACCTCGCTGAACTCGTCCTCGGGGCCGCCGTCGTTCTGGACGGGAGCGGCGCCGCGTCGCCGCCGAAGATCCACGAGGCGAGCCTCGAAGCGGGGATGCGCGTCTTCGTCGTGTCGAGCGCGGCCGCCGGCGGGGCCAGCACTCAGGCGGCCGCACCGACCGTCGCCGTCGTGGTCGCGCTCCCGGTCGGCTACGCCAACGACGCCGGCACCCCCGGCAGCGGGTGGGCCGCCTTCGCGGCCGGACATGCGACGTTCGAGCTGCCGCGCTGGAGCAGCGTGGTGGTCGGCGACTCGACGCGCTTCTTCGCGTCGCTCCCGGCCGACGGAGTCGAGGCGGGGCTCGCGGAGCTCGCCAAGCGACTCGTCGCCGACGGCGTCGAGGAGGAGCGCTTCAACCGGTTCCTGGAGCAGCGCAAGGTCGAGCCGGGGAGCGTCCTCGACCGGCTGCGCGAGACCGCCTACCCGACCACGCGCGACGGCGGCGCGATCGCGACCGCGACGCGCCGCACGCGCGACGAGCTCAAGACCTTCCTCTCCGATCGCGTCGGCAGCGAGGGCGCGGTGGTGGCCTTGGTCGGGCCGGGGACGCCGGCCGCGCTCGAGCTCGCCGCGCTCCACGCCTTCGCCACGCTCCCGCGCGCCCGCGGCGTCGCCCCGCGCGACCCGCGCGAGCCGATGCCGCGGAGCGCGCGCCGCGTCGACGCTCCCGCCGGCGCGAGCGGCGGAGAGGCGGGCGTCCGTCTGCCTTGGCGCGCCGACGAGCGCGGCGACCTCATGGCGCTCGCCGTCGCCTGGCTCGAGGCGCGCACCGGAAGCGACGCCACCCACGTCGTCGCCACTTCACAAGGGGCGCTGGTCGGCTTCGCGGGCGAGGCGGCGGAGGTGACGGCGCTCGCCGGCGCGCTCGACGGCGCCTGTGCAGCGGCCGAAGCCATCGATGGTGGACAGGTCGAAGCGGCGATCGCTCGCATCGTCCAGCGGGCCGACGCGACCGCCGCCGACCCGGCGCGCCTCGCGGCCGAACTCGCCGACGGCGCGGCGCGCCACGGCGATCCGCTCGCGACGTTCGGGCGGGCCGCGCGGCTGCGCGCGTCCGCGGCCGAGACGACCGTGCGCTTGAAGGAGCTGATCCGGGCGGCGGCGCGGGTCGACGTGGTCCCCGCGGCCGCGCGCCCGGCGGGGGCGTGACTCGGTTGAGGCGGGCGGCATAGGGAGGCGGACGCCGCCAGGACGGGCGGCCCGCCTCGCGAGGGACCCTCGACTTGCAACGGAAGGGCGAACGGAGCGGCGCTGCAACCTGGGTCGTGGCCCTCGCCGCCGCGACGCTGGTCTCGCGCGGGTTCATCCACCCGGCGCCCGCGAAGGCGGTCCACGCGACGTCGTCCGGCGCCGGCGAGGACGTCGCGGCGCCGCGCTCCATCGCCGCCTCGGACGCCGGACGGCGCAGCCTGCGCGGCGGCTCGAGCGAGGAGCCGCGGCGCGGAGGGACGCTCACGCAGTCGGTCACGGCCGAATACAAGACGCTGAACAACGTGACGCGCGGCACCGTGTACGAGGAAGCGCTCTGCCGCCTCTTCCTCTTCCCGCCGCTGATCGACCTCGATCCCGACACGCTCGAGCTCGTGCCGCTGCTCGCGGCGGAGCGGCCGGTGATCTCCGCGGACCGCCTCACCTACACGTGGAAGCTGCGGCCCGGCGTGAAGTGGCAGCGCGGCCTCGCCGACGGGACGCCCGTCGAGGTGACGTCCGCGGACGTCGAATTCTCCTGGAAGATGCTGAGCGATCCGAGCGTGCCCGCGCTCGCGGCGCGCGGCGCGCTGTCGGCCGTCAAGTCGGTCAAGGCGCTCGACCGCAGCTCGTTCGTCGTCGAGGTGAAGGAGCCCTACTTCAAGACGGAGTACGAATTCGGGACGAACTTCCGGCTGATGCCGGCGCACCTCTGCGAGCACGATCCGGCGAAATTCGCCGCCGATCCGCTCGGCCGCGCCCCCGTCGGCTACGGGCCGTACCGCCTCGTCGCCTGGCGCGAGAAGGAGTACGTCGAGCTCGAGCGCAATCCGGATTGGTTCGCCGCCGACCGCATGCCCTACTACCCCGATCGGATGCGCATCCGGTTCGTGAAGGACGTGAGCCAGTTGCCCGATCTCTTCGAGCACGGCGAGCTCACGATCACCAACGTCAACGACGTCACGCGCTGGGAGTCGCTGAAGAAGGATCCGAAGTGGTCGGATCTCGCGACCTTCCACGAGTTCTTTCTCACGCAGTGCATCTACATCGCGTGGAACCACGACCGCTTCCCGTTCGGCGACGCCCGCGTGCGGCGCGCGATGACGCTCCTCTTCCCGCGTCAGCAGGTGCGCGACGCGAAGTACCTCGGACACGCCATCGTGCTGAGCGGGCCGTGGCCGGGAGGGGCGCCGGAACTCGATCCCGCAATCGAACCGCTGCCGTGCGATGCGGCGCAAGCGGCGAAGTTGCTCGCGGAAGCGGGATTCGCGGACAGCGACGGAGATGGCGTGCTCGACAAGGACGGGAAGCCGTTCCGCTTCGAGCTCTCCGTCCCGGAGACGACGACGCCGGCGCTCGACGCGGGCAATCTCTGGTTCCAGGAGAAGCTGAAGCGCGCCGGCGTCACGATGTCGATCAAGGTCGTCAATTCACAGCAGCTCTTCTCGTCCGACTTGCCGAAGCACGAATTCGACGGCGCGGAAGTCGGATGGGGGGGGGACCCGTCCGAGGACGACCTGTTCGAGCGCTTCCACTCCCATTCGATCGAGCACGGCCGCAACTACTTCGGATACCGCAGCGCCGACTGCGACCGCCTCATCGAGAGCTGGCGCCGCGAGTTCGATCGCGACAAGCGGATCGCGATCGCGCACGAGCTGCACCGGCGGATCGCCGAGGACCAGCCTGCGACGTTCCTGTTCAATCCGCAGTCGCTCGTGCTCGCGACGACGAAGCTGCGCAACGTGAAGGTCCACCGTCTCGGCGCACGCTGGTTCGACTGGTGGTTCTCGGCGCCCTGACCCCGTGAGGATCTGGCTGCTGCGCCGCCTGCTGCTCTGCGTGCCGACGCTCGTCGGCCTGTCGCTCGTCACCTTCCTGCTCTCGCGACTCGCGCCCGGCGGCCCGTTCAGCAGCCTGCTCGACTCGCATTCGCAGGCGCGCGTCTCGCCGCAGGAGATCGAGGCGATGCAGCACCTGCTCGGCCTCGACCGGCCGTTGCCGGCGCAGTACTTCGAGTGGCTGCGCCGCTTCGCGACGCTCGATTTCGGGACGACGCTCGGAATCGCGCCGGAGCCGGTGGCGGCGAAGGTCGGCGCCGCGCTGCAGGTCACGTTCTGGCTCCAGCTCGCCAGCGTGACGCTCATGCTCGGGATCGGCGTCCCGCTCGGCGTCTGGTGCGCCGCGCGGGCCGGCACGCGCCGGGAGAAGGCGACGGGCACGCTGCTCTTCCTGCTGCACTCCGCGCCGCTGCTGCTGCTCGGCACGCTGCTGATGAAGCTCCTCTGCGTCGGGCCGCTGCGCCTCCTCCCGATGATCGGGCTGCGTTCCCCCGACGCGCCCGACCACGGCCTCGCCGGCGCGCTCGACCTGGTCCGCCACGCGGTGCTTCCGGTCGCGTGCATCGCGCTGGCCGGGCTGCCGGGCATCGCCCGCTACGCGCGCGCCGGGATGCTCGACGAGCTGGCGCGGCCGTTCATGGTCGCGGCGGCGGCGCGCGGCATCCCCGAGTGGCGCCGCCTCTTCGTCCACGCGCTGCGCGGCGGCATCCTCCCGATCGTCGCCCTGCTCGGGCAGATCGTCCCGTTCCTCGTCGTCGGCAGCGTGACGGTCGAGAAGCTGTTCAGCCTGCCCGGCATGGGGCAGCTCGCGGCCGACGCGATCCTGGCGCGCGACTACCCGACGGTGATGGCGGTCTCGGTGGTGGTGGGGGTCGCCGCCATGGCGGGCTTCCTGCTCGCCGACGTCATCCAGGCGCTGCTCGACCGGCGCGTGCGCGTCGCATGAAACGCGGCGCGATCGGCGGCGCGTTCGCGCTGGTGGCGGCGGCGGCGCTCGCGCCGCTGCTGGCGCACGAGCTCCCGCTCGCCGGCCGCTTCGCCGGCGAGCTGCGCTTCCCGGTGCTGCGCTGTCTCTCGGGCGAGGACCGCCTCTGGTTCCTGCTGCTGGCCGGGATCTGCGCCGCGTTCGCGGTGGCGGCGCGACGGCGCGGTCGCCGGGCCGGCGTCCTCGTGGCGGCCGCGGGCGCGCTCGGCTTCTCGCTGCTCGCGTGCTGCGGCGGCGGCCGGGCGAACCTCGACGAGCTCGACTGGCGGGCGGCGCGCGCCGCCGGTCGCGCGACCGTGGTCCCGACGCCGGTCGGCTTCGGTCCGCTCGAGTCGGACGACGTCGCGATCACCGCGGGCGTTCTGCCGGCGCCGCCCTCCGCGCGCCACTGGCTCGGGACCGACGGGAGCGCGCGCGACGTCGCGGCGCGCCTCCTGCACGGCATGCGCGTCTCGCTCGCGACCGCCGTGGCGGCGACGGCGGTGGCGCTCGGGCTCGGGCTGCTGGTGGGGCTCGCGTGCGGCGCGTGGCGCGGGTTCGTCGACCTCGCGCTGATGCGCGTCGTCGAGGTCTTCCTCTGCTTCCCGCAGATGTTCCTGGTGCTGGTCGTCTTCGCCTACCTGCCGCACGGCCGCACCACGCTCGCGCTGCTGCTCGGCGTGGTCGGCTGGACGACGACGGCGCAGATCGCGCGCGCCGAGTTCCTGCGGCTGCACGGCGAGGAGTTCGTCGTGGCGGCGCGCGCGCTCGGCGTCCCGGCGTGGCGGCTCGCGCTGCGCCACCTCCTGCCGAACGCGCTCGAGCCGCTGGCGGTCGCGGCGACCTTCGGCGTCGCGGGCGCGCTGCTCGCCGAGTTCACGCTGAGCTTCCTCGGCTTCGGCGTCCCGCCGCCGACGCCGTCGCTCGGGCAGATGCTGGCGGAGGGCAAGGGGGTGCTCGAGACGGCGCCCTGGATCGCGCTCCTGCCCGGCACGACGATCTTCCTCGTGGTCATCGGCGTCAACGCACTGGGTGAATCGCTGCGCGGCCGGTCCTCGGCGCTGCGCCGCCGGCCGGCGGCGCCGCGCGGGAGCGGGGCGTGAGCGCGCCGCTGCTGCGCGTGCGCGACCTGGTCGTCGAATTCGACGGCCCGGACGGCCTCGGCGGCCCCGTCGGAAAGGCCCGCGCGGTCGACGGCGTGAGCTTCGACGTCGCCGAGGGCGGGACGCTCGGGCTGGTCGGCGAGTCGGGCTGCGGGAAGTCGGTCACTGCGCTGGCGCTGCTCGCGCTGGCGCCGCCGGGCGGCCGCATCGCCGCCGGATCGGTCGAGCTGCGCGGCC
>DASRRB010000358.1:0-7344 GCA_035695985.1 Planctomycetota bacterium | reverse complement strand
CGACGAGGAAAACGACCGGCCTGGTCCAGAGCGCCGGGACGCCGCCCTTCTCCCGGAACGGCGCGAGGAGGCCCGGGATCTCGTCGGCGAAGCCGCCGCGGCCGCGCAGGTCGACGACCAGCGCGTCGCAGCCGGCGAGCTCGCCGGCGAGGGACTCGCGCACGAACTTCCCGGCGCCGCGCGCCACCATCCACAAGTGCAGCACGCCGATCTTCCTGCCGCCGCGTTCGACGACGCGCACGCTGCGCCGGCCCGCCTCGAGGCCCGAGGTCGGCTCGGCCTCGATCGCGACCGCGCGCGTCGGCCCGTTCCGCTTCGAGCGCACCAGGAGATCGACCGACTCCACGCTCGGCCGCAGGAAGAAGAGGCGCGTGCGGTCGCTCGCCGGGTCGTACCCGGCGTCGACGAGCGCGTCGCTCGCGAGCGCCTCGTCGAAGTCGATCTCGACGATCTCGTCGCCGAGGACGAGACCCGCCCGCTCCGCCGGCCCGCCCTCGTGCAGCGCGCGCACGAAGAGCTGCCCCGGCCGCATCTCCTCCAGCATGAACCCGAAGGAGGGCGACGGCTTGCCCTGCAGCTCGGACATCATCTGCTCGTAGACCTCGGGGTCGAGCACGGCCGTGTGCGAAGCGCCGACCTCGACGAGCATCTCGTTCAGCACCGCGCGCAATGGCTCGCCCGGTTCGACGGCGTCGGCCTGCGGCCGCCACTTCTCGCGCAGCCCGTCCCAGTCGACGTCGGTGCGCGCGCGGTTGTGCGGGACGTTGCGCACGTACTTGAGGCACGCGTCGAAGGTCTTCAGCGTCTCGGCGCTGCGGGCGGGCGCGGACGGCGTGACGACGCCGAGGACGGCGGCGGCGAGCGGCAGGGCGCGCAGGAGGCGGGAGAGAGTCGCCATGGGAGCTCCGGTCGGTGGAACGCCCCTACGATCGGGAGTCACTTATGTTCGCAACTTCCCGGATCGAAGACGACGTCGCGGCGCTCCGAGTCGGCCTGCTCGTAGCCGATCTCGAGCAGCCGCTTCGCCGTCTCCGGATCGACCGGCTCGGCCGGATCGCGCGGGAGCCCGCGTCCGCCGAAGCCGCGCCGCTCGAACTCCGCGACGACCTGCGCGCGCAGCGCCTCGGCCGCCTCCTTGTCGCGATCCCAGACGTTTCGCAGCTCGAGCGGATCGGCGACCACGTCGTAGAGCTCGGCGCAGTCGACGAAGTAGCCCGGGTCGTCGGGGACGGAGAAGTAGGGCGGCTTCTTCGGGTGGGCGCCGCGCGGGTTGAAGACGAAGCGCCGCTCGGCGGTGCGCGCGCCGAGGATCAGGTCCTGCCACTCCGACCAGGCGACGGCGCGCGGCGCGGCGGACTTCTCCTCGCGCAGCAGCGCCGCGAAGGAGACGCCGTCGCTCGCCGCGGGCGCTGTCGCACCGAGCCGTTCGAGCAGCGTCGGCATCACGTCGACGTTCTGGATCAGGGCGTCGCAGCGGCCGGCGCGCACGCCCGGCCCCTTCACGATCAAGGGGATGTGGAGCACCGGCTCGTGCACCGAATTGCCGTGGAACCAGAAGGCGTTGTGCTGGCCGAGCTCCTCGCCGTGGTCGGCGGTGACGATCATGAGCGTGTCGCCGGCGAGCCCCGCCTTCTCCAGCGCCGCGACCATCCTCCCCACCCGCTCGTCGGTCGCGCGCACGCCGCCGTCGTAGAGCGCGACCAGGTACTTCGCGTCGGCCGCGTCGAGCGGCGCGCGCGCGACCATGCGCGCGTTCATCGCGGGCTCGACGTGCTCCTGGAACCAGCGCTCGCGCGCTTCCGGCGACGCGGCGCCGGCCGGCAGGCGCAGCGCGCCGCGATAGTCGCCGGCGAAGACGGTGTCGTACGGCGGCGGCGGCGTGTAGGGCTGGTGGACGTCGAAGAAGTGGACCCACGCGAAGAAGGGCTTCTCCGCGTCCTTGCGCGCCGACACGAAGCTCGTGAACGCCTGCTCCGCCGCCTCGTCGCAGCGCGAGTAGGCCCACTCCTTGTGCCGCGCCATCGCGTCGAAGACGTGGTCGGGCGGGATGCCGAGCGTCGCGCGGCCGTTGCGGCTGCCGGGCAGGAAGCCGACGAACGCGCGCGCGTCGTAGCCCGCCGCCATCAGCTCCTGAGCGAGCGAGCGCGTCCCCGCGCGGAACGGCACGCCGTTGTCCAGCACGCCGTGGCGCGACGGGTAGAGCCCGGTCATCAGCGAGCCGAGCGAGGGCGCCGTCTGGCCGCGCGCGGTCGAGCAGCGCGTGAAGTCGAGGCCGGCGCGCGCGAGCGCGTCGATGTGCGGCGAGACCGGTTCCGCGTAGGGCGCGTAGCCGTGGCAGCCGAGATGGTCCGCACGCAGCGTGTCGATCGACACGATCAGCACGTTCACGCGCCGCTTCGCCGCGTCGCACTCGACCGAGGCGACGGCCGCCGCGCCGAGCAGCGCCGCTCGCAGGAGACCCTTCATCGTTCCGGCGATCCTAACGGCGCGGCCGGACGGCTCTCCTTCACGGTCGCTTCACGGGGGCGCGCCGTGGCGCGGGACGCGGCCGCGGCCGAACGACACGAAGGTGCGAAAGACCCGCTGATGGTTCGCCCTCATGCGACCGAGGGGTCTTCCTGACCCGACGGTCCGTGCGGTCGCACCTACGATGGCTCCGCCGTCGGTCGCGAGGATGCATTTCGATGGCGTTTCCAGTTCCGGCTCCGGCTTCCCCCGACTCATCGATCGACCAGATCCCAGTCATCGTCTGGGAGGTCGAGGTCGCGACCTTCCGCTTCCTCTACGTCAGCGCGTACGCCGAGACGCTGCTCGGCTTCCCGACCGACCGCTGGCTCGCCGACCCCGAGTTCTTCTGGAGCCTGATCCACCCCGACGAGCGCGAGGCGACGCGCAAGGCGTGCGTCGAGGCGACGCTGCGCGGCGAGGACCACTCGCTCGAGTACCGCATGCGCACGGCGGACGGCCGCACCGTCTGGATCCGCGACCACGTGCGCGTCTGGCCGGCCGCGGACGGACGGCCGCCGCGGCTGGTCGGCGTGATGGTCGACATGACCGACGAGCGGCGCACGCAGCTCGAGCGCGAGTCGATCGGCCAGGTGTCGCGACTGCTGATCGAGGCGACCTCGATCGCCGAGATCTACCGCGAGCTGCCGCGCCTCCTGGTGCGCTGCACGAGTTTCCCCACGGTCGGGATCGTGCTCGGCCGGAAGGGCGACGCCGACCTCTGGTGCGTCGGCGCGGCGCTGGCGGAGGGGATCCCCCCCGATCAGGCTCCCGGCCTGCACGCACCAGTGCACCTGCCGTTCGCGCAGACGGCGAGCAGCGAGGCGATCACCCGCGGCGTGTCGGTCGTGGTGCACGACGCGGCGCGCACGCGGCCGGTCGCCCATCCGTACATGCTCGGGATGGTCTACGACACGATCGTCTCGGTCCCGCTCCTGAACGGCGAGTCCGCGATCGGAGCGATCTCCTTCGTCTCGCGCGAGCGGATGCGCGTCGAGCCGTCGACGCTGCGCACGCTCGAGATCATCGCGAGCCTCCTCTCGCACCAGATGCAGCGCCACGAGTCGCTGCGCGCGCTGCGCGTGCGCGAGCAGGCGCTCGAGGCGATCGACCAGGCGGTGGTGATCACCGACCAGCTCCAGCCCAGCAAGCCGGTCGTCTACGCGAGCCCGGCGTTCGAGCGGCTGCTCGGCCGCGCGCCGGGTTCGGAGATCCTGCCTGCCGAGTTCGTGCACGCCTCCGCCGATCCCGCCGCGGTCGCGGAGTTCCGGCTGGCGGTCGCGGAGGAGCGCCCGATCCGCAGCGAGCTCGACCTCGTCCGCGGCGACCGCGTCCCGCTGCGCACCGCGATCCTCTTCGCGCCGGTGCGCGAGGAGGGCGGCCGCGTGACGCACCACGTCGCGACGTTCGAGGACGTGACCGCGCAGCGCCGCCTCGAGCAGGAGCTGGCGCGCGCGCAGCGGATCGAGGCGCTCGGCCGCCTCGCCGGCGGCATCGCGCACGACTTCAACAACCTGCTCACCGTCGTGGTCGGCTACGGCGACCAGCTCCTGAAGCAGTTCCCCGCCGACGACGCCCGCCGCGCCGACGTCGACGAGATCCGCAAGGCGGGCGAGCGCGGCGCGCGCCTCACGCGCCAGCTGCTCGCCTTCAGCCGGCGGCAGTCGGCGCCGGCGCAGGTGCTCGACCTGAACGAGGTGCTGCGCGACATGCAGCCGATGTTCGAGCGGCTGCTGCGCGAGGACGTGCACCTCGTCGTCGAGCTCGTCGAGGGCGCGGCGCTCATCAGCGCCGACCGCGGCCAGATCGAGCAGGTCGTGATGAACCTCGTGCTGAACGCGCGGGACGCGATGCCGCGCGGCGGGCCGCTGCGCATCGTCACGCGCCGCCGCACGCGCGTCGAGGCATCTTCGAGCGAGCGGACGATCGAGCTCGCGATCGGCGACTCGGGGCTCGGCATGGACACGTCGACCCAGGAGCGCGTGTTCGACCCGTTCTTCACCACCAAGGAGACCGGGACCGGGCTCGGGCTCGCGACCGTCTACGGCGTCGTCTCGCAGATCGGCGGGACGATCGACATCGAGAGCGCGCCCGACCACGGCACCGTCGTCACCGTGCGGCTGCCCGAGGCCGAGCCGGCCGCCGCGACCGCCGTCGCGCCGGCGCGCCCGACGCGGCGCGGCGCCGGCGGGGAGACGATCCTGCTGGTCGAGGACGACCCGCTGGTGCGCCGCGTGAGCCGCGACGGCCTCGAGCGCGCCGGCTTCCGCGTCGTGGTCGCGAACCGCGGCGACGAGGCGCTCGCCCTGCTGAACGGCGGGCGCCACCGCGTCGACCTGGTCGCGACCGACATCGTGATGCCGGGCATGAGCGGTATCGAGCTGGCGCACCGCCTCGCGCGGTCGCGGCCGGGGACGCGCTACGTCTTCATGACCGGGTTCGCCGACCCGGCGCTCGCCGCGCGCCGGCCGGTCGGGAGCGTCGTCCTGCAGAAGCCGTTCGGGATCGACGACCTCGTCGCGGTGATCCGCAACGCGCTCGACGCGCCGCCGCCCGAGCCGCAGGTGGTCGACGGCGCGGCGTGAGGCGCCGCGGGCGTTCAGCGGAAGCGCGCGGCGGAGCGAGCGTCGGCTAGAGTCGCGCGCCGCCATGAGGATCCAGGACCAGTACGGCTCGCCCGACGAGCGCTACAGCTACAAGAGCTCGCTCGTCGACGCGCTGCGCGGGGGGAGCCGCGAGCTCTCGAGCGGCCGCATCACGGTCCGCCTCGCGGAGAAGCTCGGCTTCTGCTGGGGCGTCGATCGCGCGGTCGCCATGGTCTGGGACGCGATCCGCCGATACTCCGCGTCCACCGGAACGGCGAACGGACGTCGCCTCTGGCTCCTGAACCAGATCATCCACAACCCGAAGGTGAACGAGGACTTCCTGAAGAACGGCGTCCGCTTCGTCTTCGGGAAGTTCGCCGAGCCGGGCGGCTTCGACCGCGTGCAGCGCGGCGACGTCGTGATCATCCCCGCCTTCTCCGCGGAGGTGGAGCACCTCGAGCGCATGCGTGCGATCGGCTGCGAGGTCGTCGACACCACCTGCCCGTGGGTCGAGAAGCCGCACCGCCGCGTGCTCAAGTACATCGAGGACCGCTTCACGACGCTGATCCACGGCCAGCCCGGCCACGACGAGACGCGCGCGACCTGCAGCCTGGTCGACAGCAAGGGCGGGCGCTGGATCGTGCTGCGCGACATGAACGACGCGGACGCGCTGTGCGCGTACCTGCGCGGCGGGAAGACGCTCGCGGAGTTCCGCGCCGCGTTCGGCGGCGCGTGGTCGGCCGGCTTCGACCCCGAGCGCGACCTCGAGCGCGTCGGCATGGTGAACCAGACGACGATGCTCGCCAGCGAGTCGCGCGAGATCGCCGAGCGCGTCGCTGCGGCAGTGAAATCCCGCGACTCCAAACCCACGGCGATCAGCTGCGCGAAATCGACGTCGCAAATCCCCGATCCCACGACCGCGTCAGCTGCATCGCCGGCGCCCAGCCGATTCCGGGATTTCGACACGATTTGCCCCGCGACGCAGGACAACCAGGACGCCGTGATCGAGCTGACCCAGTCGACGCTCCCCGACGTCTTCGTCGTGATCGGAGGCTACGACTCCTCCAACACCGCGAACCTCCTGCGCGCCGCGCGCGCGAAGCGCGGCACCTACCACGTCCAGGACCCCGCCTCGATCGAGCCCGCGCAGATCCGCCACCGCGACCCGAAGTCGGGCCGCGAGGTCACGACGCGCGACTGGCTCCCCGCCGGCCCGATCGTCGTCGGCGTGAGCGCGGGCGCGTCGACGCCCGACACCGAGCTCGCCGAGGTCGTGCGCCGGCTGTGCGCGGCGGCGGGTGCGCCGGTGCCCGACGGCGTCGCGGCGACCGGGAAGGCGCACGCGCCCGAAGTGTGAGGCGAGCGTGATGCCGTCCTGGTACTCGAAGAACTCGCTCGGGAGCGACGCGCTCTTCTTCGTGGCAATCGTCTTCGTCTTCCTCGGCCTCGGGACGTGCGTGTTTGGCGTTGGTGGCGAGAAAACCGTCGAGACGACGGTGGTGGAGTCGCCGGATGGACAGTTCGTCGTGAAGGCCGAGTACAAGTCGCGCGGCGTGATCGGCGGTCACTGCGAGCCGATCCGCAGACGGTGTCGGTCCGGTTCGCCAAAGACGAGTTCTGCTGCCTCCACGAGGGTCGCGACCTCGTCGCGCGCGAGGTCGTCGTCGGATCGACGCACGTGCGGATCCGCTTCGAGCCCGACACGCGCATCGTGCGCAAGCGGTGAGTCGTGGCGATGACACGGGTCTCGGTCTCCGCATGCCTGGTCGCCCTGGTCGTCGGGCTGCTGCTCGTCGGCGTCGTGAGCGGGACGCCGCTCCGTCACGTGCTGCAGGCTGCGCCGGCCGTCGCCGTCCTCGCCGCGCGGACGCGCGTTCGGACCTGGACGCCGTTCGCGGCGCTCGCGGTCTTCGTCTTCTGGCTCGCGATCATGAGCCTGATCTGGCTCTACCTCCTCGGCCTCGCCCGGATCGTCACGGGACACTTCACGCGCGTCGAGATCGCGCTGACGCTCGTGATCGGCGGCGCGGCGGCGGCCGGCCTCGTCGCGGCGCTCCGGGCCCGCGAGCCGTCGTCGTGGCCGGCGCGCGGCGCGGCGTTCGTCGCGGCCGCGGCGCTGCAGGTGGGAGCGACCTGGCTCAGCGTGCAACCTGCGTTCGCGACGCGATGATCCGCCGCGACTTCATCGCAGGTGAGGGAGCGTGAGCGAGCCGTCCGAACCGCAAGGGGAGCCGCAGCGCGCGCCGGAAAGCGG
>DASRRB010000357.1:0-2868 GCA_035695985.1 Planctomycetota bacterium | reverse complement strand
TGCTGGCGCTCCACCCGAAAGGCGCGGCGGCGATCTACGGCGACTGGAACGCGACGTTCGTGGCGCCCTGGATCATGATCGTGAAGCGCGATGCGGGCTGGGTCGACGGGCTGCTCGAGGATTCGCTGAAGCAGCGGCGTGACGTCCCCAAGCCTGCGCTCGAGGCGGCGCTCCTCGAGGTGCGCGAGCGGCTGAGGCGGGAGGTGCGCGCGCAAGACGTCGAAACGCTGGTCGCGATCGGATGCGACGGTCCGGCCGACGTGCGCGGCGTCGCCTTCTACGACCAGATGGCGATGCCGGCCGAGGCGGCACGACGGCTCTATGACGTGGCGCTCTTCGACGCCGCGCGCGCCGACAAGAGTGCGCGCGCCGAAGCGGGGAGGCGGCTCTTCCGGCCGATGGTCGAGCTCCTCTACGACCGGCGCGCCGAGGCGTGGACGAGCGAGGCGCTGCTCGACACCTTCAACCACGAAGGCGCGTCGCTCTGGCGCGGCGCGTACCTCCCCGACATCCAGCCGATCGGGCCGGGCGCCGCGCAGCAGGTCGCGCGGGAGAGGGCGCTGCTCGAATGGCTCGCGACGTCGTTGAATGACGCGACGTTCGCGAAGCTCGAACGCGAAGGCCGCATCCCCGCGCGGATCCGCGACGAGCGCGCGCGCCTGCGCACTACTCCCAGCGGGCGATGAGCGTCACCGGCTTGCCGCCGCGCAGCACGCCGATCTCGACGTCCTTCTTCGACGGCGCGCCGCCGATCAGCCGCTGCAGCGAGCGCAGCGGATCGTCGGAGGAGATCGGCTTGCCGTGGACCGAGACGATCACGTCGCCGACGGCGAGGCCCGACTTCTCCGCGACCGAGCCGGCGGTGATGCTCGTCACCTCGTATCCGCCCTGGTCGTCGGGGAGGCCGAGCGCCTTGGCCTTCGCGGCGTCGAGCGCGCCGTCCACGCCGACGCCGAGCGTCTTGCGCTGCCGACCCTCGAAGCGCGGCATCTCGAACTTCATCGGCTCGGTGCAATCGGCCAGCTCGACCGTGAGCGCCGTGACGAAGCGGCAGATCCTCGCCATCTGCTCCAGGTCGAGCTTGTCGACCGAGTCGCCGACGCGGTGGTAGTCGTCGTGGTACCCGGTGAAGACGTAGAGCGCGGGCACCGAATGCTGGATGAAGCTGTGGTGGTCGGAGCCGGGCTCGGAGTAGGCGAGGCGGTGGGAGGCGAGGTCGAGCTCCGGCGCGGCGCGCCACGCGGCGTCGCAGAGGCGGTTCCAGAGGCCGCCCTGCAGCGAGCCGAGCGCGCCGAGCTCGATCCCGGTCTTGGTCGTGCGGCCGACCATGTCGAGGTTCACCATCGCGACGGTCTTCTCGAGCGGGAAGGGCGGGTTCTGGCAGTAGTTGAGCGAGCCGAGCAGCCCCTGCTCTTCCGCGCTGAAGGCGACGAAGACGATGCTCCGCTTGGTCGGGACGGCACCGAGCGCGAGCGCCTGCGCGATCTCCAGGACCGACGACGTGCCGGAGGCGTTGTCGTCGGCGCCGTTCCAGATCTTGTCGTCGCCGATCGGGCCGCCGATCCGGCCGGCGTCGGCGCTCGCCGAGGTCCCGACGTGGTCGTAGTGGCCGCCGAGCACGACGTATTCGTCCTTCAGGACCGGATCGCTGCCGCGCAGGAGCGCCACGACGTTGCGCGTCGTCGCCATCTTCTTGCCGCCGCGCACCGGGAACTCGAAGGGCTGGAACCAGCCGCCGTCGACGCCGCACGGCTCGAGTCCGTCCTCGTCGAAGCGGTCGGCGATCCAATCCGCGGCCTCGTCGCACGCGGGTTCGCCCGCGCAGCGGCCCTGGCGCGCGTCGTCGGCGAGCCACGTCTCGGAGTCGCGCAGGTCGTCGCTCGTGATCGTGACGAGCGCGCGCTGCAGCGGATGCTCCTTCGGCAACGGTTCGGGGCGGGCGAGCGGCGGCGCGGCGGCCTCGCCCGGGCCGGACGCGGCGGAGGGCGCCGCGGAGGGCGCGGCCGACTGCTGCGCGACCGCGACGGTGGCGAGCAGCGCGAGTGCACCGAGGCGAAGGAACATGGCAGCTCCCGAGGAAGGCGGCCCATCTTAGGGCGGCGCGCTAACGCCCGCCCCTTACGCCGCCTCCTGCCTCGCGTTCCGAGGATCGCTCCGAAGGTCCCGAAGAACTCGAGGAGGCCCCCCATGCTCGCCGCCCGTTTCGCTGCGCTCGGGCTCGCCGTCGGACTCGCCGCGCTGCCGGCGCGCGCCGTCGCGCCGCGGACGTTGATCGTCGCGCCCTGGACCGTTGGTTCGCCGCTCCTCTGCTTCCCGCTCGACGTCGGCGGTGCCGCGACGCTGCCCTTCGGCGGCGACGGGTTCGACATCAAGAGCGACCTCACGACCGAGGAGGTGGTCAAGCTGACGCGCACGCTCCTCGAGAAGAGCGACGACCCGCTGGTCCACATGGAGACGCTGCGCCGCGCCACGATCTGGTTCATGAGCAAGGACGAGGCGGCGGCGGCGAAGTTTCGTGCGCAGCTCGCGGAAGGGACTCTGCTCGCGGCCGCCGCGACCGGCGATGGCGCGGCACGCACGCGCGGCGAGGCGCTGTGCTGGTTCGACCTCGGCTACTTCCAGGCGGCAGCGCGGCAGGGCGGCGTGCTCCAGCTCAAGAACGAGCACGAGTGGCTGGAGAAGGCGGCCCGCCTCGCGCCCGACGATCTCGCGCTGCGCTTCGGCGTCGCGCTCGCCCAGTACTTCCCGGGAGCGGAGGAGGACCGCAAGGCGTGGGCAACTCACCTGCAGGTCGTCCTCGACGCGAAGGAGCCGTCGCCGCTGGTGAAGAAGAACGCCGTGACGACGTTCGGCGCCTTCCTCCACGCT